>DATFDL010000633.1:0-11424 GCA_035252155.1 Pirellulales bacterium | reverse complement strand
TCATCGAAACGACTCCCGAGTTCGATGGCAAGCTGCTGGCCAGCGGCGGCGAAGACGGCCGGCTGCGGCTGTGGGACGTCGAAACCTGCGAGCTACGGCAATTTCTCGAAGCCGGCCAAAAAGACACATTGACAGTGGCGATCTCGCCCGACGGGCAGACGCCGGCCGCCGGCGGCATCGACGGCCAAGTGCGGCTCTGGGAGCTGCCCGCGGGGCAGCGGCGCGCGGAGTTTCGCGTAACTTCCGGTCGCGTGCAACACCTCGCCTTTTCGCCCGACGGCAAAAAGCTGGCCACCGCCGGCGGCGATGGTGCCGCCGCTCTCTGGAATGCGGCGAGCGCGAAGCGACTTGCCGACTTGCCGTATCTCGGCCCCGCTTGTTATGCCGCCAGCTTTTCGCCCGATGGACAGACCTTGGCGTTGGCGGGCACCGATGGCGTGGTCGGCCTGGCGAATGCTTAAGGTCGTCTCGACGCCGTGCTGGGCAAGCGCGGAGCAAATGAAAAGGTGCGCGCAGTGGCCTTCTCTCCTTCCGCTCGTTTCCTTGCCTCGGCGGGCGAAACGGGCCTGATCGAGCTATGGGGCCGCGGCGATCGCTGCGGACGTTGTGCAGTGCCGGGCGCGACGGCAGGCTGCTTATGTGGCATCGGCCGACGCGGCAAGAGTTGTTCACCTTACGGCAGTTCGACGCCGTCTTTCATCTCGCGCTCGTCTTTTCGCCCGACGGCCGCCAACTGACCGCGGCCACTAGCGATCGCGACGGCCGCGGGCGCCTGTTAGTTTGGACGACGGTCTCGAGCAATGACGGACCGCTGCAACCCGTGGCCAACCAGCGCATACCATAGCCATTTCGCTCCGCGAGACACAACCTTGCGCGGGCAAGAGCGTGGGTGCGGGACAATAGTACCAGCGTCGTTTGCCGGTTAAAATAAACTGGGAAAGGCGACTGGCGTTTCGCGGAGATCGATTCATGGCGATTGCCCCATCGAGCATCAAACCCTCGGCCGTGCTGCACGACATCGACTGGGTCACGTACACCCGACTGCTGCGCGCCTTCAGCAAAACGCGCCGCTTCCGACTCACTTACGATCGGGGGACTCTGGAGATCATGAGCCCGCTTTGGGAACACGAACGGCCCGCTTATTTTCTGGGGCGGTTTATCGACGTAATCACGGAGGAACTGCAATTGCCGTGCGAACCAGGGCGCACCGTCACACTGAGGCGGCGAAAAAAAAGCCGGGGACTCGAACCCGACAATTGTTATTGGATTGCCAGCGCTGGGCGACTGGCAGGAAAAACGCACCTCGATCTGCGCATCGATCCGCCGCCGGATCTGGCGATTGAGATGGACGTCACGCACAGCTCGCTGGATCGCATGAGTATTTACGCGGCGTTAGGAGTGCCCGAAGTTTGGCGAATGACCGCCGAAGGACTGGCCTTTCACCATCTCGAAGCCGGTGGCTACCAGGTGCGGCCCAAGAGCCTCTCGTTTCCACAATTAGCCAGCGCCGACTTGATCCCGTTCCTAAGCCAATTGGGAAAGACGGGCACGACGGCTCTGATCGCGCAGTTTCGTCACTGGGTGGTGCACGTGCTGCTTCATCGGACCGCTGCTGGTTGATGCGGGCGATGCCCGAACGATTTCGGTTTTGACTTTTGTCCCGGCGCGCCGGGATTGCATTTTGACTTCCTCGACACGGCGACGGCTCCGCGGGCGCCAGCCCCCACGGCGGGGCACAAGGCCCCGGGCTACCTCGCCGAGTCGCGCCATCTCGCCCTATCGCCTCCTCGCCTCTCCCCCACTCCCGCTTTCGCACGCCGCCCGGTATCATCGGCGGGATGGTTTCCGCAGAGAAAGCAGCCGCTAAACCGCCCGCCGCTCCCGACTCGACCAGTGACCGCCCGGCCGCGCGGGTGCTGATCATCGATAACGACGCCCAGCATGCCCAGGCGGTGTCCGAAAGCCTCGAACGCGTCGGCTACCGCTGCACCGTGGCCACGTCGGGCAAGGAAGGGGCCGGGCAGGTCGAACGCGAACAGTTCGACGTGATCCTTACCGATCTGATGATGAGCGACGTCGACGGCTTGCAGATCCTGGCCCGAGCGAAGAACGACCTGCCCGACGCCGAGGTCATCTTGGTCACCGGCCACGGCACCGTGCCCTCGGCCGTCACCGCCATGCAGCAGGGGGCCTTCAACTATCTGCTCAAGCCGCTCGACCTGGGGCAGTTGCGGGCGGTGGTCGAGCGGGCCGCCGACAGCGCCGAGCTGCGCCGCACCAACGCCGAGCTGCATCGCCGGCTCGACGAGCGGTTCGGCTTCGAAGGCGTGGTCGGCACCAGCCCCAAGATGAACGACGTCATCAGCCTGCTGAAACGGATCGCCCCGACGAACGCCACCGTGCTCATCCAGGGCGAGACGGGCACCGGCAAAGAGTTGGTCGCCCAGGCCATCCACCAGAACAGCCCGCGCAAAAACAAACCCTTCGTGGCCCTCAACTGCGCGGCCCTCAGCGAGAACATTTTGGAGAGCGAGCTGTTCGGCCACGTCAAAGGGGCCTTCACCGACGCCTCGTTCGATCGGGTGGGCAAGTTCGAGTTCGCCCACGGCGGCACGCTGTTTCTCGACGAAGTGGGCGACATGCCGCTGCCCACGCAGATCAAGCTGCTGCGGGTGCTCGAAAGCGGCGAGATCACCCGCGTCGGCTCGAACGACCCGGTCAAGGTCAACGTGCGGTTGCTTTCGGCTACCAATCGAAACCTAGAGCAGCAGATCGCCGCCGGCACGTTTCGCAGCGACCTCTACCACCGCCTCAAGGTAGTCACCGTCACGCTGCCGCGGCTGACCGAACGCAACCAGGACATTCCACTCTTGATCGAGCACTTTATGAAACAGTTCGCCAAGCGGCACGAGAAGCCGGTCAAGAGCATGTCGACCGCCGCCCGGCGAAGGCTAATGGCCTACTCGTGGCCGGGCAACGTGCGCGAGTTGCGCAACACAGTCGAAAGCATGGTAGTGGTCGATGTCGACGGTGTGCTCGACCTGGACGATCTGCCCAGCGAATTGGCCGACCCGGCTGCCGCGCCGGCCGAAACGCCCTCCGGCGGCGACCTGGGCGGCCTGGTGGGCAAACCGCTGGCGGAAATCGAGCGGCTATTTGTGGCCGAAACGCTCAAGCTGACCGGCGGCAACCGCGAAGAAGCCGCCGCGCTGCTGGGCATCGGCGAGCGCACGCTGTATCGTAAGATCAAGGAATTTGGGTTGTGAGCTCACTGTGAAACGGGGAAAAAACCACGAATCACACGAATGACACGAATCAGACATGTGGGACAGCCGCCCTCGGCTGTCGGTCGCCGACGAAGTCGGCATCGGGAACCAGCCGGGGGCGGCTGGTCCACATATCGGTCTTGAATATCAAAATTATTCGTGTCATTCGTGTCATTCGTGGTTCGGACCTGTTGGAAGAAGCGAACGGATTCAGATGCCCGCGATCCAGCAACTGCCGCCGAGCGTCGTGAACAAGATCGCGGCGGGCGAGGTAATCGAACGCCCGGCCAGCGTGGTTAAGGAGCTGGTCGAAAACTCGCTCGACGCCGGGGCGACGCGGATCGACGTCTCGGTCGAGCAAGGCGGGCTCGAGGCCATTCGCGTGGTCGACAATGGCTGCGGCATCGCCCCCGGCGAGTTGAACCTGGCGGTCGCCAGCCATGCCACCAGCAAGTTGCGGACGGCCGACGATCTGTTTCGCGTGCAAACACTCGGTTTCCGCGGCGAGGCGCTGGCCTCGATCGCCGAAGTCAGCCGCGTGGGCCTGCGCAGCCGCACGGCCCACGCCCAGGCCGGCGCCGAGCTCGAAGTGGTGGCGGGCCAGGCCTCGCCGGTCTCGCCCTGCGGCTGCGCCACGGGCACGACGATTGAAGTCCGCAATCTCTTCTTCAACACGCCCGTGCGGCGCAAGTTTTTGCGTTCGGTACAGACCGAAATGGGACACGTGACCGAAGCGCTCACGCGGCTAGCGCTGGCTCACCCGCAGGTTCACTTTTCGCTGCGCCACAATCAGCGTTCGCTCTACGAGCTGCCGCCGTGCGACGCGCCGCTGGCGCGGATCGCCCATTTTTTCGGGCGAGAACTGGCCGATGCGCTGCTCTGGCTCGAAAGCCGGGATGGCGACGTGCGGCTGTCGGGCTATGTGGGGCATCCCAGCCAGAGCCGGCCGAACAACCGCATGCAGTACCTGTTTCTCAACGGCCGCTCGATCCGCGATCGCTCGCTGGGGCACGCGCTGGCCGAAGCTTATCGCGGGCTACTCTTGACGGGCCGCTGCCCGGTTTCGTTCCTGTCGTTGGAGCTGCCGCCGGAACTGGTCGACGTGAACGTGCACCCGACGAAGCTGGAAGTGCGGTTTCAGGACGGCGGGCGGCTTTACAGCCAATTGCTCGGCACGTTGCGCACGAAGTTCCTGACGACCGATCTGACCCACCGGCTCGATGCAGCGGCAGCCGAGGGGCGCGACCAAAGCGGCGCACACGACGCAGAGCGTGCCGCCCAATTGCGCAGCGAGCTGGTCGACTGGGCCAAGGGGCAAATGGCCGATTGGCAAGACCCCGCCGGCGCCGCCGACCAACCCACGCCCGTGGCCGCGCATCAAACGCGGTTCGAGGTGCCGTTGCCGACGGCCGCTGCCACCCCGTTGCGATTAACGCCGTTGATGGGCGGCGCCCCGGGCGCCAACGGCGGTCATGCCAGCCATAAATCCAGCTCTGTCGAGCATGCCGCGCCGGCCGCCAACGTGTCACGCGCCGCGGGCGCCTTGCAGATTCACAATCGCTATTTGGTGGCCGAGACGGCCGACGGCGTGGCGGTGATCGACCAGCACGCCTTGCACGAACGGATTCTCTATGAGCAATTGCGCGAGCGGGTCTTGGCTGGCGCGCTGGAGGCCCAGCATCTGCTGGTGCCCGAACCGGTCGATCTCTGCGCCACCGACGCCGCCGCGGTGCTCGAAGAGCGCGAGCTCTTGGCCACTTTGGGCATCAAGGCCGAGCCTTTCGGCGGCGACACGGTGTTGATCTCCAGCTACCCGGCCATGCTGGCCGGCAGCAATCCCGTCGAAATCTTGCGGACGCTGATCGAACGGCTGACATCGGGCGGCCGCCCGCCCGACCGCCGCGACTTGCTGGACGAGCTGTTGCACGCCTTGGCATGCCGGGCAGCGATCAAAGCCGGCGATCCGCTTTCGCCACAAGAAGTGGCCGCGCTCATCGAGCAGCGGCATCTGGCCCAAGACAGCCACCACTGCCCGCATGGCCGCCCCACCGAGCTGGTCTTCACCCGCGAAGACCTCGACCGGCAGTTCAAGCGGACGTAACGAGCGGACGGAATATAACTTGCCCTACAGCTCCCTCTCCGTCTGGGAGAGGTTAGGAGACGTTTCCTTCGGGAGAGGTAACTTAACCGCTCCTTCTGGGAGAGGCTAGTTGAGGGCCGTGATAAAATGCTGAAGTTATTCTTCGTCCACGCTGACTTAATCGTCATCGTTCGGGCGGGCGAGTGCCGCGACGCCGCGGACTGCCGGCATTTCCGTCGCGCCTCGCGTCGGTTCGCCGGCCGCTGTGGGGCACTGACGGATTTATTAGTAAGTCCGTTGAGTAACGGTGTATTCGCGAGTTTCGGCATGAGTGCCGATCGCTTGTGCAGGGACATCGATATCCCATTCCCAAAGGCCAGCCGGTGGCTGAGGCGGCGAGGTCGGCTGACGCGGATTTGAGCCTTGCGTCATGAAGGGAATTGCTCGATCGGGCACACGGTCGCGAACGAGTACGGTCCTCCTGGTGCTGCCGCTATTCTCGATCGTTAGTCTGTATTTCCCCGTGACGACGGTTTGATTGCCAACACGGCTTGCCGTGTTGCCCAAGAACTCGCGCTTGGCACGCAATAGGGGATCGACGCCGAGGCCAACCACGAACGATTCACGTGGAGGGACTCCCTCGATCCACCCCTGACCGGCGAAGTTACCGTCGAGAAAGACCACCGTAGGGCCGGGGAGCAGCAATAGGTTCGAGTTGTTCTTGACGACGGCCTCTCGATAGACCACCGAGCTAAGGAGAGGTATCGCGGTTCTGTGATCTGCGCTTATCGTTAGTGTCTGGGCGCGGTTGAAGTCGAAGTTTTGCGCCATGGAGCGGGCAGGAACGGTGATGCGGCCCAACGAATGATCCGCTGCGGGAGCCCAAGTCGTATGCCCCGGCACCTGCGCAGCACGCGGTGCCGGTAACTCGGGGCTGTGCCGCTCCAAGGTTTGCAGTTGGTTCGCCCGCTGCGCGGTGAGGGCGTCGAGCGGGAAGGGCTCCATCCGCGGAATTGTTCCGATGATCGAGTTGGTCGCCGGGCCGGCTGCCTTCGATAGGTTTCGTTCTTTGATCGCCGCATTAACGTAATCTTGTGCTTTTGATTCCGTCATATGTGCATCGATGGCGAAGCGATTATCCTGCAGCGCCGGCAGTTGGGGCGCAGCGGATAACAACAACGGAGCGCCGGACGAAAGAGTTAACTCGACGTCAGCCCAATCTTCGCCGCTGTTTTGATTGATGACCGCGAGCGACTGAAGTCGGAGCGTTCCCAACCCGATACGAGCATCGATTCGGTGGGCGAGGCTCCAGGAAACGTTGTCGACCATATACCACAGCCGAAAGCGCCCCGGATTGGCGGTCAAATTCAACACCACAACCGCTCGTTGCACGGTGTCGGGCGGAGCCTGGCTCGCGGCCTGGGCTCGGTGTTGGTTGATTTCAGCATGGCTTCGGAGGAGCTGGTTTCGCTCGTGCTCAAGCACCGCTGCTCTTTGCACCGCGCGATCCCGAGCTTCCCGCATGAAGTCAACAAACTCTTCCAGTCGATCAAGCCCGAGGATCCTCTGTGAGAGTCGAACGGTTCGAGGAGCGAGCACAAAGCCTTCAATATTCGCCAGCAGTCGGTTCTCGGCCTGCACCGCTTGCCGCGATCGTTCGTTGGTTCGCAATAGCTCCGCCAAGTCCTGCAATTGAATATCGAGCTGTGCGGTCGCGGCATGCGGGTTGTCCGCAGCAGGTTGAGCCTCGATGCGAACGCCGCGGACTTCGGTACCAACTATGTCCTCCGCATAAAGGCTGTTCGGCAGGATCTGCTTTGGCAATCCAGGGACCAAGACCTCCCGGGCGCCTACTGGGCCGGGCACCGAGATTTCGCGGGCGACGACCGCCAGTTTGTCGAAGAGACGAACTTTCACCAGCGCCCCTGGAACCTGCAATCGCGGTTGCCCGTTTGCGGTCCCGACGCCGAAGCCAAGCACGGCAAGCACAACAAGGAATTCGGATTTCATCGGCAGCACCTTTTAACGAACGACGCCTTGGCCGCACGAACGCTCAAACGGCTGGGCCAACCTGCAATGGCAACCAGCGAGAACGGATACTATGCTAGTTTGTGACCGGCACCCCTTCAACGTAGTGACAACCATCAGGCTGTTTTGAGGCGTAGCAAATGATTCGCGCGTCTTTCGCCAGGCATATGCTGGCTGTTTTTGTTGCATTTGTCTCGGTCACCTGCGTAGTTCCCGTTTCGGCGGCCGCGCCATGGGCGGTTCACGGCGACATTGTCACCGAGCGCGGAAGCCGAAAAGGCACCGTCGTCTTCGACGATTCTGGGATTCTGGGCGTCATGTACGACGATACAGCGGGTGAACGAACTACGGTCTCGGCGGATGCTCGGCAGGTCGAACACGGCGGCTACATTTTCCCAGGGTTGATCGACTGCCACAATCACGCCCAATGGAATGCGATTCCGAGTTGGCGGTCCGACCGTAAATATCGCGACCGCTACGAATGGCAGAACGATCGCGCGTATGAAAAGAAGGTCAAACAGCCGTATTACGCTCAGATTGAGCGCAACAACCTCAGCTATGCGGCACTTAAATATGCGGAAATACGCGCCGTGGTAGGCGGCACAACCGCCTTGCAGTCCAGCTACCCAGTCGATGTTCCCCCTTTGTTGGTCAGAAACTTAGACTCCGAATATCAAACCGACTCCAAGGTCACCAGCATCTTGCAGACCACTCCCGAGGAACGCTTTCGATTTCGACTCGGGTTGGCGTCGGGCAAAATCCGCAGAATCTTTTTGCATGTCGCCGAGGGCCGTCGCGACGACCTCGAGAGCCGCAGCGAATTCGGCTCCCTGACTAATCAAGGCTGGCTCCGACCAGGGATTGTCGTCATTCATGGAACTGCGTTGAGCGGCGACGAGTTTCAGCAGATGCCAAAAAACGGCGTTGGGCTGGTGTGGTCCCCGCGCAGCAATCTGGTACTCTACGGCGAAACGACGAACATCGCCGATGCAATCGATCAAGAAGTCATCGTTGCTCTGGCGCCGGACTGGTCGATCACAGGCTCGAACAACGCCTTGGAAGAGATGAAGTTTGCTCACGCATACTCGAAAGCGCGCCTGCCACCGCAACGCCGATTATCCGCACAACGTCTTTTCAAGATGGTCACTGTCGACGCGGCAAAGGTAGCCGGGTTGGAAGAGCGGCTAGGAGCGATCCGACATGGCAACGCCGCCGATCTCGTGCTAGCGCCAAAACTCCACGGCGACCCATTTGAAAGCCTCCTGCTGACCTTTCCAAGGCATATTCAACTTGTCTTCATCGACGGCGTTCCCGTTTATGGCGACGTCGAGCAACTCCTAAAATTCGGGCGTTCCAACGGCGAGGTCGATGAGATTCTGGTTGAGGGTGTCCCGAAGGGGATATGCCTCGTTGGCGACCCGAAAGTCGCATGGCATGCGACGCAGCATTACAACGAAGTGCGGAAGATCCTGGAGTCGGCGCTTGACGGTAAGCTAGCCCCGTTGATCGAAGACCATTCAGCCGACGACCGGGTCCTCGACGAAAACTGATGCCATCGTCAAACCTAGCGATATTAGTCAGTCGGCGGCAGGCGCACTACACGAGGGGCGAGACGACCGGGCCGCATGTCCCGGAAGCTGCGCGACTGTGTCGTCGGTGCCGGTGGCGGAGGAGGCAGCGGACCAGGCGGTCCCCATGTCGAACCGGGGGGCAAGAGGTCTGGCAGCGGGCAATTCTCGCAGGGTATCTCTTCGGGCTGCTCCGCAGGAACGCGATCGCCTGCACCGGCGGGAGTTGGCCTCTGCCGGAGGTTGACCGCGTTCGTTGTAGAACATGTTATTACCGCGATATCGATCGTCAGAGGCTTACCGAACTTCACCACCGGCAACCCTTGCGAGTGAGGCTGGTCGTAGTTCACGTAGGTATCGGCCACAATCTGGGTCGCGCCTTGGCTGGCATCAAGCCTGTTCATCACGACTTCTTTGATGAGATCGCCAGGGCCGGTGCCACCTGCGGACTGGAAATCGACGGAGAGTTTGCCTTGCTGGTCGAATACGACGGGCACTGGGCGCGTGTCGCCGAGAAGCAGTGGCGTAGTTCCACCCGTCTGCGCTGAGACGCGAAATTGCAGGCAGGCGGTACGCGGCCGGAGCACTGGGTCGCTGCTATCCGTGGCGGTAATTTTTTGGGGAGCCTTCTGATAGGCGAGTGCTTGCACGCCCAACTGTTGACCGCCCGCCGCCACCGGGCGACCGCCTGCGGCCAACGGCCAATAACAGATCTGGCACTGAAAACTAGTGGTATCCCAGCCCAACGCCGCCTTGCTCGCGGCCGCAGGCGCGGCCGGCCGGATCGCGGGTATTGCCAAATGGCTCGTCACCCCATAGGGCGTGGCTAGGTGGACGTCGACCCATTCCTCCTTGGTGGCGTCTGTAACCGTATCGACGTCGTTGGGAATCGTGACGCGCATGATTTCGCGGCTGAGCAGCACAAATGGCACGCACCTGCCACCGGCGACGACCTTCGTTTCGTGGACACTAAAGTTCTTTCCCACGAGAAACAGAGTCGTTCCGCCGCAGGTGCCCTGGCACTGGTAGGTCGTCCCCGACACATTCATTCCCAGGTCCACCGCGCCGCACACGCTGTTGGCAGGCGCATTCATCGGAGCGGCGGCGGCCGAGGTTGGAGCCGTTGCGGATCCTGACTGTGCGGAGGCGGCGTTGACGACACGCACGCCTGGCTCGCCATAAAAGCCTTTGAACTCAGGTCCCAAGTCGGTGACGCCCGTGGCGAACATCTCAAATCCGCCGAGTGTGTTTTCGTAGGGCACATGGACCAACATGGTTTGGAGCGGCAACTGACGTTCGAGTTGCTGGATCACGCGAGTCAGGTGGCACACGTCGCCCGCGCGGTATTTGCATTGGCCCTGCACGCATCCAGCCTGTTGCCGCACACCCTCATAAATGCGACTGAGCTTCATCGTATCATGCAAGGTGAGCTCAACTTTGCCGGGATGGGTGAGGCAAAACCAGTTCGTGCGGATGTCGAATGTTACATAGGGCACGAATGACGGCATGATGACTACTGCCTCGCATTCGCGCATGCCCGGTTCCAGTTGTCGGGTCTGGATGTCTTGGCCTGACGTTGGCCGTCCGGTCAAGGTTTGCAAAAAGGCCCGCCCGTTGCCCACCGTCGGCGGCGGCTGCACGCGCGGATAAAACCGCCAGCCGAACGTATCGGGTCCGTGCGCGAAACCAACCATCGTGCGGTTCAGCGAGATTGTTTCGAGATCGGTCTCCACGCGTCGCATGAATTGCATAGCAGTGCTGGCATTCACCGCGCCCTGCGCGACTCCGACCGCGAGGGCTAACTGTAATTCGCGACGGCGGCTGAACTGATCGGCGATATTCTGCTCGTCCACAACGGGATCCAATGCGAAGACGTGAATCGGCCACCGACACGTCACGTATTGCTTGAATATTTCGCGGGCCTCTGGCGATGGGTGTGGCGAATAAAAGTCAATCCACGTTTCGCCAGTTGGCAGGTTTCGGCAGCATTTCACAGCCGCGATATCCTCGATATCCTCCAAGAGGCGCTTGTTTAACAGGGCTGCTTCAACGATGATCGCCCACGACAGCGCCTCCGTACCGGTAAAATTTGCGCCGGGCGCTGTTGCCTCTAGCTCCCTAAAGAACTGATCGCGAATCGCTAGGATTGCGGGATCCTCGGAGAATGGTGGGGGTATTGTACCACGTGCTGGCGGCCTGCGTGCACGCGCCTGCACACGGTCGGCAAGTTCACGCGAACAGTGTAGCCAGAGATGTTGGTGCTTTTCGAGAGACAGGAAATCGAATGCCGCTTCGAGCTCCCGGCGGAGCCATGCTTCGACATCGAGGAGATTTCGATGCTTTTGATCGATCATCATCTCGGACGCCGGTGCGGCATCCTTAAGCAAGTTGATGAAGACTTGGTCAGGGCCAAAAATGTCAGCCACCTGCGAAGGCGGAAACGCTAGATCGCTTCGCCGTGGTCGTGTCGTCGAATAACTCT
>DATFDL010000632.1:0-3645 GCA_035252155.1 Pirellulales bacterium | reverse complement strand
CTATGTGATGCAGCAAATTGACCCCGCTCTACCAGACGAAGCCCGAGCCGCTGCTCAAAAAGGGATCGATGATGCCGTCTATGGATTGATGATGGTCGTTGACGGCGTCTCCGGCGGCATACGGAACGCGAGTCGAATGCTGTACGTCGATTTTGTGGTCCGGTTCGCCGAAAGCGGCGATTCGGCTGGTGCTCGGCTTTTATCGGAGGTGGATTTGCGCCAGGGCGACGGTATGTGCATGGGCTACCACGGCTGGCTGGAAGGCGACTTCGGAAAAGATCCAATCGCCATTTCTCGTCCCAGTTCCTAGACGCGCTCGAAAAGCTCTTGTTGCTGGGGGCGATCTGACGCAGCCGCTGGATTCGCGGGCTCGCGGGAAAGCTCGCAGTCGACCAGGGCGGCGAGCTGCGCGTGTCGCTCCGACCTCCACAGTTTCTTGTGGTGTGGGCTGCCGGGATTTAGAATCGTAGAATTGCATGAGGGGGCCGATACTCTTCGAGGCGACGATGACCAGGGTTTCTATTTTGCCCGAACCAGGCGACAGTGGGGCGGTGCGGTATCGAGCCGTTTCGGGCGAGCAACAGTCGGTCGGCAACACGGCGGGCGAAGCACTCGACGCTCTCTCCGCCCAACTGCCCGCCGATCAGAAGGGAACGCTAGTGGTCGTGCAAAACCTGCAAGCAGACGAGTTTTTCACAAAAGAGAAGTGCGCACGCCTCGACGAGCTCATGACTCGCTGGCGCGCGGCTCGTGACTCCAGGTTGACCCTTCCGGCGACGGAACAAGTTGAACTCGAGCGACTCGTGCAGGAGGAGGTCGCCGCGGCTGGACGGCGCGCGGCCGTCATGAAGAACGAGTTGGAGACGTGAATCCGCGCTATCCCGCCGTCGCTCAGCGTGCAGCTCACCGTTGCGAGTATTGCCGCGCACCCGAGGCCGTTTTCAATTTTCCGTTTGAAGTCGAGCACATCGTACCGCCTGGGGCCGGAGGAACCGACGCCGACTCGAACCTCGCACTGGCCTGCCGCGCTTGCAATGTTTCCAAGAGCAATCACACGCGGATGGCTGACCCCGACTCGGGCGTGGTTGTCGAACTCTTTCATCCCCGGCAGCAACGCTGGGAAGACCACTTCCGCGTCGACGAAAATGGGTTCATCATCAGCAAAACGCCGAGCGGACGGGCGACTGTCGCCTGCTTACAGATGAATTCGCCGCAACAGACGGCGGCCCGTCGTCACTGGATTCGCCTGGAAATCTATCCATAAACGAATCGAGAAAATGGAACGCAGCTCGAAGCGGGCAAGGGCGCGCGAGGGACAGCCTCCGCTGCTTGGGGCTGGTGCGATCGCACTCCGATGGGCTAGAATTAAGCCCTTAATGGACCCGGTTTACGGATTCAGCCCCGCGGTTTGGCGCCTGAACACGTGAACCCTGAACCCTGAACCCTAATCATGGCAAAAAGCAAAAAGAAGGTGGAGACGGTCTTTCTGGTTTGCGAAGAGACTGGCGATCACAACTACACGATCCGGCGAAAGATGGGAGGCGAAAAGCTGAAGCTCAGCAAATATTCGCCCAGGCTGCGAAAACACACGCTGCACGTAGAAAAGAAAAAATAGCGACGTTCGGCGTTATACGGTACAGCCGGCGAAAAAAATCCTCGCGGCCTGGATGGGACGCGCGATTTGCCGGTTTTGACTTTTGCATTTGGTCACGGAACGTCAGGACGATATGGCCAAGCAGTGGCGCATCTATCCGCATTCGCCCGAGCGCATCGCGGCGCTGGAACGGGCAGCCGGCGTGTCGGCGGTGGTCGCACGGCTGTTGATCTGCCGTGGGCTGGACGACCCTGTTCGGGCGCGTGATTTTCTCGATCCCAAGCTGGCCCAACTGCGCGACCCGGGCGAGCTGCCAGGCGTGCCCGCCGCGGTCGAGCGGATCGCACGGGCGATTGCCGCCCGCGAGCGAATCGTCGTCTATGGCGATTACGACGTCGATGGCATGACGGCCACCAGCCTGTTGGTGCAGTGCCTGCGGTTGCTCGGGGCCGACGCGGGTTATTATGTGCCGCACCGGCTCGAGGAAGGCTACGGCCTGAATCACGAGGCGCTGCGCACGTTAGCCTCGCAGAGCGCCAAGCTGATCGTCACCGTCGATTGCGGCATCACCAGCGCGGCCGAGGCGGCCACTGCCCGCTCGATCGGGCTCGATCTGATCATCACCGATCACCACGAGTTTGGCCCGGAGCTGCCCGACGCGGCGGCCATCGTGCATCCGCGGTTGCCGGGAACCGCCTATCCCTTCGCGGGACTGAGCGGTGCCGGCGTGGCGTTTAAACTGGCCTGGGCGCTTTGCCAGCAGGCCAGCGGCGCGAAGAAGGTCGGCGAGCCGATGCGCAATTTTTTGCTGTCCGCCGTGGGTTGGGCCGCGCTGGGAACCGTGGCCGACATGGTTCCGCTGGTCGACGAAAACCGAGTGCTGGTGCAGCACGGCCTGGCGAGTCTGAAAGAGCGGCCGGGCCTGGGGCTGGCGGCGCTGATGCGATTGGCCGAGCTCGATCAAAAGCCGCGGCTGGCGACCGATGACGTCGGTTTTGCGCTCGCCCCCCGGCTCAATGCCGCCGGCCGCCTTGGTCAGGCCCAATTGGCCGTCGAGCTGCTGATCACCACCGCGCCCGAACGCGCGACCGCGCTGGCCGAATATCTGAATGAACTGAACAATAGCCGGCAAAGTCTGGAACGCAGCATCTATCTGGCGGCGCTCAAGCAAGCTCAGCACTACGACGTCGAGAACGACGCGGCCTTAGTCTTGGCCGAGCGCGGCTGGCATCCCGGCGTCATCGGCATTGTGGCCGGGCGGCTGGTCGATAAGTTTCATCGGCCGGTGATTCTGGTGGCCTTGGACGAGCTGGGCGTGAAGCCGGGCGTCGGCTCGGCCCGCGGCGTGCCAGGCTTCAACTTGCACGAAGCCTTGGCGGCCTGCACAGAGCATCTGCTCAGTCACGGGGGCCACGCCGCCGCCGCAGGGCTGAAGATCGACGACCACAAGCTCGATGACTTCCGCACCGATTTTTGCCAGTGCGTGGCCGAGGCGATCGCCTTGGAGCGGCGCGTGGCCGAGCTGGCGATCGACGCGGAAGTGTCGTTCGGCGAGTTGACGCTCTCGGTGCTCAATCAGATTGAGCGGTTGGCCCCGTTCGGTCAGCATAACCCGCGTCCGCTGCTCTGCGCCAGCGGGGTGACGTTGGCCGGACCACCTCGGCGGATCGGGGGCGGCGAACGACATTTGTCGTTAAAACTCGCCCAGGGTGGCGTGGCGCTGCGGGCTATCGCGTTTGGGGGCGGTGACTGGGCCGACGAGTTGGCCGCCATCCGCGGACCGTTGTCCGTCGCGTTTCGTCCGATCATCAACGAGTTCCGCGGCCGGCGATCGGTCGAGTTGCAGTTGGCCGATTGGCGGGCCGCCGAGGCGGTGGCGGCGGCGGGGTGATTTGTTGGAACACTTCTGATCGGATTGGACGATCAAAATCGGTAATTTTGGCTCGGAAAGCGCCGCCACGATCCGGGCTTGCCCCGGTCGGGCGATGATTGCAAGCTAGATCAAATCGCACCACAAAACCCTCTCGTTCGCTTTCGCGTCGCGTCCGCCG
>DATFDL010000631.1:0-3741 GCA_035252155.1 Pirellulales bacterium | reverse complement strand
CGCTCGGCAAAATCGCGGCCCGCGCCGCGCTGCATCACCACCGTCGAGACGGCATGCTTGAAGATCAATTGCTCTTGATTGCTGGTCTCGAGCACCAAGCAATACTTATCGAAGCTGCGAATGCGCCCGGACAATTTCACGCCGCTAAGTAGGTAAAGCGTGATGATGGATTTCTCCTTGCGCGCATTGTTGAGAAAAGAATCCTGAATATTCTGGGCTGGCTTTTCCATACGCATCTTCCCGGCGCCCGATGGACCGCGAACCTCGTGCCGGCTATCTCACCGTGGCCGGTGAATCCGGACGCGACAAGAACATCCGAGACGTGACGAACCCTAGCGCCGACGGGCAGCCGAGGCCCGCATGAACAGACTACGGCGGTCCCCGGCAAAGGTCAATCGCGTTGTGAGATTCCCAAAAACGGCGCTACTTAAGGGGAGATGGTTAACGTATAGGTGGCCGTCGCCAAGTTGCCGTTTTTGTCCGTCGCTTGCACCGTAAATGAGTAGCTGCCCGGCGTCGTCGGCACGCCGGAAATCGCGCCGGCGGTGCCCGAGGTCGCGCCGGGCGTGCCGTTGGGGTACAGCGCCGAGACCGTCAACCCCGGAGGCAAGCTGCCCGCGGAAATCGTGAAGACGAAGGGCACGGCGCCATTGCTGAGCTGGATGGGCGCGAAATACCCTTGATTGACGGTGCCGTTGGGCAGGCTCGTGGTCGCGACCGCGAACGGCTGGACGACGATGGTGAACTGCCGGCTCGCGGTCTGCCCGTCGGCATCCGTGACCTGCACCGTGAACGTGTAGGTCCCGGCCGTCGTGGGCGCGCCGCTGAAGGTGCCGGTGGCAGGCGTCATGGCGATGCCGGGCGGCAGCGAGCCGCTAGTGACCACGAACGTGAACGGCCCGGTGCCGTTCAGCAAGCTCAGCCCGCCGAAGTAGTTCTGGCCGACGCCGCCGTCGCTCAGTCGCGATGGCGCCGAAAAGGCAAAGGGCGCGACCTGCAGCGACAACGACTGCGTGGTGGTTTGCGGCGGATTGGAGGAATCGCTCACCCCAACCGTGAACGTGAACGTTCCGCTGGAGGGCGGCGTGCCGGTGATCTGGCCGGTGGCCGAATTCAGCGCCACGCTCGGCGGCAGGGAACCGCCCTGCAAATTCCAGGCGAGCGCGCCCGAGCCGTTCACCGCTTGCACCGTTTGCGTATAGGACTCGTTGAGGGTGGCGACGGGCAAGGCGGTGGTGGTGATGGTGATGTTGCTGTTGATCACCACCGTGTAGGCTTGCGTCGCCACTTCTCCATTGCCGTTGCTGTTGGTGGCCCGGACCGTGAACGAGTAGGTTCCCGAGGAGTTGACCTGGGGAGTGCCGGTGATGGTGCCGTTGGGATTGAGCGTCAATCCCGGCGGCATCGCGCCGCTGCCGGAAACCATTGTCCAGCTCACCGGCGCCGTGCCGTTGGCGGTGATCAACTGTGCGTTGTAGGGAACTTGGGTCGTGCCGTTGGGCAACGAGGTGGTCAAGATCGCAAATTGCGGCGCCGATGTCTCTTGCACCACCCACAAGCCCGAATTGATATCGCTGAGGACGATGTATTGGTTGGCGCCTTGCGCATAGGCGGCCACGCCGTACACCAGCGGCACGTCGGGATTGTTGACGGTGGGGTTCGCGCCCCGCGGATCGGGCGCGGCAGGCGGCACGAAAGCGCCCAGCACCGCCGGTGCGCTCAAAGAAGACAGATCCACGTCCACGACGCCGTTCGAGAACCAGGCGATATAGGCGTGCGGATCTTGCGTGTTGCCGTTCCAGGCCAAATTGTTCGGCGTGTAGATGCCGTTGTCGGGCGGGGGATCGGATTCCCCCGTCGACAGCACCACGCTGCCTTGGGCCGAGGGCGTGGCGAAGCTGGGCAGGGAATAGGTTCGCAAGTAGCCCCAGCCCGCCGCCGGCGTCAGATCCACATCCGTGCCGCACACGACTTTCGTCGCCGGATTCGCGGAGATGGTGGCGCCGGGATTATTGGGGTCGGGAATCTTTTGCGAGGCGCACACTTTATCGCTGATGATCAGCCCGGTATCGCCGCCGATCGCGAGCGCTTGATGGGTGTTGCCTTCCGGCGCGGAAAAGTGATCCGGGGTGGCGGCGATGATCGTCGGATAGGTGATGTGGCTCAGCGCCAGGTTCGGGGCGCTGTCCGCGATGGCCGGCGGATTGGAGACGTCCATCACCACCACGCCTTCATCCCAATAAGCGAGAAACGCCTTGGTGCCGTCGCTCGAGAGCGTGATCGTGTCCAGGAAGACGCGTTGGTCTTGTCCCACGTGCACGCTGTTCGGGTCGATGTTCAGCGCCTTGAAGATGCCCCATTGCCCGATCTGCACCGGCGTCAAAGGATCGGTGATATCGAGGACGCGCAAATCGCCCTGTTGGTTGGGATCGGTGAGCTCGGAATTCGGGACCGCGGCCAAGAGATACACCTTGCTGTTGGCCGGATTGCTGGAGTCGGGCCGCGGCAAGATCGCCACATCGCTGACGCCTTGCACGCCCGACGGCCAGAACGACAAGAACTTGGGTGTGGCGGGATTGGAAACGTCGTAGAGTGCCACGCCCCGATCCTCGGCGTTGCCGTCGGTCGCGGGATCGCAGGGCGCAACGGCCACCGCCATGAGATCGCCCTGGAACGACGGCGAACTGACGGTGGCGACCTTCACCTCCGGTTCATAGGCCCCGCCGCTGGAGGATGGCAGGGCGAGGAGGAGTTGGGGATTCGTGGGATCGCTCAGACTGACGATCTTGACGCCGGTGCTGGGGCACGCGCCGGGCACGCCGCGAGTGCCGACGTAGGCGTAGGCGCCGTGCACGGTGACATCGGCATTTTGGCCGCCGCCGCCCAGATCGCTATGGCCGACCTCGCGCAACAACGCGCCGGGCGGCACGACGTGCAGCGTGAACCGCGCCTGATCGGAGATCCGCGGCGTGGGCGTGCTGCTATCGACGGCGACGACGCTGAAGGCATAGGTGCCGGGCTGGGTGGGCGTGCCGCTGACCAACCCGTTGGTGCTGAAGGTCAGCCCCGGCGGCATCGTTGAGCCCGGCAGCAGTTGGAATGAGATCGGGGGCTTAATGTCGGTCGCCTGGATCGGTATGGTGAGGCTCGGCGCTCCGGCGTCCGTAATCAGGCCCAAAGCAAACGGCACGCCGGAGATTACGTTCGGCAAGCCGTAAAAGCAAATCTGCTCCGTCCCGCTGAGGGTCGTGGTGATGTAGTTGCAAGTATTGGCGATGAAAAACGGCGTCGTGGCAACAGGCGGTTTGGCCGGCGGAGAACTCTTCCCGCCGCATGCCGCCAGCCAACAACTCGCTACCGCCACCAGCGCCAGGTGGCCAAAAGTTGAACGCATCGTGGGTCCGGGGTCTGGTGGTGGCCTTCCGCTTCAGCGCGCCGCCCGCGATCAGCTCTGGCCCGGGTTCCTTCTTAAGCTACTGTACGCATGGCCCTGCGGTCAACGTTTTGCCCATCGAGCGGCCGAGTTCGGCGGCCCCGTGGGCAAACTCTCAGAAGGGAAAGTTGGTCCTTTCGGCCAGTCTCACCGCTTGTTCCCGCGCCTGTCAGGCTCGGGGCCGCGTTTCATAATGGCTTATGGGCGGGCGCAGGGGCTGGGGCTGGTTTTTGCTGCTTGGCGTGGCCGCAGCGGCGGCGTGGGCGTGGGCCGTCTTCGCGCCGTATGGCCGCTATCCGGCGCCGCGG
>DATFDL010000630.1:0-4766 GCA_035252155.1 Pirellulales bacterium | reverse complement strand
TGAGATCGCATGGGGCGACGGCGTCACAACCACCGGCACGGTGACCACCACCGCCGGCGGCGGCCTTCTCGTCAATGGCAGCCACGCCTATGCCGAAGAAGGAACAAAAACCGTTACGGTCACGGTGAGCGATCAGGGTGGTGCAACGGCCACCGCGACAACTACGGCCACCGTTGGCGACGCCGCGCTCGCGGCAACCGCCGCCTCGATCACCACGACCGAAGGGGCGACCTTCAGCGGCACGGTCGCCACCTTCACCGACGCGAATCCCGGCGCCTTGCTGGGCGACTACACCGCTAACATTGTGTGGGGCGACGGCGCGACGACTTCCGGAACCCTAGGCGCGACCCAAGCCGGTATTTTAGTCAACGGCAACCACAGCTATGTCGAGGAAGGCGCCCAGACGGTTACGGTTACGATTAGCGATGCGGGCGGCGCCAAGGCCACCGCGACGACGACAGCGACGATCGCCGACGCCACGCTGCACGCGACGGGCACCACGATCACTACCACCGAAGGAGCAACCTTCAGCGGAACGATTGCCACCCTGATCGACGCCAATTCTGGCGCTCCGCTCACCGATTACACGGTGCAGATCGCATGGGGTGACGGCGCCACGAGTACCGGCACGGTGACCACGAGCGCCGGCGGCGGCCTGGTTGTCAGCGGCAGCCACAGCTACGTCGAGGAAGGCACGCAAACGATTCACGCCGCCATCACCGACGACGGCAACGCCTCGGCGACCGCTACGACGACTGCCACGATTTCCGACGCCACACTGAACGCAACCAGCACGATCATCACTACGACCGAAGGAGCGGGGTTCAGCGGCATCGTGGCCAGGTTCAGCGACGGCAATCCGAACGCTCCCCTCGGTGATTACACCGCCCAAATCGTCTGGGGCGACGGTGCCACGACCTCGGGCACGATCGCGACGACCGGAGGCGGTCTGGTCGTCAACGGAAGCCACAGTTACGCCGACGAAGGCACGCAAACGATTCACGTCACCATCACCGACAAAGGAAGCGCCTCGGCGATGGCCACGAGTACGGCGGTGGTTTCCGACGCGACACTCCAATCCACCGGCACAACGATCGTTGCCACGGCCGGCGCCAGTTTCAGCGGCACCGTCGCCACGTTCACCGACGCGAATCCTGCTGCCGCGCTGGGCGACTTCACGGCCCAGATCGACTGGGGCGACGGTGCGACAACCACCGCTACCGTGGCGGCGACGGCCGGTGGCGGCTTCGCCGTCTCCGGCGAGCACACCTATACGTCGAACGGCAACCTGCCGCTCGTGGTTATGATTCACGATACCGGTGGCAGTCAGGCCACCGCCACCGGCACGGCACAAGTCACGGGATCCACCACGGAAACGCTCAGCGGTGTCGGCTTGGCGGTCAGCGGCTTTGAGCTTTCGCCGTTGGTGAATGTGCCGGTGGCCACATTCACCGCTTCGAATGCCCAAGAGCCGGCAAGCGCATTCACCGTCACCATTCATTGGGGCGACGGCAGCAGTTCGCCCGGCACCGCCACGTTGTCGGGCAGTCAATATACGATCACCGGATCGCATGCCTACGGCGACGAGGGAAGCTTCACCGCCAAGATCGATGTGGCCGACAGTCTCACTTCGACGAACATTGTCACGACGGCCAAGATTGCGGAAGAACTTCTGGCCGACGGCACAGCGGGCACCGCCGATCAGCGGTTCATCAGCGAGATCTTTCGCGATGCGCTCGGCCGCCAGGCCGAGCCGCAGGGCCGCGATTTCTGGGCGAGTCATCTCCAAGGCGGTGACAGCCGCACGAAGGTGGTGCAAGACATCCTGAGCGATAAGACCGAGGAATATCATAGCGCCCTGATCCAGGCGGAATTCCAGCGCTACCTGCACCGGGCCGCCGAGCCGAAGGCCGTGCACGATTTCTCAGCGCTGCTCGACGCGGGCGCTGACGCGGCGATCGTCGATACGATCATCGCTTCGTCGCCCGAATACTTTGCCTTGCACGGCGGCAGCAACGGCGCATTTCTCGACGCCCTGTTTGCCGACGCATTGCACCGCGCGGTCGATCCTGGCTCGCGACCGTTCTACGACGACCTTTTAGCCAAAGGGGCGAATCGCGCAGTGGTCGCCGACATTGTCTTTGCCAGCAATGAATATCACCGCGATCTCGTCGAGGGCTGGTTTGAGAACTATCTCGATCGGGCCGCTGACCCCACGGGGCTGGCCAATTTCACCGCCCAGCTCGACGCCGGCACGCCCGACGAGCACGTCGTCGCCCTGCTGCTTGCCTCGGATGAATTCCTGGCGAAAACAAGTTAACCCCCTCGGTTATTTTGAAATCCACTCTTTACCGTCGGCCGTCGGGGCTGCCCTGCAGGTCGCGCCAGAAGTTTGGATGATCGTAGCCGCCACCATATAACTCTCTGGGGTCAAGATAGAATACCGTGACGCCCTCTTGAATAAGTGCCTCGATTGCCCGGCCACGCCGACCCGCCTAAAGCAAGCAGCGACTAACCGACCGCCGCATCGGCATCACGTCGGTCCGCTCGCCTCTCCACCGTTCCAAAAACCGGGCGATGCGGGGGCATGTCACATAGCGTCCAGCCTTGGCGAGCCAGCTCGCCTAGTGCGGCGTTGATTGCTCGCGCGCCTCGTTTATTCCGGCCATCCGACGCGGCACACTCGGTGATATACGTTGCCAGCCCACTCAAGCAATGCGTTCTGGGCGAGGTACGACAAAGGGCACGCATGGCGCCAGCAAACCAACGATGAATCGCAAGATGCAACTGGTGGATGCGTTGCCGCGATGCCGCGTACCGCAACCGTTGCCCGTTCGGTTGCCTAATCCCCAATTGCCGATTGGCGCCAAGCGGCCGGCAAACGCTATGATGGGGGCATGGCCACAGGCTTTCAGTTCTCGATTCGATTTCTACTCACGGCAACCACATTGATCGCAGCCGGAGTGCGCGCTGTCACCGTTGAGCCATCGTGGCAAGCTGGCATTGGCTCGCTCGTGGTGGCGCTGTCGTTGCCTGCTGTTTTGCTGGCTGGCACTGTTTACGCGCGAGACTGGACGCAAGCATTTTGCCTCGGGGCGACGGTTCCGGCGACGACTGCGCTGGTGGGCGTCGTCGGATTCGGGCTCTTGGGCTTGGGCCGGCTGCTTAGCGCTGTCGCGCTTTTTGCCTTGGCTTTCTGGCTGCTTCGGATCGCTTTTGATTCCGAAGAACACCGACCCGTCTGCTGCGTGACGGTTATGCTGGTCGCTGTCGCGTTCGCTTTGTGGTCTTTTTGGTCTTCGGTGCGATAGCCATGCCGCGTCCTCAATTTACCCTCCGCGCACGCGGCCGACGGCGGGCTTGTCGGCTTTGTCGGGCTTGACTTTTTGGCTTCCAGAAAGAAGATCCTTCGCTCGCCGATGCGGAAGCAATAGTCGGGGGCCTTGGTGGCGCCGCCCACCTTGATGGCGTCTTCGTGGATGACGTCTTTATAGGCTTCGGCGTGACCTTGCCCGTTGTCGACGTCCCAGCCGAGCGCTTTGAAGAAGGGATCGAGGAATTCCCGGCGCACCTGCAGAGCTTGAAGTTGGAAGTTTGAGGTTTGAAGCGAGCGGTCCCTCATCGCGACGGAGCGCGAGGATGTTCGCGGAGCCCGCCGCGATTTCGCGGCACAGCGCAGTCAAGACGATTCGTCTTTTTTGAGGTTTTGAATCAAACACGCGACTTCGACCTGGCCGTTAACCACAACTCGTTGTGTCGTTAGAGTTTGTGGCGACAGCGGTAGACAGTCGCCACTGCCGAAAACCTATGAAGCCACTTGCACGGGACAATGCGGGGAGAGGGGGGATGCAGAGGTCGGACGTCGGAGGCCGGAGGTCAGGGGGATGGGCAGATACGGAGATGGGAGCGAGCCCCGGCTCCTAAATGCCAATGCTTGGCTAGCGCTTGCATAAGCGAAGATTGATGTATCGCAAGCTCGTCACAACTCAGGCGGCCAGCAGGGGTTGTGGCGCGAAGAAAAGCGAGCGGAGCCTTGTTCTTCGCAAGCAAGGGGGCGGAGCAGCTTGAAGCTGGAAGTTTGAAGTTGGAAGAAAGGATGTGCTCGGGGGGCACGCGCAGTGGCGCATTGGCAAACAGGCATGGCGGCGGGTGGGCGGTTTCGGGGTTGCACCGCCAAATGGCTGGGACTACCATCGGCTTGCGTCTTAAAGACGCCCCCGCCTGATTATCCCGCCTTGTAAATTCCGGCTTGGCTGCCCTCGCGGCCCGTCAGCCGGCTGATCTCATACGGTTCATCAACGTAGTCCCCCGCGGCCTGAACAGCATCCATCGGAGGAATACGCCATGACGTCCAAATTGCTTTGCCCGAACGGGCACAAACTACGTTTCGACTCCAAAGACGGCGGCAAGCAGGCGATGTGTCCCAAATGCCAGACACGAATCACTCTGCCCCGCCGAGAGGTTTCGGACACTTCGATCTTGGCGGTACTGGGCGATGCGGCGTCCGATCGTTCGATCGTCATGCGGCCTATGGAGCAATTGTCGCCCACGGCACAGTTGACGCCTCCAACCCCCGCGCGAACCTGCCCGCGTTGTCGCGCGCGAGTCACCGCGGCATTTCAGCTTTGCCCGAACTGCAACACCTACTTGCCGCCGTCGTGCCGCGACGATCTGAATCATTCGCCGGGGTTGTGAACGGGTCGATGGAGACTGGAGGAGAGCGTCGGGGCTCTTCTTCAGTGTCATCCGATTTTTTTGCCTTCCAT
>DATFDL010000629.1:0-21209 GCA_035252155.1 Pirellulales bacterium | reverse complement strand
AATCCGCGTGGAGCGCCCATTCCAGCACTCGTGCCCGCGGCTGCCCGATGACCTGCTCTCCGTGGTTGTAAACCAGCGAGAAGTTCTCACCGAGTTCGAATTCTCGCATCACTTTCAAAAAGTGACGCAGATTTGTGGATCGTTCCAAGGTCGTCGGCTGCGCATGGCTATCGACGCACATTTCCGGGCCGAGCCGATCGAGAAACAGCACTTTGCAGCCCAGGCGCTTCAACCCGAGCGCGAACTGCAAGAAGCACCATGCCAAACCGCCGTTGCGAGCGCTTTGAGCGAGGGCGCCTGAGATGGCAATGGTGGTTCGTATGGTCTAATCCTGTATGAGCTGATGCCTCAAAAGGCGCGGCGACCACACTACGCCCCGACGCGCCGCATCCAGAAACTACCGCCGCCGTGCCACGGAGATTTCGGAAAAACGTCGCGCATTCGATCCCCATGCTTCGTTGACAGATAACTATTACAGAGAAGAACCTCGTAGGCACGGTTGAAAATGAGGAATGCCTCAGTAGTGACTGTTCGGTCCAGAATCGCCGTTCCTCCATGCACCAGTCTTTGCGGCCGGTCACGGTTCTCTTCCGTTTTGGCGAGCGCGAGAACTTGTGCGGCGACCCGCTCCCAAGCCTCATCACAATCGACACCAGGTAGATGCATGTCTATTCCCGCTATTCTCATCAATGCTCAGGATTTGCCAAGGCCGACATCATTTGCTTGCAGCTTCAAAACTGATTTCCCGCAGTTTGAACGCCAGCCGGCGGCGATCGGGAGACTGCCCCGCGTTGGCGGGGCACCACGACTCCGACGAATGAACGACCACGTGCAGCGGCGCGAGTCCATGTGCCACGTCGAGGCGCCAGCAAAACGACTTTCCCGCCTCCACGGTCGTTTCGAAGCGCGCATCAGCGATATTAGCCGTCAAACGTGCCGACGGCCCGCAAGCGTTCGGAGAGAGTCCACTGATTTCCATCGCCGTCACCGGCGCCGTGGGAAGAACCGTGAAGCGAAACCAGTCTCCGGCCCAACCATCTGGCCAGTAGCCTGACAGCGGTCCATACTGCACAACGGGGCCCGACAGAGGCATTTCGCGTCGGCTGCGATATGCCATTTCATCGGTTTCCGTGATGTCCATGGACGGGTAGTAGCCGTTGTCAAACAACCAACGGTATCGCTGCCGCACTGCTCGCTCGGCCTCCGCCGTGTAGTAAGCGCGAAAGTCGTGATGTATCGACCGATTCTTCCAAGGAAAGTTTTCCGGCGGCGGTAGCCCGAGCGAGCTCGCCAGACTCGTCACCTCATCATGCAGGTTCTCGAATCGCAGCAGGGTTACATTCGCCGGAAGCCGCCCATTAACCAGAAAATAGCTCTCGATAGGCCGCTTCGGACCACTGTGATGCGTGCTACAGCGGGCGAACGTCTCGAAATCGCACGTCATAGCCAGCCTCTGATTTTCTCCACGATCCCAGGGGTGCCCCGCCTGCAAATACGCGTACCTCGACACCTCTAGAGAGTAAGGGTTCCGTATGACGGCTAGAATGCGCGGAAACGTGTCGAGATCAAATCCCCACCGGCGCACGATCATCGCCGCCTCTTCCAAGGTTTCGTGCCGCGTGCCAGCCAACTGCACGATGCCCCTGCCTTCCAGCGCGGAGTCGTGCTCGGGATGGCTGTAATAAACAGGTGGCGGAAGAATGTCCAACAAACATTCGGTGACCGACATTCCACCGGTCTTGGGCACATGGATGAAGAGCAGATCCTTGGAAAACAACATGTGCTTACGTTATCGAGGAATCTTGAGCGCCGAGTGCCGCCGACGCCCCCTGGATGGCTTGCCGGCTTTTTTTCCTCGGCTTGTTGGATGCAAGGTGAGTTGAAATATCACGCAGTCGTCGTCAGCCCAAACTCGCTTGGCCGTTGCCTCAAGATGGGTCGCCAGCTCGCGGTAGTGCTTGAACCACCAGAACGAGGTAGCCGGGAACACGAGATACTGGGTCCCCTTTTGAACAAGCTCAGCAAGATGCTCGATCGCCTCAGCGCTGTTGCGCGGATGGTAGCCGGCATATTCACCGTGTACATCCTGCGGAAACGGGACACCGCGTATCTGGTCGAAAAGTAACAGTTGCGGATCGCCCTTGGAGACAACTGCGATGGCGGCTCCCGGCGGCACGGCGCGACGAACCCCGGCGCGCGTTCGGTGGATCAGCTCTTGGTAAGCATGTCTGCCCGTCGACTCGGTCGGCGCAGGACGCCCCGGCGCCGACAGAACCGCCTCGACAGCTTCACGCAGCTTATTTTTCGCTGCCTCGCGCGTGTGAGCCTGCTTGATGAACGAGATGCCCGCTCGCGCGAGGCGCTGCCATAAGTCGTCGTCGGTGAGAAGTTGGGTGATTGAAGCCGCGAAACTTTTCGGATCGTTCGCAACGAGCACTTCGCTCCCATGACGCAGGCCGAGCCCTTCCACCGAGATCTCGGTGCATACGGTCGGCGTGCCGATCATCAGCGACTGGATCAATTTCCGCTTGGTGCCGGCGCCGTAGAGGAGGGGACTGACGGCAATGCGGACCGCTGTCAAGTAAGGCTCGACTTCAGGAACCCAGCCGACGAGACGAATGGATTGGTTCGATTCGGCAAACTCGCGGAACCGGCCATCGAGTGCATTGCCTACGACATACAGTGGATGTTGTTCCAGCAGCTCACGGTCGAGCAAGGGCACGATGTCGCGCAGCAGAAACTCAGCCGCGCCGGCGTTGGGTGGATGCTTGAAGTTGCCCAGGAATAGAATTCCTCGGCGCGCGGCCGGGTCGAGCGTTGCCGGCCGCAAATCTTCGCAATCAGGGACTGTGAAAATCGGGGCGCCGCTGCCGAGAAGGTCTTTGAGCAGCCCCCGTTCTTTCTCAGAAACGGTCAGTACGGCGTCGGCGGCGGCGTACGTGTTCAACTCGCGGATGATCTCCACCCCGCGTTCTGGCTTCATCTGCGGCACGCCGCCTTCGGAGGAACCGCAAAACACGCCTCGCGCCATCCGCAGAAAATGAATATCGACCGAATCGACGAGCAACCGCGTGCGCGGGGCGGTTGCCCGCAGCGCCGGCAGATATGCCTCCGCGACGTCCCAAAAAACGCACAAAGCGAGGTCAAACGATCCCTTCTCGAAAAGTTCGGCCGCGGCGTTGGCATCGATGCCGGTGTAGGTGGCAACGCCCCGTTGTTGCAGCAGGCGCGAATAGCGGTTCGCTTCGACTCGTTTTCGGCAGACGGAAGTCACCCGCCAACCCAAGTCTTGCAGCAGCACGATCAGATCATAAAGTCGGCGCGACCCGCTTTCGCGGTCAAACTCGGGCATGACGGGAGCGCAGACGACGGCTGACTTGCTCATGGCCCGCCTCCATTTCCATGATCGTGAGCGTGCATTAACGCATACCACGTCGAGAGGCCGAAATGCGGCGGCGAGGACGGCTGGTGGGCAATTACCGACTGCCACCGTTGGAGAAATTTTGCACGGTTCACATTCTGGTAGCGCTTTGTGCCGGCATCCGCCGACCGGCCATTACTGGCGCCCTCCAAGTGAATGACTTTGCTGGACGGCTGGTAGTACGTTTTGCGGCCGATGCTGCGCAGGCGAAAACAGTAGTCGGAGTCTTCGTAGTATGCCGGACAGTACTGCTCATCGAAGCCTCCGCTGCCGAGGAACAGCTCGCGAGGAGTCGCCAGAACCGCCCCGGAGCAGTAGTCCACCGCGCGAACGAACGAATAAAGCGGACGCTCTGGATGATAGTCGCCGCGGCCGACGTTGGCGCCTGTGGCATCACGAAAAATAACGGCGCCGGCCTCTTGCAAGCTGCCATCGGGATAAAGAAGCTGTGCGCCTGCCGCACCAGCGTCATCGACGGTTTGCAGCAGAGACACCAGCGGCGAAAGCCAACCGGGCAGCGGTAGCGTGTCGTCGTTTAGGAATACAAGAATGTCACCAATCGCGCTGCGGGCGGCGTGGTTGCAGGAGCGAATGAAGCCGAGGTTTTGGTCGTTGGCAAGCACGCGCACGACCGGCTCGACGCGCGCGTATTGCTCTAATAATCTGCGACTGTCGTCCGTTGAGGCGTCGTCGACGACGAGAATCTCGCCTCTGAAATCGGCCGGCAGCGTCTCGACGACCGCGCGAAGACAGCAGAGTACGCGCTCACCGCCGTTGTAGGTCGGAACGACGATCGACACGCTCGCCGTAGTGGCCGCGAGGGACGGCCGCTTTCGTTGGAAGTCAATCGTGTCAGGCGAGTGGTGCACCGAGAGAACTCCCTGCCGAGCCACGCGCCAAGCTTCGGTGCGTCGGCGGATATCGCCGCCCGCGATCGCCACGATGTCAACGCTGTCGTCGAGATACGGCAGGTGATTTCGATTAAGGTCGGCCCCGGGCGGTGAAAAGAGCAGGACCGATTCTGGGAGCGTGACGGGATCGAGATCGGCGCCCCAATCGAGAACGGCGGTTTGCGTCTGGGCGGTTTCCAGTGATGGGCTAAGAAAGCGCGTCATCGCGCCGCCTGCTGAAGTCGCCTGGGGCGCCACGACTGCGCGAAGATCATAAAGATGGCCCGCACGGTCGTCGGCATGCTGCAATCGGTAGCGGGTCTTGAGGTGTTTGTGAAAATCGTGATAGTGATCGAGCCACCATGAGAACGTTTGCGGAATCGCCAGATATTGAGCCCCGCGAGCTCGCGCGGCCTCCAACTGCACCATCGCCGACAGGCTGCCCGAAGGCCAATAATGCACCGGCTCGCCAGCGCGAGTCTGCGAGAAGTGCTCGGCTTTAAGGTGGTCGAGCCGGAGCAAGTCTTCGTCGCCTTTGCTAATGACGACAAGCCGCGAGCCGACCGGCACCAGGGCCGGAACAAGCCGCTGAAAGCGAGTGCGCAGAGAATGATCGGCGCGGACGCGACGGCGACGCGATTTTTGCTTTTGAGGGGCCATTGAATTTATTTCGCCTCCGGCGGCGCGCCCGTTGGACCATCGACCACGACCGAGGCAAGCCGGCGCTGATGGTCCTTGCCGTCATACAACCGAAATTCCTGCCGTCCTTTGACTTTCCATTTGACCGGCTTGACGCCGCGCCGGTCTTCGGCAAACAGCTTTTCGGGGCCATTATCAACAGAGACGAAGACTTGGCCGGTGGTGCTGGCACCTACGTCCCAGGTAATCGTCCACTGTGGGGCTTCGCCCTGCCCGCTGGGTTGAGTCGTGGCAGTCACAAAGGGAGGCGCCTTGGCGGCAGCGGGGTCCGTGGTGACCGGCCTGTTTGGCACGGCCGGTGCGCAGGCGCCGGTGACTAGGAACAGTGCGGCGATGATCCAGGTGAAGTTTCGGATCGCTTGATTCATCAGCCGACCCTTTCCAGCAAATCGCGTAACACGCCCTCCGCGGCGAAGTATTCCTGCGCGATTTCGCGGGCAGCACGCGAGTGGAGCTCGTAATCGGCGTCGATCTGCTCGACGGCGTCGGCCGCCTCGTCCAACGTGCTGAACGCGAACAAGCCGCGACCGATGGGCAAAATGTTGCTAAAGCCGGTCTCTTGCGTGATCACGGGCCGGCCAGCCGCCAGGTACGTGGCGCTGCGGTCGCTGAACCAGCCGCTGCGCAAACGGATATTCTGATCTTTCGCCACCGTGAATTCGCCGCGAGACGACGTGATGTAGTGGCGATAAGCCTCGAGGTCGTCAGAAAAGCTCAGGGCATCCGTGACGCGCCAACCCTTGCTTTGCAGCAGCGAAGCGTCGTCGGCATTCAGGCTGCCGCTGCTCAGCGCAAGTTCGAAAGGCTGCCCTGTGCGGGCCGGAAGATCGATGAACTTGAGAAACTCGTAGTGTTTGCTCCAGTGATACACCTCGCCGCGAAAGGACACCTGCCGATGCGGCTGCCGCCAGTTGCCGATGGTTGTCAGCGTGTCGGCATGCCCATTGCCGTTGTGCTGCCAAAGATCGCACAACACCGGCTGTCGCGTCGGCTGAAACCGAAATCGCTCGGAGACAGGCAAGCCGCAATCGGCGTTGCCGTAATTTTCGCCGAACGTAAAGAACGCGCAGTGCGGCGCCAGATAATCGGTGGCGGCCTGGCAACGGTCGTGGAGTTGAATCTGCAGCTCCACTGGGTCGGTTTCCAGAAACACCAGTCGTCCGGTGGCATGGTGTTCGGGCAGCGGCTCGGTGCCTCCGTGAAGGTTGATAATGAAATCGGCCGAGCGATAAAGGCCATCCAACTCGCTGTCGCTCAATCCGAAGCTCTGTTCGCGATCGAACCGGGCGCGGAAGGCCCAGTTGTGCCCGAGATCGTAGCGACGCAGTACTTTGTCGATAAATGCGGCCGCCTTTTGCCAGCCGTTGTCGCGTGGGTCGCCAAAAAAGTTGCGCGGCGTCGTGCCATGCGTCTCGACGTAATACACCTCGTAGCCCAGCCGCTGCAAGCCGAGCAGATAATGCAGCGTCTGCCACACGACGCCCGCCACCGGCATGCGGCTCATCATGCCCAACAGCACGATTTTCTTTCGCGGGGCGGCGATCATGCGGGCACCTCGGCGGCGTCGGCCAGCGAAAGCATATCGCCGTGCAAGCGGCGACGTCGATCGGCAGTCTGTAAGTCGTGAAGCTGCTTATAGAGTCCGCCGCGACGGAGCAGCTCGTCGTGCGTGCCGCGCTCAACCAGACGACCGCCGTCCATCACCAAAATCAGATCGGCCCGGCGGACGGTCGAAAGCCGGTGGGCGATCAAAAACGTGGTGCGGCCGACCATCAAGCGGTCGAGCGCATCCAGAATCACCGCTTCCGTCTTCGAGTCGATGGCTGAAGTCGGCTCGTCGAGAATCAAGATCGGCGCGTCTTTAAGAAATGCACGAGCGATGCAAAGCCGCTGCCGCTCTCCGCCCGACAGCTTGGCGCCCCGTTCGCCCAATTCGGTCTGGTATTCATGCGGCAAACGCATGATGAAGTCGTGGGCGTTGGCGCTCCGGGCAGCCTCAATCACTTCGTCCATCGTGGCATCCAGCCGGCCATAGCGGATGTTGTCGGCGATCGTGCCCGAAAAGAGCAGCGGCTCTTGCAGCACCAGGCTGATTTGCTCGCGCAGGCTTCGGAGCGTGACTTGGCGAATATCGAGGCCATCGATCCGGACGTGGCCCTGCTGCTGATCGTAGAAGCGCGGGATCAGGCTGATGAGCGTGGTCTTGCCGGCGCCGGTCGGGCCGACGATGGCGACCACCTGGCCGGCGCGGGCCGCGAACGAAATATCGCACAGCGTCTGGGCCCGCCCTTGATAGCTGAAGCCGACCGCCGCGAACTCGACGTCGCCGCGGGCACGGCCCAGCGCGATGGCCCCGTGAGCGTCGGCAATTTCCGGCTGCTGACCGAGCAAGTGAAAGGCGAGCCGCAGATTGACCAGCTTTTCTTGAATAGTGCCCGCCGTGTGGGTAATCGCCTCGAGTGGTTTGTAGACCGAGGCGATATAAGCCAGCACCACCAGAAGCTGCCCGACCTGCAGCTTGCCCGCCAGCACGTGCGAAGCACCCACCCAGAGCACCAGTGCGGTGCCGGCGGCGGTGGTCATGTTGACGGCCAGCGAAAAGAGCGTCTGTCGCACGGTGAGCTTGACGCGGCCATCGATAGCCAGCTCGCCTTGTTCACGAAAGCGGCGGTACTCGTGATCTTCGCGGCCGAAGGCCACAATCACGCGGAGCATTGAGATGGCTTCGTGGACGATCGACAGGCTCTCGCACTCCATGTTGCGGACATGTAGCAAGCGATCCTGAATGTGCGTCGCGTAGTAACGCACCGAATAAAAAAGGAACGGCACGACGGTCAGCGAGACGCCGGCCAGCACGGGGTCGAGCGTCAGTAGAATCCAAAACATGCCGCCCAGCGTAATGGCGCTCTGAGCCATCGGCGGCACAGCCATGACCAGTCCGGGCACGGCATCGGCCTGCGAATTGATGGCGTAGATGAGCATGCCCGAACGGCGGCGGTCATGGAATGCCATCGAGAGCCGCTGGGCATGCTGAAACAAGTCGCTGCGGAAATCGAGGGCCATCCGCTGTTCGAGCTTGGTGTTGACGTAGTTGTCAAACACCGTGAGCCCGTTCTGCAGCAGCGTGATGAGCAAGCCCGACACAACGGCCAGGCCCAGCAGGGCGGCTTGATTTGCGCCCAACGGACCAACGAGCCATGCCAGCCAGTCGGGCATCGGTTGCGAGCCGAGAACGTTGTCGATGAGAAAGGCGAGCGGCCACGGCACAAGCAATCCGGCGATGCCACCCAGAAAGATCAGCGCAATCGACGCCGCTGCCAGCCGCCAATAAGGCCGCACGTAGCCGAAGATGCGCGGCAGATAGTTCACGATTCGACGCCCTCCCTGGCGATGGGACGACGGACTTGCGAATCGGGTCCAGCGGGCGCGGCTACCGAAGGACAGGGAATCATGGCCAGGCGCCGGGCGGTATGATCAAAAAGCCGCACGACATGTGTGGCAGCGATCAGCGCACGGCCCCATGCCACAGTGATTCCGACGATCGCGCCGGCTGCCAAACACAAGCCGACCCAGGGGTAACTGACGACCGCCGCCGCGGTGCCCGTCAGCAGTGTCAGTGCTGCCAGCTTGTGCAAGCCGGTCGGCACGAGCCGGTAACGCACGCGCACAAGCCGTCGACCGCTGCCGTGTTCTTCCTGAGCCGTGAGGATTTTTAAAATCAGACCGGCGCCACAATAGACTTCGAGGTCCCAGCGAAACCAACCCGAGTCGAGCACTTTTCCCCAGCCCTGTTCGCACATATAGGCCACCGCCTGTCGGAGCAAGTCGAGGCGGTCGGCAGAAGATTCACTCCAATAGATCGCCGATCGATGGCCGCTAAGAGGCATCCGGGCGTGGCGGTTCGCGGCAATGTCGCCGAACGCGGCATCGCCTTGCGGCGCCCGGCGCGAAAAGAGCCGTGTGTGGTAACGAAACCAAGAGCGAATGAGGGGCTGAAGATAGCAAAGCAGCGCGATCAGCGCACGGGAGTGTAGCCCGGCGTACGGTCGAACCAGTTTGGCTTGTGCCGCTTGTAGTATCGCAACCATCGCCGACATCACGAGCATCGCCACGGCGGCGATTGCCAGCGGCGGCCAGAGCAGCGCCCACAAAGCGACGACCACGGCGGCAATATGCCATTCCAAGGTCGACGGCAACATGGCCCAATGCGCTGGTCCAGGCTGATAAAGACATTGAAACAGCGCGGTGCCGAAGGTGCCGCGGTAGATAATCGGCCGTCCAAAGCGCAGCCCTTGCAACGACGCGCCGTAGAGCACGCCCCGCCACTTGCCCTCGCCGCGTCCGTTGAAGCGATCGGGGTGCTTGAAGTGCAGCAATGCCTCCGCCTCGCCGTATCCGGCCTGCTGCTTGAGATATGCCCGCGGATTCTGCCGGCGATGGTGCCAGACAAATGCCGCTGGAGCGTAGCTGATCCAATTCCCGGCGTCTTGCAGTCGCCAGCAGACATCGACATCGTCGCCGGCCTTGCGAAATTGCGGATCGAAACCGTTGATCGCTTCCAGCGCGGCTCGGCGAAACGCCATGTTGCAGCCGGGTATATGCTCGGCCACCTGATCGCTTTCGAGCACGTGCGTGGGTTGGCCGGGCGCCGCCGCGACGCAGGCGGCAATGCGGCCGTCGTCTGGCGTCAGATTCGGGCCGCCCACCGCCGCGGCATCGCTGCGCAAGAGCTGATCGACCAGGTGCGTGAGCCAATCGGCGTCGGCAAAACAATCGCTATCGGTGTAGGCGACAATCGAGCCGCTCGCGGCCTGCAAACCCACGTTTCGGGCGACGCTCAATCCTTGATTGGACTGGTGAATCGCTTTTACCTGAGGAAAGCGGGCCAGTATCTCTCGTGTGTCATCCGTCGATCCGTCGTCGACAACGATCACTTCGTAGTCGGGATAGTCGAGCCGGTCCAGCGAGCGAAGGCATTGTTCGAGCGCCGCGCCGCCATTGTACGAGCAGACGACCACCGAGACGCGCGGCGTCGCTTTCAGCAAGCTGGAGGCGGGGCGCTGATACACCGAGTTCAGCGCATGGCACGCTGGCTTCGCAGTCCGGTCGGCGGTGGTAATGCCGAAGGCCCAGTCGCTGATCGCATAGCCGCCAGTGTGCCAATCGTCGGTCCAAGAGAAAACAAACGTGCCGGCCAGGCCGAGCAAATTCGCTTCGCGCAGATGCCCGGCGAGAAACTCCGCCTGGCCCTCGTCGCCGTGACGGAGCGTATCCATGCCGATTTCACCCAGCACCAGGGGCTTGCCGCCTACCAGGTTTTGCAATCGAAAAAGATAGCGGCGGAATGCGACGGTGTCGTGCAGGTAAACATTGAACGTGGCAAAGTCGACCCACGACAGGTCAAGATACTCCGTAGGCGGGTAGCTGGCATAAGTCACCAGGCCTTGCGGATCGGCCTGTTTGGCAACATCGCGCAATTCGGCAAGCAGCCTGGCGACGCGGCGCGAGCCATGCCAACGAATGACGTCGGGCGGTATTTCATTGCCGATGCTGTAAGCCAGCACCGAAGCATACGATCGACCGCGCGTCGCCGCGAGTTGGACCGCGCGGCGAGCTTCGCGACCGGCCTCGCCTTCTTCCAGAAAGCAGAGATGTTTGGCCCAAGGGACGTCGACCAATACGGAAATGCCGCGCTCCTCGGCCAAGGCCAGCAACCATTCCGGAGGCAAATGGTACGTGCGGATGGCGTTGAGACCGAAAGAGCGCATCTGCTCGAAGTCGGCGACGACCAGGCCACGCGCCGGAAACGGCTCGCCATCGACATTCGGGGCAAACGGCCCATAGGTGACGCCGTGAATGCGCAGCCGCTGCTGCCCTCGGGCAAAAAATTTGCCGTCGATGCGCGGCCGGGGCGCCGCCGAAGCACTTGCTTGCCTGGCGCGCGTTTTCGCCCGCCGCACTAAAAGATGCGTTGACGCTGCCATCCTCCCTAAATCCACCGAAGTGGCTCCCTCCGCCTGGATCACCGCGGCGCGGAATGCCGCCGCAGTTCACCATCGTTGCAGTTCCGTTTACGCCCAAAGAGACCAGCCGCCCTAGCCGGTCGTTGTCGAGCAAGATTTCGACCCGCAATCCCTGCGATTCAGGCCCGCCAAAGATGCCCCGCGCCATTCGCCAGCACTACACGACGGGCGAAAGCGGGACGAAGCCTGTCCAGAAGGTTTTTATTTTCACGGCGGCGTCAAAGCTGTCAACCCAAGCGCCAAGGAAAATTCCCCAAAAAAAGATAGAACCGATTGACACGCCTCAAGCTGCGCCTACGATGACGGGGTTAGGAAAAGGAGGGAAGGAGGATTGGCATGGCAGTGGGCTCACGTCGTCGCGCGTTCACACTTGTTGAGCTGGTGGTCGTTATCGCCGTCATTGGGTTGCTGATCGCGCTGCTGCTCCCCGCGGTGCAAGCCGCCCGCGAAGCCTCGCGCCGGGTTCAATGTTCGTCGAACCTCAAGCAAATCGGCGTTGCGCTGGCCAATTACGAAGACACGTTTAAGACGTTCCCTCCCGGAGCGATTTGGGACCCCACAAACAAGATCGCTCGCGGTTCGGCCCTGGTACACATTCTGCCGTTCGTCGAGCAGGTTCAACTTTTTCAGGCGTTCAATTTCAACGCCCTGGTCACCGATAACGAACTGCTTCCGGGGACGACCACGCTCATTGCTTCGACGCCGGTGAGTGTATACCGATGTCCCAGTGACGACGGGCCGGCCTTTTATTGGGATAACCTAGCCGTTCACACCTATGCCGCCTCGCGCGGGCCGACCGACGTGTATAACAACGTGACCTGTTCCTGCCCGAACGCCTGGCAAGCGCTCTCGATGGCGCCGCTCGACGACCCGTTGAACTTCGCCGGGCCATTCACTCGCGTAGGATCGACGAGTCGCCCGGCCGACGTGACCGACGGCTTGTCGAACACGATCTTCTTTGGCGAAGTGCGTCCGCGGTGCTCTCAACACGCCCAAAACGGCTGGGCCAATACCAACGACGGCAATGGCTATTGCACGACGCTGATTCCGATCAATTTCGACAGTTGCGACGACAACTCGCCCGATCCCTGTCATCGCACGTGCAATTGGACCACCGAAGTGGGCTTCAAGTCGGCGCATCCGAACGGAGCCCAGTTCCTCTTGGGCGACGGCAGTTCCCGGTTCATCGCTGAGTCGATCGACCACCCCGTCATCTACCAGGCGCTTGGCGGCAAACGCGATGGCCGGACGATTCCGGCAAATTACTAAAGGCCAGAGGTCGGCCGTCACGGTTGCAGCAATCGCCCGCAACCGCTATTCTCGCCCGTTTGATTCCAAGACAAAGACGGCCTGCAAGGCCATCCTCCAAGCGCGAATCGCGTATACTTCCCTAGGGATACTATTTCCCGATCCCTGGCATCCGACCTTAGACCCGTTCTTCACCCCGCATGCCCGACAGTCCCATCCTTTCGCACGCCTTTCCCAACGGCCTGGTGCTCATCGCCGAGCCGATGGAATCGGTCGAGTCGGTGGCCTTTACCATCCGCGTGCCGGCGGGCACCGCCCTGGAGCCGTCCGACCGCGGGGGCCTGAGCGCCATGACCTGCGAACTGCTGCTGCGCGGGGCCGGCCCGCGCGATAACCGGGCGTTTGTGAATGACTTGGATAACCTGGGCGTTGAACGTGGCGAAAGCGTCAGCGACGCGCATGTGGTGCTGCGCGGGGCGACGCTGGCCAAAAACCTCGGCCCGGCTCTGGAGATTTACGCCGACGTATTGCGGCGACCTCGGCTGCCCGGCGAACAACTCGAGCCCTGCCGTTTGACCGCCCTGCAAGAGCTGGCGGCCGTCGAAGACGAGCCGGGGCATAAGGTGATGCTCGAACTGCGCCGCCGCCATTTTCCCGATCCCTGGGGTCGCCCCAGCCAGGGCGAGCAAGCCGCGCTGGAGGCAATTTCGCTGCCCGAAATTCAGGAGTTTTACAGCCAGTTGTATCGGCCAAACGGAACCATCTTGGGCGTGGCCGGCAAGTTCGATTGGCCGCGGTTGAAAGAACAGGTCGGCGAGTTGCTGGCCGATTGGCCCATGCTCGACGAACCTCCCATCGACGAACGCCCGCCGACGGAGGCCCGAGCGCATCTGCACCACGAATCGAACCAGACGCAGATCGGCATCGCCTACCCCAGCGTGCCGTATCGCGACCCCGATTACTACGTGGCTTCGGCGGCCGTCGGCGTGCTGGGCGACGGCATGAGCTCGCGGCTATTTACCGAAGTGCGCGAAAAGCGCGGCTTGTGCTACAGCGTCTATGCTTCGCACGCCACGTTGCTCGATCGCGGCAGCGTGCTCTGCTACGCCGGCACCAGCGCCGACCGGGCGCAAGAAACGCTCGACGTCACGCTGCGCGAGTTGGCTCGGTTGGGCGACGGCATCGAAGCCGCCGAGCTTGACCGGCTCAAAGCCCGCATCAAGAGCAGCTTGATCATGCAGCAAGAATCGAGCTCGGCCCGCAGCGCGCTCTTGACTCGCGACTGGTACTATCTGGGTCGCGTGCGCACACTCGACGAAGTCGAACGCATCGTCGACGAGCTCTCGGCCGACCGCATCAACCGCTACCTGGCCGCGCATCGGCCAGACGATTTTACCATCGTGACGCTGGGACCAAAGCCCTTGGAGGTGCCCGTTGGAGTTTCGTGAGCATGTCTTGCCCAATGGCCTGGAAGTGGTGGCCGAGTGCGACGCTCAGGCCCGCTCGTCCGCCCTGGGCTTCTTTGTGAAGACCGGCGCCCGCGATGAAACCGACGAAGTGTCGGGCGTGAGCCATTTTCTGGAGCACATGGTGTTCAAGGGCACCGCCAAGCGCACCGCCGACGAAGTCAACCGCCGCTTCGATGAGCTGGGGGCGCATTACAACGCTTTCACCAGCGAAGAAAAGACCGTTTACTATGCCGCCGTGCTGCCCGAATATCAGCGGCCCGCCCTGGAGCTGCTCAGCGACATTCTGCGCCCCGCGCTGCGGCAGGACGACTTCGACACCGAAAAGAAGGTGATTATCGAAGAGATCCGCATGTACGCCGATCAGCCGCCCTACGGCGCCGACGACCACGTGCGGGCGGTCCACTTCGGGCGGCATCCGCTGGGCCGCAGTGTCTTGGGCACGGTCGATAGCATCTCGGCCCTGCGGGTCGAGGCGATGCGCGAGTACTTCGAGCGGCGCTATAGTCCGCGGAACATCGCGTTGGTCGCGGCCGGCAAAATCGACTTCGACGACCTGGTGCGCGGGGCCGAGGAGTATTGCGGCCGCTGGCAGCCGTTCGACGCCCCGCGCGAGGTGCGGCCGGCCGCCGCGAACTCGGCCTTCGAGTGCCTCTACAAAGAAACCTCGGCCCAGGAGTATTGCCTGCAGATTGCTAATGGCCCCTCGGCCACCGACGATGACCGCTTCGCCGCCAAGCTGCTGGCCACCGTGGTGGGCGACGATTCGGGCAGCCGGCTCTATTGGGAGCTGATCGACACTGGCCTGGCCGAGCACGCCACGCTGGGCCACTACGATTATCTCGGCACCGGCCTCTATATGACGTACCTCTGCTGCGATCCGGAATTCGCCGCCACCAACCTGCAACGCGTGAGCGACATTTACCGGCGCGTCGAGCGCGACTCGATCAACGCGGCCGAGCTCGACCAGGCCAAGAACAAAATCAACTCGCGAGTGGTCCTTTCGAGCGAGCGCCCCCGCGGCCGACTGTTCAACCTGGGCGCCAACTGGACGCACCGCCGTGAGTATCGCTCGGTGCGCGACGATCTCGACGCGGTCGAAGCCGTCACGCTCGAGCAGATTTCGGCGGTGCTCAAAAAGTACCCGCTCACGCGCGGCACCACTGTGGCCATCGGCCCGGTGGCCGAGCTGCCGGCGCCCAAGTAACCGCTGGCGGGGAGCTGCATTGAGAAGGTAAAAAAGGTGCGCGTGGGTGCCACGGCATCCGTCGCAGCGGAGACCGACTTCGCGACGCTCACAGGGCCGGTCGCTGCGACGGACGCCGTGCGGATCCGCTCGATGGTCCCAGTATTGGAGCCGGCTCCGCACGGCGTCCGCCGCGGCGATTAAACTCGCGCGTCGGGGCGATCGCGATTGCGCCGCTGCGGATGCCGTGGCACCCAAGGGCGATTGCACACAAAGGACGTCACTTTATCTTGTTGACTGAGCAGTAACGTTGCCGCCAAGTACACGACTTTCAGAACTCAAGACCCCGCTGCTGATCACCGGCATTGCGGGCGTGGCGGGTTACAACGCGCTGGCGTACTTCCAGGCGCGGTATCCGGGAGCGGTGATCGGCATCCGGCAGCGCGACAACTTTCGGCTGGCCGGCGAGGGCGTCGTGGCCTGCGACGCAGAAGACCGCGATGGACTGAGACGCCTGTTCGACGAGTACCAGTTTCGCAGCGTGCTCAATTGCGCCGGCAATTGCGCACTGCGGGCCTGCGAGCTCGACCCGGGGCTGGCCTGGCGAATCAATGTCGAGGGCGTGCGCAATCTGCTCGACGTCATTGGTCCGGCCGACGTGCGGCTGGTGCATCTCTCCGTCGACCTGGTGTTTGGGGGCAAGCTCGGCGGGGGATATTTGGAGAGCGACGCCACCGACCCGGTAACTGTTTATGGTACGACGATGGTCGCCGCCGAAGAGCTGCTGCTGGCTGAGGCCCCGCAAGCGTGCCTGCTGCGCATTTCCTTGCCGATGGGCGTCAGCTTCAACGGCCATGCGGGGGCGATCGATTGGATCCAATCGCGGTTCAAAAAATCGCGGCCAGCCACGCTCTACTTCGACGAAGTCCGCACGCCCACTTACACCGATTGCCTGAATGAGCTGTGCGAGACGATGTTGACCAATCGGCTGGCCGGGCTGTTTCATGCGGGCGGGCCGAAGCCCCTGAGCCTGTATAAAATCGCCCAGGTCATCAACCGCGCGGGCGGCTACTCGCCCGAACTTTTGATGGGTTGCCTGCGAGCGGCGGCCGGCCCTGTGCCGCCACGGGCAGGCAACGTGGCGATGGACTCGCGTAAGCTGGCCGATGCGTTGGGTTACGCGCCGTTCGACCCCTGGCCTTATGACGAGTCGCTGGTGCCGACCCATCGCGACTGGCACCACGAGCGTCCGCCCGGCTGGCCCGGCTCGGCGGCGTTTTTGGCCGAAGTGCTCTATCGCAATCCGCTCCGCCGCCGCCACGAGGTGGCGTGAGAAATCAGGCGTAGGGTGGACCGAGGCCATAGGGTGGGACGAGTGAAACGAGTCCCACCTTTGGCTCACCACGACGCGTGCGCGTGGCGCAATGGAAACGGTGGGACTCGCAAGCTCGTCCCACCCTACCGTTGCTCTTCGAGTCGATCCAAGAACGGCAATTGGTCGGGATGGATTAACTGGCGGGCCCGCGCCATCGTGACAAACTCCGCGCAGTCAACTTCCCAAGAGACGCATCGCGGCGAGGCGTCGTCGGGCGCCGGACCGGCGAAGCAATGCACCCGCTTGCGGCTCTTGCGATAGTCGATGTGGCCCAGTGGCACCAGCTCGCCGGCCGCCACGCCGGTCTCTTCCAATGCCTCTCGACGGGCGGCGGCTTCGAGCGACTCGCCCGCGTCGGGCAAGCCTTTGGGAATACCCCAAGGCGCCCGGCGGTTGTAATTGCCCGACGGGTGGATTAAGAGCACTTCCAGTCCTTCACCCCCTTCGCGATAGAGCAGCACTCCGGCGGATTCAACCATTCGAACCTCCGGCGATCTCCGGCCGCCGCCGCATGGTTCGAGAAAAGAGCAGCCAGGTTGTCGCGGCGCCGTAAATCAACGCCTGAATGATATATTTCAGGATTGGCGGAGTGACAAGGAGCGGCAGACTCGGAATGCCGTGAGAGAAATAGGTTGCGAGGATCAACAAGCTTCCAGCCGCCCGCATACTAAACACGCCAACAAGAATCCAGCGCCCGGTAGAGCGTCGGCGCCACACCGCATAAAGCGCCGCGAGCGGCAATGCAAACCGGAGCGCCGCGGCGATGGCATAATACGCCCAAGTCAATTCAGGCAAACTGGTGTAGATGACCAGCGCGTCTAGGACGAAACTCATGACCACCCACGCGCCGACGCCGCGCACGCGCGATCGCTCAATCGCCGCGCTCCCGAACTCTACGGGCGACGCATAAGGATTCACGTCGGTCATGCGATTAACCTAACGGTGTGACTCGCTTCGCTCGGCCCACCCTACGACTTAGCCCGCCCTGCGAGCGCATTTGGAATGGCCACCGTTTGCCAATCGACTCCGATCATCACCACGTTCAAGCCCGAGCCGATGCCCAACAGCGCCACCTGGTCGCCGGGCGAAATGTGGCCGCGTTCGATGCCGATGGCCGCGGTGATGGGCACGGCCGCCGAGCCGGTGTTGCCGAGAAACTCAACCGTCGAAAAATCGGCCGCTGGGTCGATGTTTAGTTGCTCCAACAATAATTTGCGATGGGCCACACCGACTTGATGGCAAAATGTCTTGTCGATTTTTGGGCCGCCGAACTCGCCAAGAAACCGATCGAACGCGCCGCGGGCAGTCGCCACGCCGGCGTGCAACAGCTTTTCGCTGTCGGTGGTCATCAAGGGCTTCATGCCACCGGCGACCGACTCGTCGCAACCGCTTTGACAGAGTGTGTGAAACTCGGTGTTGGCGTGGGCCACCGCGGCCTTCAGGCGGTTTTGCGTGCGGCTCAGTTCGCGATCGACCAGCACCACCGCCGCGCTGGCCGAGCCGATCGTCAGCGACGCCACGGCCAGTTTCATCTGCTCGCGGGTGATCGTTTCGTCGCGGTTGAGCGCGGCGATGGTCGTTTCGACCAGCGGCCGGCTGCTCTCGGCACCCACCACCACGCCCGCTCGGATTTGTCCCAGCTCGATCATATTGGCCACCTGCAACATGCCGTTGAGCATGCCCAGACAGGCATTCGAGACATCGTAGATCAGACAATCGCCGGGCAACCCCAGAGCGTGATGCACGCGGCAGGCGGTGGCCGGTTCCAAATGATCGCGACAGACCGAGGCATGAATCAGGGCGCCGATCTGCCGCCGATCGACGCCGGCCGCCGCGATGGCCCGCTGGGCGCTGGCGATGCTCGCCTCGCTGGGCAACATGCCCGGCGGCCAGAAGCGCCGCTCGCGAATGCCGGTCATCAATTCCAGCCGACCTTCGGGCAGCCGCAGCCGGCGGTAGAGCGGCGCGAGCGCGGCCTCGATCTGGGCCGAAGTGACGACTTCGTCGGGCAACGTGTGGCCCAACGCTTCGAGACAAACTTTTTGGTAACGCATGCTAGCAAAACCGATGCTTGCACAGGATGTTGTGGTGTCCGCCGCCTCCTTACGCAAAATACAGGATTTACTTGCAATCGGCCAGCGCGGTCGTAAAACTCGATCATCGCATGTGACGCTTTGCGGACCCCTGCCGCAAGCGTCGCGATCGAGGTTGTTGGTTCGTCACCAACGGCTCCGGCGTAAGACCCAGGATGGGACGTGAGCGATCGCCCGATCGGTTCACGCCAAGGTGGTGTCAAGGATGACTCACGAAACAGCCGGCTCATTTGTCGCGCTCTGGCCGGGCCTCTCTGCCCGCCCATGCCGAAGACCGACCAGGTCGCCTTCGGCTTTTCAACGGCTCCTTGCTTCCACGCATTCTGCGCCCGCACCGTCCGAAGCCCCTCGTGCGAAAATTTTTGTGCGGAAGTTTTTCCTAGCGTTTCGTGTCACTCCAGACAAGGGATCTGTCCAAAGGAGCGTGTGAAATGAAGAAGCAGAAGCCACTCATCGGTTTGAACGCAGACTATCGCGCGGCCAAAAAGGATTCGCCCGCCTTTAGTTTCATCTGCGCGGGCTATTACGACTCGATCGTTCGGGCGGGAGGCGTGCCGCTGGTCGTGCCACCCTTGGCCGACGACGCCGACCTCAATCGCGTTCTCGATCTGCTCGACGGCATGGTGCTCGTCGGCGGCGCCGATCTCGACCCCCGCCGCGACGGCTTCATGCTGCATCCTTCGATCCGCATGCTCGACCCGCGCCGCGAGACGTTCGACCGCCGGCTGATGAAGATGATTTCCGATCGGCGGCTGCCGGTGTTCGGCATCGGGCTGGGCATGCAGTTGCTCAACCTGCACGAAGGCGGCAATCTGTATTTTCACATTCCCGAAGACCTACCCAAGGCCCTGCCGCACCGCGACTCGCTCGACGCCGCCCACCGGCACGCCTTGGAGGTAGTGCCGGGCACGTTGATGGAGCGCGTCTACGGCGAGGGCGAAATCCGCGTGAACAGCCTGCACCATATGGCCATCGACGAAGTCGCGCCGGGTTTCATGGTGACGGCCCGCTGTCCCGATGGCGTGATTGAAGCTATCGAGAGCACCCGCGAAGATTGGTTCGCGATGGGCACGCAGTTCCATCCTGAAAGCGATTCGGCCAGTGCGCTCGACCTGCGAATCTTCGAGGAATTCCTCGACGGCGTTCGCGCCCCAGCCCGCGAGCTGCGCCTGGTGGCCTGAGAGAACGGTCGGCAGCGTGCGCGTATAGTAGTCATCACGCTCCGCGTGATGCACGCCCCGCGGCAAGCTCGCCGGCGGTTTTGTGTGTGACAGGCGTAGGGTGGGACGAGTGAAACGAGTCCCACCTTTGCCTCGCAATGACGAGCCCGCGTGGCGCAACGGAAATGGTGGGACTCGCAAGCTCGTCCCACCCTACGAGCGCTTGAGATGCCGCTGGTTGCTAGTCGTGCGTGCGGTTCGATTTTGGCCACGGGCCAAGGTCGCTCTCGCACGGGCAGAGGCGGCCGGCAACTAGCGGCCTTGAGTGGGGCGAGGGACGAGGAAAGTCTTGAAAACGAGCCTCATCAACCTGATGGTCGTCGTGGCGTCGGTCGGCTGCGCTGGTGAAACGTTCCCGCTCCCCTCGCCGGCGGCGTTGCAGCCGGCGCCCAAGTCGGCGTTTACCGATGAGCAGCAGGCGGCGTTCATTCAAATCGCCCGAGCGTATGTGCTCGAGCAGGGCAAAGACCCGACGCCCGTGATCTACGACGTTCAGCCGCCCCGCTCGGACGAAGATGAAGAGGGTCAGGCCCCAACTCAGGCGGTGGTGGTCACCAGTTTCCAAGATGGCAACACTTGGCTGTTGGCGATCCGATCCGACGGCACGATCAGTCGGCTGACGAGACACTGAGTTTTAAGTTTGAAGTGTGAAGTTTGAAGAGGGACGCCCCCTCGTCTGAAAACTTCCAACTTCAAACTTCCAACTTCCAACTTCCAACTCAGAAATAATCCTGACTGGTCGGCTTCATGACCAGCTCGGGCACGTGCGCCCGAGCGGGCAGACAGGCCACCATGACGACCGCCGCCGCGATGTCTTCAGGCTTGAGGATGCGGGCACGATGCTCGGCGCTGACGGGCGTGGGCCGGTGTTCGAGAATCGGCGTGTCGACCTCGCCCGGATAGATATTGGTCACGCGAATGCCATATTGGGCCTCTTCACGTCCCGCAGTGACGCCCAACGCCGTCATCGCAAACTTCGAGGCGGTGTAGCCGATGCCGCCGAGCGTGCTAGAACGCTTGCCGGCGATCGACGAGATATTGACGATCAGCCCGCCGCGACGCTCGCGCATTTGAGGCAGCACCGCGCGGGTGCAATAGAACGCGCCGGTGGCGTTGATCCGCATCATCGTTTCCCAATCGTCGGGCGACAATTCAGCCAGCGAGCGGCGCACGACGTTCACTCCCGCGCTGTTGACCAGGATGTCGAGCGGACCGAGTTCCCGCTGGGCCCAAGCCACGAGCTGTTCGACACTGGCCAGGTCGCCCACGTCGGCGGCATGTACGGCCAAGGGCGGCTTGCCACGAAAGCTGGCGGCGGCTTCGCGCAGTTTGTCTTCTCGCCGGCCCGCGATGGCCACGCGGCAGCCCTCTCCCGCCAAGGCCACGGCGACGCCCAAACCGATGCCCGTCGCTCCGCCGGTCACCAAGGCGGTTTTTCCGGATAATTTCATGTGCTGATTGCTGTCGTTTGCAAAGGGTGAAGGTCTCGTCGCTTTCGGCTACCCGTTTTACCGTGACGACCGAGACGCGCACAAGTGGCGGAGGCACCCATTCATATGTCAGGCGACCGCGGATGCAATTTCCCTCG
>DATFDL010000628.1:0-3210 GCA_035252155.1 Pirellulales bacterium | reverse complement strand
GCGGCGGACGCCGTGCAGCACCACTCACGGGCCACATCCGTAAGCAACCCGGCACGGCGTCCGTCGCGGCATCTGCGCTGGTTCACATTGTGACGTCAAGTACGCCGCGTCGGATGCCGTGGCACCCAACGACGCGCTATTCGAATACAAGTCTATGAAAGCGATGCCTTGCCTGGAACAAGCCGAGCAGATCAACGTGCGCTGGCCGCGGTTCGGCGAGCTGGCGCGCCAAATGGCCGCGGTGCGGGCCGCCGACGTCGAGCGATGCCTGGCCGAGCAGCGCAGCGGCGGCGGTTTGCTGGGCGAGCGACTCATCGCCCAAGGCTTGCTGACCGCGGCCGACGCCGACGAGATCGTCGCCCGGCAAGCCCAGTGGGTGGCCCGGTCGTTGCGCGCGGAGTTCGATGGTCCGGGTTTTCCACGGCCCGAAACGCTTTCGCTGTGCCTGCCCGCGTTCAACGAACAAGACAACATCGTGGCGACGTTGCGATCGGCCAGGGCGATTCTGCCGCACTATGTCGGCGGCTTTGAGGTCGTGGTGGTCGACGACGGCTCGCGCGATGAAACGGCCAAGCGAGTGGCCGCGGTGGCCCAAAGCGACCCCCGCGTGCGGCTGATCCGGCACAATCGCAACCAAGGCTATGGGGCGGCGGTGACCAGCGGCCTGCGCGCGGCCACCGGCGACCTGGTGATGTTTGCCGACAGCGACGGGCAGTTCAATTTTCTCGATGTGGCCCATTTGCTCGTCCAGCTTCGCGACAGCGATCTGGTGGTTGGCTATCGCCGCAACCGCGCCGAAGGCTGGCGGCGGCGCCTGAACGCCTGGGCGTGGGGAAGGCTGGTGGGCGCCGTGTTGGATGTGCGGGTGCGCGATCTCGATTGCGCCTTCAAGCTCTTTCGTCGCGAGCTAGTCGAGCGTTTGCACATGACTTCGGCCGGCGCGTGCATCAATGCTGAGATCATGGCCCAGTGTGTTCACGGTGGTCTGCGATTCCATGAAGTGCCGGTCTCGCATTATGCCCGGCACGCCGGCGCGGCCACAGGCGCCCGGCTCAAAGTGATTGCACGGGCCTTTGGCGAGCTGCCCGCCTTGCGAAAATATCGCCATCAGCAGTTGCCGCCCGCCGGCCCTCGGCCGCCTCGCGCGCGTGCGGCGTAAGCGGTTCGATCGGAACCGGTAATGGCGTCTGTAGGGAACGGACTCCGTGCCGTTCCGTGAGGGGCGGCGCAGGGCCGAATCGCAGTTCACGCCAGCGGCACGGAGACCGTTCCCCACAGACTCACACGCGAAATGACCGTCCAACGGTATGGTCGATGTGCGTGGATAGTATAATCGACTTTTAGCGTCGACGAACGCGTTGGTCCATACGCGCAGATGTCTCACCGCCAAGCGCTTCGCGAACTGAACTCGCTTCATGCATTTGCCGAACCGCATTACCGCCCGACCGAGGTACATCTCAGCGATTACGGCTCTTGTAATGCTGGCGCTCTTCATGACCGGTTGCGGTGGCGAACCGACACTCACCCCGACAGAATCGCCAACGGCCGTCGCGCAAAACTCGCGGACAAAGCCGAGCAAGCCACCTGCCACCGCAAAACCGAAAACGACCAATCCGACGTTGCACGAATTTCGTGACGAGCAACTCGACGACTCTGCCGGTCCACCAGCGCCTGTGGTGGATTCGGCCAATGAACCAACGCGGACAAACTCTGCCGCTCGCCCGCCCGCCGTTGACGAAGACCGCGTCGCGGCGCACGGCATTCGCAAGCTGACCGGCGAGCATCTGACACTCTACACCGATCTGCCGGCCGATGACGAGATCGATCGATTGCCGGCGATATTCGATCAGGCCTATCCGCAGTGGTGCGAGTACTTCAAACGCCCCGATCTGGCCGATGACGCCTGGCGGGTGCGGGGCTGCTTGATGAACGACGCGGCCAAATTCAGGGCGGCCGGCCTGTTGCCCGACGATCTGCCGCCATTCAAGTATGGCTACGCGCGCGGGGCGGAGCTGTGGCTGCACGAACAGCCGACGGCGTATTATCGCCGCCACCTGCTGCTGCACGAAGCGACGCACGCCTTGATGCAGATGGCGTTCGGCACGTGCGGGCCGCCGTGGTATATGGAGGGCATCGCCGAATTGCTCGGCACGCACTCGCTGGTCGACGGGCGGTTGACGCTGGGCGTTTTTCCCGCCAGTGCGGAAGATGTGCCCGAATGGGGCCGAATCCGCATGGTGCGCGAGGCCGTGGCCGCGGGACGCGCGCTGAGCGTGGATGATATTTTGGCCTATCCCGACGACGCTCACCTGCAGAACGAGCCGTATGGCTGGTGCTGGGCGCTGGCGGCATTCTTGGACGGGCATCGGCGCTATCGCGCCCGCTTTCGGCAGTTGCCCGGCGAGCTGAGTGCCGACGACTTCAACACGCGCGTCCGAGCGATGTTTGCCGACGACTGGCGCGAGCTGAACGAAGAATGGCAGGTGTTCGTCCACGAGCTCGATTTTGGTTACGATCTGGTCCGCGGCGCCATTGATTTCAAGGCCGGCGTGCCGCTCAACGGCCGGAAGACGGTCAGCGTGCGGGCCGATCGTGGCTGGCAGTCGAGCGGCGTGCGGTTGGAAGCCGGCAAGACATATGCGTTGACCGCGACCGGGCGTTATCAAGTGGCCGATCGGCCCCGACCCTGGTGGTGCGAGCCGGGCGGAGTAACCATTCGTTACGTTCGCGGCCGGCCGCTGGGCATGCTGCTGGCCGGCGTGCTGCCCGACGTGCCCGAGGCCGAGGCCGCCCACGGATTGCTCTCGCCGGTCGCCGTCGGCCTGCAAGCAACGGTCACGCCGCAATCGGCCGGCACTCTTTATCTGCGCATCAATGATTCGATGGCCGAATTGGCCGACAATTCCGGCACGCTGCAAGTGGTCGTCGAGGCGCAAGGCGAGTAGCGACCTGCTATACTGCGCGATCGCAACGAAATGTAACTGTGTTCGCTGCGCGGATTTCTGATCGTCGTTGACAGCCAAAACCGGAAAAGGCACCTGACCGGTTTTGACATTCAAAAATGGCAATTGCCTCTGTAGGGAACGCCCTCTGTGGCGTTCCGCGGGGGCGGCGCGACATCGAATCGCTGTGGGCGGAACGCCACGGAAGGCGTTCCCTACAGAGTTTTGTAGACGCTCACCCGCAAATTCCGCCTAGACCGGTTTTGCC
>DATFDL010000627.1:0-17885 GCA_035252155.1 Pirellulales bacterium | reverse complement strand
CGTGAGCTGCGATTCGACGTCGTTTCGCGCGCCGCGGAACGCCACGGAGGGCGTTCCCTACAGAGGTCAGAGGCGATTGCGCCCCGGCATGTCGACGATCCTCACGCCACCGTCACCTGCTTATCCAAGTAGACGTCCTGAATCTTATTGAGCAGGTCGATTCCCTCTTTCATTGGCCGCTGAAACGCCTTGCGTCCGCTGATCAGGCCCATGCCGCCGGCTCGCTTGTTGATGACGGCGGTGCGCACGGCGTCGGCCAAATCGCCGGCGCCTTTCGACTCGCCGCCCGAGTTGATCAGCCCGATCCGGCCCATGTAACCGTTGGCCACCTGGTAACGGCACAAGTCGATCGGATGATCGGTGGTCAGCTTCTCGTAGACCAGCGGCGATGTCTTGCCGAATTTCAGGGCGTTGTAACCGCCGTTATTCTCCGGCAGCTTTTGCTTGAGGATGTCGGCCTGAATGGTTGCCCCCAGGTGGTCGGCCTGGCCGGTCAGATCGGCCGACAGATCGTAATCTTTGTCGGCCTTGAAGGCCTTGTTACGCAAGTAGCACCAGAGAATGGTGGCCAATCCGGCCTCATGAGCACGCGAAAACGCCTCGCTTACCTCGACGATCTGCCGCCCCGATTCTTCCGAGCCGAAATAAATGGTGGCGCCCACCGCCACCGCTCCCATGTCGACCGCCCGATTGACCGTGCCGAACATGATTTGGTCGTACTTATTCGGATACGTCAGCAGCTCGTTGTGATTGAGCTTGACGATGAACGGAATGCGATGGGCGTATTTACGGGCTACTGCGCCCAGCACGCCGAAGGTCGATGCCACGGCGTTGCAGCCTCCCTCGATCGCCAACTGCACAATGCTCTCGGCATCGAAATAGATGGGATTGACGGCGAACGACGAGCCTGCCGAGTGCTCGATGCCCTGATCGACGGGCAAGATCGACACATAGCCCGTGCCCGACAGCCGGCCGTGGTAAAACAGCCGCGAAAGATTGCCGAGCACGCGCTGGTTGCGGTCGCTGGGCACAAATATGCGGTCGATGAAATCGCCGCCGGGCAGGTGCAGTTGTTCCTTGGCGATGGTTTGGCAGCGATGGCCGAGCAGCTTGTCGGCGTCTTTGCCCAGCAGGTCTTGGATCCAGTTTGCCATGAAGGGCCTCCGTGGTGGCGTTGAGCGGTTGGCGACAGTTTGATTTGCCCGTAGTTTGCGCCTTTTCCGTCCGCGAGGCAAGACGGCCGGCCGCCGCGCCTACCGCGATTCTCATATCTCTCCGCGTCGTGGGAACCGACATTCAAAATCGGCCGTTACGGAACCGACATGTTGGTCACGCGCGAACGATGACGGTCTCGAGGTAATCGGCGGCGATGGCAACGGGGCCGGAGCCGTTATTCCGATCATAGCGCCGCGCGAGCGCGACCATTTCGGCATACAGAGACTCGCGCCGCTCGATGGCCAGCCCTTCGAAGGCGCGCAGCGTCGGGCCGTAGTAGGTTCGGAAGAAGTCCACGTTCTCCTCGGCAGACCGGAAGCGGAAAATGGCCGTTCTCGGATAACTGGTAACCGATGCCGCGGTGTCTCCGAAGAGATCGCGAAGGTACGCGTCTTCTCCCCAGCGGACGGGCGGTTGGAGGCCGGGAGTCTGTGGCAGATAGCGAGAAAACAGTCGAAGCGTCTCGCCGATGAAACCGTCCGGCGTCCAACTGGCCAGGGCGATGCGACCTCCGCGGCGACAAACCCGCGCCAACTCAGCCGCGGCGCGCTGGTGATCGGGAGCGAACATCACGCCGTAGATGGAAAGCACCGCATCAAACGAGGCCGCCGGAAAGGGAATGTCTTCCGCGTCGCCCTCGCGAAACTCGACCGAAAGATGTTCGGCGGCGGCCCGGATGCGTCCCCGCTCGAGCAGTGCCGGGACATAGTCGATGCCGACCGCCTCGCAGCCGCGTCGTGCGGCGGCCAATGCCGCGTTGCCGCTCCCCGTGGCGACGTCGAGCACGCGCCAGCCGGCTTGCAAGTCGGCGGTTTCGCAAAGCTGCTCCGCCTGATAGACGATGTATGCGGCGACGACGGAAAAGTCGCCGCTGCTCCAGGTCGCCTGCTGCCGCTGCTTGAGGGCGGTGTAGTCGGCGGCGAAAACGGCTGGGGTGGCGGCAACATTACGGGAGATGGGCATAGAGGATCCTTTCGGGTGCTCCTATAAATAATACGACCGGTCGTTCAACGCAAGCTTGGCGATGTTCGCCACCCGACGCGAGCAACGCGGCGATTCGTTAGAAGAAACCCCGCTCCAGCAAAATCGTGCTCGGCGACGATCTTGACTTGCGGGTGCTTTGCGCGAATCGACTCGATTTCGTCGGAAGTCGCCGAAACGTTCCGCAACGAAATGGTTTTCAGCGTGCGGAACGACGCGACTTGCTCGAGCTGCGCTGCCTGGATGCTCTCGCCCTGCAGTGCAATCTTCGCGAGATGCAGCCGCTCCAATTTCGGGAGGTCTCGCACGCCAAGCAGCGGGGTCCTCCTGCTCACCACTGCGTAAGACCAACGATCGAGTGGCGGCAATTCGAGCTCCTTCAACTGACCGCAACGTTCCAATTGCTCCAGCGCCGCGAGCGGGAGACCATTGCGCACGTGGACGCTCTCCAGGTAAGTTAGGTTGGGAAGCTCCGCATAGATGTCTCGCCAGTGATCGCCGAGGCCGATCGAGACATCGTAGACGTGGTGGAAGAGCGGCAGCAAATGTTCGTTGCCGGTCAGCTTCCGCAACCAGATAGGCCCGGTATACCGTTGCCCCAACATTAGGTCACCGTCGTGGGCGGCGAAACCTGGTGCAGGCTGTGGCGTGCCGCCCGGGGCCTCGACGCGCCGTAGCCGAGCAAGGTTCTCCTGGAAGGCCCGTCGGGCGAGGAGGCACTCATCGTTTAATTTTATCCTGAGGCACAGGAGGACGAAGATCAAGGACCTCGTCGTCGTGTTGAGTGAGGCTTCCCGCCTGCCAGTCGCCATGCCTCCGTAATTAAGTCTCGCAATTCGTCTTGCTCGATGGTCGCCATCCGGACAAGGATCAAGGGATAGTTCACATAGTGTTCCGTGACAAAGTAAGTCTCCGGATCGGCCTTGACCCGCAGCGCACGTTGCTCGGGCTGCATGCGGATCACCAAGAATTTGCCGTCTTGGTGCTGTCGCGCGAACAATGTTTTGCCCACGTAGAAGGCCGGTGTGCCGTACGATGTTCGCTCGACGGCCCCGGGAAGTTCGCGAGCAATCGCTCGCACGGTGTCAAACGAAACGCCACCATGATCGCGCTGAGTATGCGACTTTTGGGATCGCCTCATTTGTTCGTCGGTGCGGGTTGTGATTCGCTGAGGGGCTAACGGCCTCAGTCAACCGGAATTCGCCAATAGCGCAAATTGGGTCTGTTCGCAGTTGATCCAGGCATCGAACGACGCCGCCGAGACGTTCAACGCGCGCGATCGCCTATGGCCCGGGGGTCGGTCAAACCGTAGTTGTCGATGCGATTGAAATTGAAACCAGACGAGCGGTTGCGATAGCCGAAACCGATCGAGCTGTAGTCGTTGCCGACGTAATCGCCGTAGACACTGTACCATCCGTAGCCCATCCGCCCATAGCCCCTCCACCAGAGGCCGTCGGGGCTGGTCTTATTGGGGACGCCGTAGGCTCGCCAGTCCCCTCTTCGCTGGCCCTGGAGGCGGCTGGCGCGCTGGGCAGCCCGGAAGGCTCGCCAGCCGCCCTGGGCGTTGTCCGCCGCCGCGCCGAGAGCAAGGACCACGATCGAAGCCAACAAGACACAACGCATCGCCCTCTCCTTCCGTCGTGAAGGTCATGAAACGTGGCAGCCGACGAGCATCCACGCTCGCACCACGAAAGCATCGCTCAAGATCCCCCAGGTGGCAACAAGCCTTGCGATAAAGTAATGACGCCAACGGCGGCCATCGGATTACGTCCCTGGAGTAGCCCCAATCGGCTTCAAATGCTGTATATTACCGCTTGAGGATGGCCTCTCTCAGATCCAGCGTACAAGGAGAAAAGTCACATGTGGCGAACTTCGATCTGTTGTTGGGCGTGGCTCCTGATCGGCACCGCAAGCTGGGCCGATGAACCGGCCGAAACGAAACCTAGCTCGCCGACGCCGGCCGAGCAGTACAAGGCGATCGAAACCGAGTTCAACGCGCGGCGACAAGAGATGATGAAACTCTATCGCGAAGCGAAGACGGACGAGGACCGGCAAAAAGTGGCGCAGGAAAAAAATCCTTCGCCGCAGGAGTACGCCGATCGCATGCTCGATTTGGCGAAGAACCATCCCGACGATCCCGCCGCCGTCGATGCTCTGACGTGGGTGTTGATGCGCCTCCGCGGTCCCCAGGCAGACCGGGCGCTCGAGGCACTCGGCAAGCACCCGGAGAGCGACCGGCTGGGCAGCGTCAGTCAGATTGTGGGACGAATGGGGCTGACTCCGAATAACGAACGGTTTCTGCGCCTCGTGTTGGAGAAGAACAAGTCGCGCGAAGTACAAGCGATTGCCTGCCTGAGCCTGGGTCAGGCGCTGAAACTGCAAGCCGAACGAGAAATCGCCGTGACAAGCCCCAGAACGAGCATCGCCCACTTGGCACGCTTGAGCTGCCTGCGCATCCCGGATCTCCCTGGGAAGGAACCTATGGACTGCCGGCCGTAGCCTACTGCCGGCAAGACCTCGCGTCAATCATCCACCAAGATCACGCCTCGCGCCGTTAATCGAAGTTTTTCCGCGGACACAGCGGTCTCGACGGCAAGTTGGGTCGATCAACGCTCCGAGAGCCGCTTCAAAGGCAGCCGCTCGTTCGTGTTCCTCGCTCGATGAGGCCAAGGCGTCGAGAGAATATCGGTTCCTGCCACCTTTTTGCTCCCGAGAGAAGTTTCCAGCCACCCTTTTTAGCCCACCCTTTTCGCGAAGAAGGACAATACCGCCGGCTCAGTTGATTCGGTAGAAGCCAAGCGGCTCAGCCACGGTATGCACTCGGCGCCGGCATCTCGCCTTCTTGCGGCGGCGCGTTTGTGCGTCGGGCACGTTGCATCTCCTCGCGAATCGCCCCGATTTCCGCGTCGCGACGAACGACCGCGTCACGACTGGCCCAAGGAATCGGCGGCGCAGACTTACCTGGCTTGCCGATTACCGGACCTATCGGCGGCTTATCGCGCAAGTACGCCCACTGCAGGTTCAAGGTATCTCCATTCTGGATGCCGACCCGCCTCATCGCATCGGTCGCCGGGCCCCCAAATGGAGGCTCGGTGCCCTCGTAACAATACACGTCCAGGAAGGAAATCTCTTCGATTGTTAGGATCATGGTGTGGCCTGTTGATCTGCGTGCTGAATCTCGCTTGCCCGCCAATAACCGCGATATTGCTGCCCGGCCGGATGATTAACGACGTATCCAGCCAGATTGCCATAGGGCGCCTCGCGAATGGGAACCCATTGGGCGGCTAGGATTGCCGAGCGCTTATAAACCCGCACCTGAGCATTCGCCGCCGGCGCCGCGAGATCCCCGCGACTGAAACCAAAGTACCGGATGCCGGCAAAGCGGGCAGTCCATCGCCGCCTGTCCACTGTAAATCGCTCGCCTCTGCGCGAGGTCGTGCCACTCGTTGTGCCAGTCCCGGATGAGCTGACCGCAATGTGGGCAGGGTTCATTCGGCGGCATAATCCGCGTCGTCTTGAAGCTCGAAACCACGCCCGTGCAATGCATTCCGACCGACCACTACGAACGGAACGAGCTTACTGCTTTCATGGCAGCGTGCCAGCTTCTATTTTCCTTTAAGAATGAGACTTTCTGCAACCTGCCTCGCCAAAACTATCGGGTTTTGGCGCACCCCGACGGCGTGCGATTGCTCGTAGCGGTCGCGCGGTCCGAAAAGGATGGATGTCTTCGTTCTGCTTCGCTACAGCTAATATACGAGGTGGATGTACCAACGACTGGTTTGGGAAAAGACGTGCGCCCGACCGCGGCGGGCCTTAAAACAGCTCGTTGATGGGCGCGCCGCTGGGCAAAACGCTGATCGGCCTGCCGGCGGCGTTCACGTACTGCTTTTCGGTGTCGATCTGCAAATGCTGGTAGAGCGTGGCCAGCATGTCTTGCGGCGATTTGGGGTTCGTGCGCGGGAAGGCGCCGTGATCGTCGGACGATCCGACCACGCGTCCGCCCTTGACGCCGCCGCCGGCAATCGCGGCGCTAAAAACGTTGGGATAATGGTCGCGGCCGGCGTCCTTGTTCACCCGCGGCGTCCGGCCAAACTCGCCCCAGGCGATCACCAGCGTCGAATCCAACAGGCCGCGCTCGTCGAGGTCTTCAATCAGGGCCGAATAGGCCCGGTCGAAGCGCGGCAAGAAACCGCGCCGCATCGAGTCGAAGCCCAACACGTGCGTGTCCCACCAACGAAGATCGACGGTGACCAGCCGCACGCCCGCTTCGACCAGCCGCCGGGCCAGCAACATCCGCTGGCTCCAATTGGGCGCGCCGCAACGGTTCGACGCGCCGGGATCGAATCCGGGCATCAACCCATATCGCTCGCGCATGGCCGCCGGCTCGCGGTCGAGGTCGAACGCGTCGCGAGCCGCGGAGCTGCTCAAAATATCCCACGCCTGTTGATGGAACCGATCGATCGCGCGCATTTGGCCCCGCGTATCGATCTCGCGCCGCAGGCGATCGAAGCCCGATAACAGATCGTGCCGCGTCGCCAGTCGCTCATAAGTCAGTCCCTGGCCGACGGCGAAGTTCGGCACGGAGAATGGCCCGGGCTGCGCCGGGTCGGCCATCGTCTCGAACGGCTTGTAAGCGACGCCGAGATACGCCGGCCCCGTGCCGGGCACCATGCGCGGCACCATCACATAGCTCGGCAGGTCGCGCCGCCGGTGGCCAAGCTGCTCGGCCACAATCGAGCCGCAGCTCGGCATCACGTTTTCGTCGGGATTCGCGCCGGGAGGGTAGCCGGTGAAACAGGTTTGATCGGCCGTCGAATGCCCGGCGTCTTCGTGGGTGAGGCTGCGAACGATCGACCACTTGTGCATGATCGCGGCGGATTGCGGCAGCATGTCGGTGAGCGTGATGCCCGGCACGCTGGTGCTCATGCTGCCGAATTCGCCGCGGTATTCGACCGGCGCATCGGGCTTGGGGTCCCACATATCGATGTGGCTTGGTCCGCCGCGCATCCAAAGAATGATGACCGATGCTTCGCGGCCGGCGCGCGCCCCCGCCCGAGCTTCGCTGCGTAGCAATTCGGCCAGCGACAATCCACAGGCGCCGAGCAAACCCGCCTGCAAAAAACCCCTGCGGTGCAGGCGGTGGCTAGCGCGCAGTTCGGCGCAGCCACGGCGTTTGTTCCAGGAATTCAGCATTCTGGGCCTCCGCAAACAAATCCACCTCTGTTTATACGTTGAGGGAGGCAAAAAACGCAAGCCATCCCACATCGCCGGCGATTGACGGATCAGTCAGAATGTCTTAATCTCGCCGATGCTAGATGTTCGGGACGTCGTTCACAGGTTGCCCTCGGGAGACTCGCGATGAAAACCTGGCTTGGACTGTGCGTGCTCCTCGGAATGTCGATGTTGTTCGGGTCGTCCCGGCAGTCTCGCTCGGAAGAGACCGCCGACGGGGCCGCTGCTGACGAACGGCCGCGGGAAGCCAAAGAGCTCGTCGAGCAGTCAGTCGACTGGTACGAAGTGCTGCCCGAGGCCGACGCGAAAGTTGGACTGCGACCCCAGGTCGTCTTGCGTTGGCGGAACACGGTGCGCATCAACACCGGAGCGGCGCTGTTGGCGATCTGGACCGATCACGGCCGCCCCGAGGCTATGGCGACGATCTTTCAGACGGGCGACCAAATCTGCCATGAAATGGGCTCGCTCTCCCGCTCGAAAAAGATCGTGGTGCGCGATAAGACGCGCGTGGTCTGGTCGTCCGGCAAAGCCGGCGTGGAGTTCCGAGACGTTCCCGATGCACCGGCGCCCGCCGACGACCAGGCTGCCCGGCTGCGGCAGATGAAGTCGCTGGCCGAGCGCTTCACGGCGCGACTGCGGCCACTCGACGCTAGCGCCGGCACTCCTGAAGTGCTGCGATTGCTCCCAAGGCCGCTCTATCGTTACGACATCAAGGACTCCAAGGGCCAGGGCGCGGCCCTGCGCGACGGCGGCATGTTCGCCTTCGTGATGGGCACGGATCCTGAAGTCGTGCTGCTGCTAGAAGCCGCCGAGCGCGACAACAAAGTGGTCTGGCAATATGCCTTTGCTCGTGCCACTGCATACGCCGTCGACGCCAGCCTTGGCGACGAGGTCGTCTGGTCAGTAAACGCCGCCTCCGGGCCTACTCCGACGGATTCGCTGATGCAGATCTTCCGCGGGATCCCTCCTTCCCCCTGAGGTGCATCGCCTCGAGCATGGTATGCTATTGTCACGTCTTCATGCTAGATGCGGCGCGTTTGTGCTCCGTACTCTCGTAGCAGTAAACGTCGAGGAAGGAAATCTGTTCGGGTGTCAGCATCATCGTTTGGTTACCCCGTGGCGGTCCTCAGTCCCAAACAACGCAGATTGTCGAGCGCGCCAATCATGTAGCCGTTCATTTTGCTGCGCAGGTCTGGATCGCGCAGGAACGGCGCGCGGTTTTTGGTGCTGAAAATGCCGTGGATGAGAATCTTCGAGAGCGATTGTGGCATGGTTCGGGATTTTTCAATCGATGGCAGGGCGGATAAGCGATGTAGCTTCGATGGTCCGGGGCGCGGTTGGCGCGTGTCAACTCAGGGCGGCGAAGCCGCCGACCCCGAAGGGGTCAAACTCATCAGCCCAGGGCAACGCCCTGGGTATCGCGTCACCCCACGTTGGTCGTGCACCCAATGGGGTGCGACCATTCGGCGCGATGGCACGATACCGCGCCGCCATGACGCGAGGTATCGAACCACGATGTTGCTGGCGCGTTGACCTGCTGGTACGAATGCAAGAGTTCGAGAAACGGTTCCAACCGCCCGTTTCGCTTTACGCGGCATTGTTTCACTTCGTCTCGGCGGCTTTGCCGGGAGCCCAGAACCAAGTCCATTCGTCATACGCGGTCGGTACGATCGATTTTTGCGTCGCCGACCATACCTCATGGTCGTCCCATCGCGCCGACAACCCGCCGGTGGTCAATTGAGCAAAGCCAAATTGCCAAGCGGCACCGGTCTCGGAGCGGCGCACCAATTCGATCGCCACCAGAGCGTCGGGACAGGTGCCGTTCGCCGTAAACCCGAACAGCGCGCCGTCGATTAAACCGTCGTCCTGGGCGGAGTACCGGCATAGGGTCCGCGGCAGCAGCCGCATCTGTTGTTTGTTGCCTTCCGAGGGCCAAATGGTGAATTCCACCCGCCGGGCAAGCTCTTTCATTTGCAGCAGCCGTCGACGTGGCGCATCGGCAGGCTTGGGTCCCTCGGGGATCGCTGAAAACTTCAGTCCCGGCTTCCGCGATGCAAACTGGTGGCCATCGGCCCATTGCGCTTCGATCAACCCCTGCGACAACGAGTTCAGGCCCTCGAGCCACATCCTTTCGATGTCTTCGCCTCCTCCCATCGAAGTTTTGAACAAGGCCACTGGTCTGCCTTTGTGGCGCCAGCACCACATGCTTCCATCGCGCAATCCGCGCACTGGGTCGCTATACCGCATCAATGGTTCAGCCACGGCATCGGCGGCAACTCTGTCGTCATCGACGAGCACGAACACCTTGATTGCCTCGGCCCGCCGCCGCATTGCCTGAAGCCGCTCATCTTGCTGCGCTTGATTTGGCGCTTGCGGCGCCGCCTGCTGCTGTTCGTCACCGCACACCACCCGACGGTGCTGAAAGGTCGTCGATATCAATAGCAGTGCCAGAGCCAGAACTTGGGCGGACCCTAGCGTCTCTCGCCTGCGACACGATAACTGTCTCGACATGTTTTACTCCGAGGAATCCCAGGACAAGTTGAACATGGTTGGATTCGCTGGGCCGGCTGTCAGCTTAGCCCGTCGAAGGGGCAACGGGCAATCATTCTAGGGCAAAATGTTCATTCAAGTGGTCCGCGAAGTGTCGATTGTCGCCGAGCACAACCGCGCGGTCCCCGGCCCGCGGGGAAAAATCGTCTCGCCCTATTGACACTGTCATATAACAGTGTAATATATCGGCATGGAACCACGCTGGAAAATCACGGAACTGGCGGATGTTGTACGGCAGGTGCTGGCAGGGGTGGGCAATGTCGAGCAGCCTTCCGCCAGAGTTTGTGACGTGCCCGATCTGAGAACCATTCGCTATTACACGACGCTGGGCATCGTCGATCGCCCGGTGGAAATGCGGGGACGGACGGCATTTTATGCTTGGCGGCACGTGTGGCAGTTGCTGGCGATCAAACAGCTTCAGGCCGGTGGATCGTCTTTGGTCGAGGTGCAGCAGCGACTCGCCGGCGCCGACGACCGCATGTTGAAGAGATTGGCAGGAGTGCCGGGACGACTTGCCCTGGATGCGGCGGCCGGAACGCCTCGGATTACGGCGGCTCGACAGCCAGCACGCCCAGCGAGAGCCACCTTTTGGGCCGACTCACCGGCGACCGCCGACGCGGCGGCGCCGCTGGCCGGGGAAACGTCGGTGTTGCGGCCGGCTCTGCATATCGAGTTGGGCCAAGGAATCACGCTCGTTCTCGAAGACGTCGAACCAGGCGACGTAAACCGCGATAAACTGGCGGCGATCGAGCGAGCCGCGAGGGGCTTAACCAAACCAAGGCGCCACCTTGCCTCGCCGGCACCGGTTGATGCCGTGGCGCCACAGTCGTCCGCGACTGTGCGTGCCAATGGACCGTCGAGCGGCACGGCGCGGCGCGCGGGTGGTGCGGAAAGGAGCAGATCATGATTCGAGCTGTCCGACCGTTTGAAACTAATGAAGCCGTTGTGTCCGACGAAGAGGCTGGTTTCGGCGCCCTGCGCAGCGAGCGTGGTTGTCTGCCGCTGCGGTCGCTCGACGTGCGCGCCAAAATCTGTGGGCTGCACGCGCAGGCCACCGTCCGCCAGACGTTTCACAATGCTTTCAGCGAAGCGATCGAAGCCACGTACATTTTTCCTTTGCCCGACCGCGCGGCGGTGACGGCGTTTACCCTGCGGGTCGCCGGGCGTGTGGTCGAGGGCGTGCTCCGCGAACGTCAGCAGGCGCGGCAGGAATACGACCAGGCCATCGCTGCCGGGCATCGCGCGTCGATCGCCGAAGAGGAACGTAGTGGGACGTTCAGTTTGCGCGTCGGCAATCTGCCGCCGGGCGAAGACGTGTCGGTCGAGCTCACGCTCGTCGGTCCCTTAACGGTGGCCCACGGCGAGGCTGAGTTCCGCTTTCCGCTGGTGGTCGCGCCGCGTTACGTGCCGGGCGTGCCGCTGGCCGGACCCTCGGTGGGGTCCGGTGTCGCCCCGGACTCCGATCAGGCGCCCGACGCCTCGCGCGTGACGCCGCCGGTGCTATTGCCCGGCTTCCCTAACCCGGTGCGGCTTTCGCTGGAAGTCGCGTTCGACCGGGCCGCGTTCCCCACCACCCCCGACTGCCTGACGCGTTCGTTGCGTTCGAGTTTGCACAGCCTGATCGTCGACGAGGTTGCTGGCTTGACCGTGCGCCTGCAGCCAAGCGAACGACTAAACCGCGATTTCATCCTGCGGTTTGCGCTGGCCGGCCAGACCGCCGAGAGCATTCTCTCCTACAGTCCGGCCGACGCATCGCGGCCGGGCACGTTCGCGGTTTCGATCGTTCCGCCGAGTCAGCTCGACCGGCCGGCCAAGCCGCGCGACCTTGTGTTTGTGCTCGATCGCTCGGGCAGCATGAGCGGCTGGAAGATGGTGGCGGCGCGACGCGCCGTGGGCCGGCTGCTCGACACGCTGTTGGAGCACGACCGTTTCAGCGTGCTGGCTTTTGACAACGCGGTGGAGTTTTCGCCCGAAACGCCGCGGCAACTGGTCGCGGCTGGCAACCGGGCGCGTTGGCGCACGATCGAGTGGCTGAGCAAGGTAGACGCTCGGGGCGGCACCGAAATGGCCGCGGCTTTAGTCCAGGCGACGGAGCTGCTGGCGGGCGGCGACGACGCTCGCGAGGGAATCATCGTGCTCATTACCGACGGTCAGGTGGCGGGCGAGGACTCGCTGCTGAAGACGCTGGCCAGCAAGAAGGGCCGTCGGCCGCGGATCTTTGCCGTGGGTATCGACCGCGCGGTGAACGCCGGCTTTTTGCGTTGCCTGGCCGACATGGGCCGCGGCGCCTGCGAACTGGTCGAATCGGAAGATCGGCTGGACGAGGTGATGGAGCATCTGCACCGACTGACCAGCTCGCCGGCGCTCCGCGAGCTGCGGTTGGAGCCAATCGGCTGGCAATGGCACGCCGACAGCCTGGCGCCGTCGCGCCTGCCCGACGTGTTTGTCGATCGGCCGGTGACGATCTTTGGGCGGCACGCGTCGGCTTCGGAAGAATTACGCCTACGGCTCACGGCGATCGACGCCTTGGGCAAGGTATGGCAACAGGAAGTGATCGGGCGAGCGAGCGGCGGCGCGCTCTTGACCGGCCTTTGGGGGCGGGCCCGCGTGCGTGAGCTGGAAGACCGTTATGCCAGCCAATTGCGCGGCAACAACGAAAGCCTCGCGCAACAAATCGTGGCCGTGTCGCTGGAGAGCCATGTATTGTCGCGTTTCACGGCCTACGTCGCGGTCGACCGCTCGGAAGTCGTCAACGCCGACGGCAAGCCGCGCGAGATTCTGCAACCGGTTGAACTGCCCGAAGGTTGGCAAGTCGAGGCCCTCGAAAGTTGCGTGATGGGAGGCGGCAGTGGCTCGCTCGGTTTGACTTCGCTGGCGGCATTGCCGCCGATGGGGCTGTCACCGGACGCGCCACGCGCCCGCGGAAAGAATTTCGGCTTCTTTGCCAAGAGAATGCACGCGCCGGCGCCGATCAAGAATGTGCCGTCTTTTCAACCGGCGAACCAGGCCGAGGCGGTCGCAGAGGTCGCTGACGCCCTGGCGGCGCTAAAATCGCGCAGTCGGTTTGCCACACGGCGGCGCCGCATTCAGGAACTGATAGACCGTCTCGAATCGGTTGCATCGCTGATGGATCGCGAGCACCACGTGCGCCGGTCCGAGGTCAACGATCTGGTCGTGCGCGGTCGCGAGCTGCTGGCCGCAGCCAGCCTGCAAGGGAAATCGTTGGCGGCTGCCGTCGACGAATTCATCGCCAAGGTCCAATCGCTGGTCGACGAACTGCGGCAATCGCCAACGGCTGTCCGCAACGAGTTCTGGAAATAACCAACTGTGGGAGTTTCCCTACCGTTGGCCGGCGTGTAATTTAATGGCAGCTTCCGTCAAACGGCTGTGTCGCGGTCTGATGGAGATCCATCTAATGGGGCTCTTTCAACTCTTCAAGTTTTTTGCCGAGCTGCCGACGTACGCCTCACCGGACGAAGCCCACTTGCGTGAAGTGGGCGTCGACGCAGCACGGCATGCATCGTTCGATCGACGAATTGTTCGCTACGCGGTAGTTTTCGCCTGCTTGGGCGCGGGCCTTGGAATTAGCGTACTCGCAGTCGATGCCCGCACCGATAAGAATACGCGAAGCGTACCATCGAACCGATCTGACAACAGCGGGGCGAGCGTGTTGTTGGCTCCGTTCGTCTTCGCGGCCATGGGCATCGTGTTCGGAACAGCGACGGGAAGTTGAAGTTGGCAGCACGCAGTCTCTCATTCGCGACACCCAGCGGACTGCGCGCCGCGAGAACGCGGCAGAGCGCCATCAAGACGATTCGTCTTTTTGAGCTCTTGGGCGCTGCGCACAATCTGCAGTAAGTCGATGAGCACAACCCGTTTGATGACCGCGATTTGCGGCGACGAAGCTGGCTCGCTATCCGTGGCCGAAAACCGATGAAGCCACTTTTTTGGGAGGATGCGGGGAGAGGGAGACGAAGAGGGGCCGCGACTCACGGGTCGGGGGCTAGGGTGGGGAAAGTACAAATGCAAAATGCAAAAGTAAAAACCGGGGATCGATCGCTTTCCGACTCAGGCTGAGAAGATCAACCGACGTGAATTGACCGCTGACCCCTGGATCCCAGCCCCTGAGGCAACGGTGCGCTTGCATAGGCAAAGATGGATGTGTCGGCCCGGCACCGTAACACGTTTTGAGAGCGAGGGTTGCCGCGCGGATGAGAAGAGGCGGGGGCCTGTTCTCCGCAAGCAGATTAGCAAGCACGGCCCGACTTCTCACGAAGTCGGCTACAGGATGGTATGAAATGCGGGCTAGCCGCCGCATTGAAGCTTCAAATCGTCACCGACGAAAAGCCGCCATCAACGACGATGTTTTGCCCGGTGACAAACGACGAGGCGTGGGAGGCGGCGAGCCAGACCACGGCGCCGGCCAGTTCGTGCGGCTCGCCGAAGCGGGCCATCGGCGTGTGGCCGATGATCTGCCCGCCTCGCTCGGTGTAGCCGCCGTCGGGCTTGAAGAGTAAGGCGCGATTCTGGTCGGCGGGAAAAAAGCCCGGGCTGATGGCGTTGACGCGCACGCCGCGGCCGGCCCATTCACGAGCCAGAAACTTAGTGACGTTGATCACCGCCGCCTTGGCCGCCGAATAGGCCACGACGCGCGAGAGTGGAGTCATGCCGGCCATCGAGGCAATGTTGATGATGCTGCCGCGGCCCGCCGCTAGCATGGCCTCGCCGAATACCTGGCTGGGCAAGAGCACGCCGCCCACCAGGTTGAGATCGAAGACGCCGCGCCAAGCGTCCAGCGGCAGCTTGCAAAAATCAGCGCCGGGCGGCAGCGTGGCGTCGGGCCGGTTGCCGCCGGCCGCGTTGACCAGCACGCTGGCCGCGGGCCATTGCCGGGTTAGGGCGTCGCGGGCGCGGGCCAGCGAGTCGCGCTCCAGCGCGTCGGCCGCCTGAAAAGTGGCTGTGCCACCGGCGGCCTGGATCTCGGCCACGCGCTGCGCGCCGCGGGCTTCGTTGCGGCCCAAAATGGCTACGCGGGCGCCGGCGTCCGCCAGGGCCGAGGCCATCGCCCCGCCCAGCACGCCGGTGCCTCCGATGACGATGGCGGTTTGGTCAGAGAGATCGAAGAGGTTCGTCATGCAGTGGGAAGGAGTCGGGATTCGGGATTCAGAGGAAGCGGTGGCGCGTTGCCTAGAATAGGAGATCGCCGGGGCATCGCCAAGGCTCTGCCCCAGCCACCGGCCGTGCGCATGACGACATCGGATCGGTTGTGACATTGAAAATCGGCATGTGGACCAGCCGCCCTCGGCTGGTTCCACGAAGCCGACTGCGTCGGCGAAGCACCGCCGGGGGCGGCTGTGCCACATGGCGGTTTTCACACTTGTGGGTTTTGCACGTCCGAAACGATCCATGTCGCTACGACGGCCTGGAAGGCCATCCGACGAGCGAGTGTGATCAATTGCGACTGAAAAGCCGCCGGAGGCCGCGGGCAAAGCGCCGGGATTCCGTAACCAGCGTCGGCAGTGGGTCGTACCAACGAAAGAAGGGGAATGTCTGCCGGTGGCAAAGGCTGGCCAACCAGCGAGTCAACGTGATCTCGCCCCGCTGCCGCAGCTCACGAAATGACTTGAAGTCGTCGATCGGATACCAGAGCCGCACGCCGGTGCGGTAGTGGTTCAAGGTCGGCGACTCCAGACCGGCCAGCCGGTTGTAAACAAACCGCGACAGGTCGAAACCGCAATCGGCCAACAGCCCGTTGGCCGCAGTGAAGCGGGCGTTGCACTCGATCAGCTTGAGCTGGCCGTCGCGCGGGTCGAGCTTGAACTCCACGTTGGCCAGCCCCCGCAGGCCGACCTGGTGGAAAAGTTTTAGACCCAGTTCGCGGACGCCGGGCACGTGATCGGTGATGTGATAACACGCGGCGCCCATGCCGACCGGCCAACGGCGGATGATCCGCTTGGTGAAGTCGAACAGTGGCCGCCCGTCTTCGTCGAGGTAGGTGTAGTAGCTGCAGAGCCGATCGTCGCCGCCGGGGATGCGTTCGACGAGCATCGTTTCGATCCGGGCGTCTTGCACCGTGCGAAAGGCGTCGGCCAATTGATCATGCGATTCAGCCACCAGGAATTTACGCCCGAAGCGTTCTTCAAACACATGCGACAGGCGCGGCTTGACGATCAGCGGAAAGATCAGCGAGCCGCGCAGGGCATCGAGCTCGTCGAGCGTGGCGGCCAGCCAAAAGCGCGGCGTGGGCACGCCCGCCGCCACCGCCGCTCGGTAGGTGTCGAGCTTGTTGAGCATGGTCCGCTGCGCGGCGGTGTTCGAGAGATCGAGCAGATACTTTTCGGCCAACTCATCGCGATGTTCGGCGATCAATTCGATCGCCGCATCACCGGCGGCCAGCAACACGCTGCCGCGGAGATGTTCCGACTCAGGGCCGAGCAGCCAGCGGGCTTGGCTCTCAGGATCGGCCGGCAGGTCGATCCACCGGGCGTAACGCGAATAGCGCACGTGGGCCGCGGGCTCGTTGATGGCGTAGACGGTTACGCCCGATTGTCCCAGGCTGCGGGCGATCGACAGCGCGTTCGATCCGCCGCCCACGACGATGGCCGCCGGCAAGCGCAGGCGCGAACGCCGCCGTGGCGCCTGTTGGGCCGTGGGCTGCGGTCGTTCGATTTCGCAAGTCGCAGACATCATTCAAAACGTACCTTACTGCACGCAATCGAGCGGCTCAGCCGCCGTTTGCCGCGGCAGGCTCCGTAGATAGTTCAGTACATGCAGCGCCACCGGACAAACCGCTCCCTCGCGACGATAGTGATAATAAAAGCCGGGCGTGGTGTTGACTTCGAGCACCACGCCGCCCGTCGCAGCCAGGGGACGGCTCGGGTCAGTAGTGATGATATCGACGCCGGCCAGGCGCGCCCCAACCGCGGCCGCCGCAGTGGCGCCGGCTTCGATCACTTCGCGGCAAAGCAGGTGCGCGGCAGCGGCATTGTCGTGGGCGGCATTGTCGTTGATGACCGTTTTCAGCCGCACGGTCCGACCGGCCGCCGGCACCGAAGCGAGCGAGAGGTTTTGAGCCGCAAGCGTTTGCCGCATATCTTGATCGCAGGCCAAGAGCGACTGCGCGGCTTCCGATCCCCAGGTAACGCGAACATTGTTCATTCGCTCGACCAATGCCGCCACCGTCGAATGGCCGTCGCCCTCGACGCTCGGCGGCCGGCGAACCACGGCGTCGAGCAAGACGCCGTCGAGGTACAGCAGGCGGTAGTTGTCACCGGCCACCTGCTCTTCGATCGAGAGCTCGTCGCCGAAGACCGCGGCGCGGGCGGCGGCCCGGACAAGCTGCCAGCGAGTTCGCACGTGAGTGGTCACGCCATCGCCGCCGCCGGTGTCGCGGGCCGGCTTTACGACGCAGTCGCCGCCGACTCGAGCGAGAAAGGCCGCCGCCTCTTCGAGTGTGGCGATCGTAAACGCCCGCCAGCGCGGCACCGGTACGCCTTGCCGGGCGAGCAAATCGAGCACCAACGGTTTTTGACCGGCCAACTCGAGCGTCACAGCGTCGTCGGCGGCTGTGTAATTGCGTTGCACCTTGGTGCGCCAGTCGCCCAGACGGATGTCGAAGATTTCGTCGCCGAGCGGTTCAATCGACGCACCCAGAGCCTCGGCGGCCTCGTGCCATACGCGCCGATAAAAAAGCGTCCGCTCCAGCGCCAGTTCTTTCACGGAGCGCCGCCGCCGCCAAACGGCGCGGCGCACGCGCGCGGCGAATGTCAGGCATTTGAGCACGGGTGGTTGGCGGATGATGTTCATAGCGCCTTTTTCGCGGTTATTCCTTCGTGTCCTTTTTAATCTCTGTAGGGAACGCCCTCTGTGGCGTTCCGCGGGGGGCGGCGCGACGCCCGCCCGGAGTT
>DATFDL010000626.1:0-10089 GCA_035252155.1 Pirellulales bacterium | reverse complement strand
TTGGCCGCGGTGCGTGCGGAACTGGGTGACGAAGCATTTGAGACGTTTATGGACGATTTTGGCCGCGCGCACGCGGGCCGTCCCACGGCGACGAGCGAGTTTGTCGCCGCGGCCGAAGAAGCGGCCGATCGCTCGCTGGCCGAGCTCTTTGAGCCGTGGCTGAAGGGCGAGCGGGCTGCAACTGCCGACACCGGCAACTTTTGGTCGATCGACTCGTTCGAGATTGAACCTGACCGGGCGTTGATCGTCTACGGCACGCGGCAAGAATCGCAGGCCCAGCGCGAGGCGGCGGAACTATTGCAGCGAAAGATTGCCCGACGCTGGAGCAACATCACGCCGCCGATCAGATCCGAAGACGATGTGAGCGACGACGACCTGCGCGATCATCATCTGCTTTTGATCGGTCGGCCGGCCACGAACGAAATCGCCCGGCGCTATGCCAAGGGACTGCCGGTCAGGTTTGGCAATGGTTCGTTCGTCATTCGGGAAGAAACCTATGCCCATGCCGAAAGCGCGGTGGTATGCGCAGGGCAGAACCCGTTGAACCCTCGCTACGAGATTGTGATTTACACGGGCCTTGGCGCCGACGCCACGCGTCGGCTGATCGAGTCATTGCCCGACCGCGGCGGCGCACCGGCCGAAATCCTGCTGCTGCCAGCCGGGCAGAAACCGCGGCGGTTGGCTGTAACCAACGTCATGGAACAGAAGGCAACGAAGGAAGCAAAGAAGTAGGGTGGGTGTTCAGGGGGTTTCGCCGGGCCGGTTCAAGAACCGCTCTCGCACCCAGACGCGGAATTTGCGGATCCAGGCGGTCTCGTTCGCTGCCACTTCAAACTCCAGAAACGGCTCGATGTCTTTCACCCGCAGCATCGGCAGGTTCAAACTGTATTCGCGCTCGACGTATTTTCCGTCAGTGCCAAGTGAGTAGGCGGCCAGACCCGTCTTGCGCCAGCGCCAGATTTCTGGAACTCCCAGGGCGGCGTAGATGCGCAAACGCGGCACGACGCTGCGGCTGATTTCCGTTTCGACTGCCAGGTCCGGCGGCGGATCAACTGCGAGATCAACGTGGCGGCGGCGGCAAACTCGCGGGTGATTGATTATGTAGTAACATTCGTCGGCCTCCAGCCCCTTCGCGAGTTCACGACATTTCCACGTCGTGTCGCTAAGACTCCGGCACGGGATGTCCAATTCTTCGGTGAACGCTTCGATCATGCGGCCGATCAATCGCTTGATTGCGGCGTGGTCGGGCGAAGGACTCATGAGCTCCAGCCTTCCGCTGTCGTAAGTCATGCGCACATGCCGGTTTTCCTCGTTCTTGCGCAACTGCTCATACAGCTCCCAGGAAATGCCCGAGAGCGCGATCCGCTTTTCACCCCTCAGCAGGGTTTTTTCGACGGTTGCCATAGTTCGTCATTCTACTGTTGGTCCACCGGCCCAAGAAAGTCAAAATGAAAAACGCAAAAGGCAAAATGCTCGTTGGTCGCCCGGCGAGCGATGCTAACATTGTATGCCATTACTACGGCCCGCCCACCACCGGCAGCACGATGCGCGACGCCAGCTTGCCGGAGCGATACAGCCGCTGCGTGGCCCGGCGGAAATCGGCCGGCTTCGCGTGATAAATATCCATCAACTGCTGCGGATTACGATCGACCAGGGGAAACCAGGTGCTCTGAACCTGCACCATGATGCGGTGCCCGCTGCGGAAGGTGTGATAGGCGTCGGGTAGCGCGAAGTTGACCGCAGTCGGCTCGCCGGGCGTGAACGCCTCGGGCTTTTCCAGGCTGTTGCGAAACTTGCCGCGCATCACGTCGCCGCGAACAAGCTGCTGATAGCCGCCCATGCGCACGCCCGATGGATTGGGATTGGGGTCAGGATAGTCATCGGGATAGACATCGATCAGCTTCACGATCCAGTCGCTGTCGGTGCCGCTGGTCGACACCTGCAGCTCAGCCCGCAATGGACCGGCAATGGTCACGTCTTCTTCCAAGACGTCGGTTTGATAGACCAGCACGTCGGGCCGCCGGGCGGCAAACCGCTGGTCGGCAATCATGTATTCCGCCGCCATGGCATTGGTGATCTGATCGATGAACGGCACCGGGCGGTCGGGATCGCTGACATATTCGTCATAAGTCGGTTCTTTCTCTTCGGGCGGTTCGAACGAGAGTCGTCCGCCCGCACCAAGGTAGATGGGCTTGGCTTTCGCGGCCGCGGGCGGCCAACGCTCGTGCCGCCGCCATTGGTTGACGCCGGTTTCGAACACCCAAGCTTCGGGCGGCTTAAAATCTCCCTTGCCTTTCAGATGAAACTCGAAGAACGGCAGCTCGATCTTCTCGCGATAAAAGCCCGACACTTTCGAGTTGAACGAGACGTCACCCAGCTTCGAGCCGTCGTCGCTGCTCCAGCCGCCGTGTCGCCAGGGGCCGATCACCAGCATATTCGCGCTGTCAGGGCTCGATTGCTCGACGTGCTTATAAGTCTCCAACGCCCCAAACAAATTCTCGGCATCGAACCATCCGCCCACGGTCATCACGGCCGGCCGGATGTTTCTCAGATGCTGGCGCAGATTACGGGCTTTCCAAAAATCGTCATACGTGCCGTGCTGCATGGCGTCGTTCCAGAACGCCACCTGATCTTCAAAATACTTGGCGTTGGCGTCGGCCAGCGTGCCCAACCGCAAAAAGAAGTCGTAGCCGTCGGGCGTCTCGTGCTCGAAGTGTGGGCGCATTTTCTTGACAGGTTCGGGCCGCGGGCGGCCGAAATTCGCCATGAAATTAAACAGGTGCGGCAGAAACAGAGCGCCGTTGTGGTGCCAATCGTCGCCGACGAACCAATCGGTCACGGGCGCCTGGGGCGAGGCGGCCTTGAGGGCCGGGTGGGCGTCGATCATGCCCGCCGCCGTATAAAAACCGGGATACGAAATGCCCCACATGCCCACTTTGCCGTTGTGGTTGGGCACATGCCGCGTGAGCCAGTCGATGGTGTCCCAGGTATCCGAAGTCTCGTCGATATCGTTCGGCCCATTTTTTTCCGGCACGTAGGGCCGCATGTTGACGAACTCGCCTTCCGACATCCACCTCCCACGCACGTCTTGATAGACGAAGATGTAGCCTTCTTTGCCAAAGAGCGGCGAGGGGCCAAGATCGCTCTTATAGCGGTCGGCGCCGTAGGGGCCGGCGCTATACGGCGTGCGAGTGAGCAGCATGGGCCAGGTTTGCGCGTCGTCCTTGGGCACATAGACCGTGGTGAACAGCCGCTTGCCGTCGCGCATCGGGATGCGGTACTCGTACTTGGTGTAGTTCGCCTTGACATATTCCAGGCCTTGCGCGCCGGCGGTACCGGCCCACGCGCAGAGCCACACCAGGGACAGCAGCGACGGTAAAAGCAGACGAACTCTCGACACGGGCATCACAGTGCCTCCCTCAAAGCGGGTCAAAATGCGGCTGGCGGGGCTGCCGCCGGCGGGCTTTCATTATTGGCAGCCCCGCGGCCGATTGCACGCGTCAAGTAGCTCCGGCACTGCGTGGCGGAGACCAGCGGTTGCCTTTTGGCGACCGCATTTCCCTCAAATGCGTGCCGCGACTATTTTGGCGGCTTTGACGCGAGACGCGAGTATGGCGTCAAGTCCTGCGGGCGTTTATGCTGGCGGTGGCTTTCATTCCACCGCGCGAGGCACAAATCGGCTCGGACCAATCAAGGAGAACTTGCAATGGACGACAATCCGTACCGTGCCCCATTGGCCGACGGGCCGGTGGTGGGCGTGCTAAGTGGCCGGCGCGAAGACGTGCGCAGCGTCGCCATCTATCAGAAGGGAATTATGGTTTGCATTCTGCTCTATCTGATCGCCATCCTCGGACAGTTCTTCCTCCCTCAGCAGTTGATCCTCTTTCTTCGGCTGGGCGTCCTACTCATCGGGCTCACGGGAATGGTTTTCGTCTTTTTGCTGGCGACGAAAGTTTACGGCGCCGGACTGGGGATTCTGGCGGGCCTGTTGACCCTGATTCCCTGCGTCGGCCTGATTGTTCTTTTGACCGTCAACGGCAAAGCCACCCATGTCCTGCGGCAAAACGGCTACACCGTCGGGCTGCTCGGGGCGAAATTGTAGCGGCGGCCTTCGCCGACCGTCAACTCGCGGGCCAGGGCTTGAATCAGCTTGTCGAGGCCTTGCCCGGTAACCGCTGAAAGAGCTAGCACCGGTCGGCCAAGGTCCTGCTCCAGCCGTTGCCGCACTTCGTCGGCGCCAGGCAACTCAGATTTGGAGACGACGACAATCTCCGGCCGCCCAATGAGCGCGGGATTGTAAAGCTTCAATTCCTCGCGGATCACACGATAGTTACTCACCGGGTCCGAGCCGTCGGCTGGCTGCGGCTCGACCAGGTGAACCAAAATGCCGGCCCGTTCGATGTGCCGCAAAAATTCGTGCCCTAGACCGTGCCCGGCGTGTGCGCCTTCGATCAAGCCGGGGATGTCGGCCAGGACGAAGGAACGCTCATAGCTGAGCTGCACCAGCCCGAGATTGGGAAACTTGGTGGTGAACGGGTAGTCGGCAATCTCGGGCCTGGCCCGCGACAGGCGGCTGAGGAGCGTGCTTTTGCCGGCGTTGGGCTTGCCGATCAGGCCCACGTCGGCGATCACCTTGAGCTCGAGAATCAGCTCGCGCGATTCGCCGGCATCGCCTTCGGTCGCTTCGCGGGGGGCGCGGTTGGTGCCCGACTTAAAGCGCGTGTTGCCCTTGCCGCCGCCTCCGCCGCGGGCGGCGATCACGCTGTCGCCGGGCCGGGCCAAGTCTTTCAGAATGAATCCGGCCGCCGCGTCGTAGACGATGGTGCCCGGCGGGACCCGCAGCGTGACATCTTCGGCGCTGCGGCCGTGGCGATTGGCACCGCTGCCGGGCTCGCCGTTGGCGGCGGTCCAATGCCGGCGATGCGAGAGCGCGGCCAAGCTATCGACGCCCGGCTCGGCCACAATTACCACGCTGCCGCCATCGCCGCCGTCGCCGCCGTCGGGGCCGCCCCGCGGCACGTATTTCTCGCGGCGGAAGCTGACGCAGCCGTTGCCGCCCCGGCCGGCTTGCACATGAATGCGGACGAGATCGACAAACATCTACGCGCGTGTTTCGGCAATGTTCACGCGGCGGCCGCCTTGGTCGAACTTGACGTAGCCGTCGACCAGCGCGAACAGCGTGAAGTCGCTGCCTTGGCCGACGCCTTTGCCGGCGAAGAACCGATTGCCCACTTGGCGGACCAGGATGTTGCCCGCCCAAACCTGCTCGCCGCCGAATTTCTTGACGCCCCGCCGCTGTGCGTTCGAGTCGCGGCCGTTGCGGCTGGAGCCTTGTCCCTTTTTATGCGCCATCGCTATCTCCCTCGTAGAACGGAATTCATTCCGTTTTTCTTGACATAGTGCTACGAATCACGCTTTTTACCGGTAAAGCCAGCGGTAGTCAACCTGGTCGTCGGGCGAGAGACGAAACCGCTCCAGGCCAGGGTGTTCGTAGAAGCCGTAGCGAATCTCCTCTTCGTGCTCGTAATACTTGTCACTGGGACGCCAAAAGTTCAGCCGCAGCGTCTTTTCGGCCAGCTTGCGGCCGGTCCCGATTGGGTCGCCCTTTTTGTAGACGTAGGCGTCGCCCTCTTTGGCGTCCTGCCATTGATAGGCGTTGGTCAGTCCCTGAAAGTAAATCGAAAAATGGTCGGTCCGCGGGTCGATGTCTTCCCAGGTGGCCACGCCCCACACGCCCAAATCTTGCCCTTCGGGGCTGGGCGGAATCTCGCGCTCCATTTCGATGGTATTCAGCAGCCGCGCGGGCGCTTCGGGATGAAGCTGCTTGTCGTTCAGCAGCCGCTGAGCGGCGTCCTCGCGCCGTTCGATCTCGGGAATGGCCACCGGAATCATCCGGTCAAGATACGCCTTGCCCGTGTCCCAGCTTTCGAGCCAGATGCGCGGCACAAACTTGATGGGCTTGTTGGCCGTGACCAGCGACGAGCGGATCTCGCCGTCCTCAGAAACCATGCGCTCCACTTCCTTGCCTGTGTTCTTAACGCGGTACAGCAGATACCAGATCAGCTTGCGATCGAAGCGGCCCTCCTTGGTTGGCACGTCGACCATGATCATTCGCATCGGCTTGAACGTCAGTTCCAAGCACCAGATGTTGCGCGTGAAAACCACGTCCTTGGCCAGCGACCGCCCTTTCGAGTAAGCGCGCTCGCCATACTCCGGATCGACGGCCAGAACTTCGACCAGGTCGTGCCGGCTGAAGGTGGCGGCCACGTCGTTGTCGGGCGGAATGGTCACCTCGACGCCGGGCGCCAGCGCGCGGAACTGCCCCGCCGCGGCCTTTGACGCCGCCGCCGGCCGTTTGCCCGGCGTGCGTGACTGGGCCAGCGAAGGCGTGCCGACGATAATCGCCACAGCCACGCAGACCGCGATTCGACAGATCGGCAGATGAAAACAATGACGGAACATATCGCATGCTTCTCGAAGTGAGAACAAATGAACTGCAACTCTATAGTGTACTTAGCGTTGCAGACGCCGGTCAACCATTTCCTCTGTAGGGAACGCCGTCTGTGGCGTTCCGCGAGGGGCGGCGCGAGGTCGAATTGCAGTTCTCGGAACGCCACGGAGGGCGTTCCCTACAGACGGCGTCCTTATTCTTTGTTCCCTTCGTTGCCTTCTGTTCGAAATTTCCGCGTAACGGCTCTGACCGGCCACGAGGGCCGGGGCTACCGCGAGGTGTGCGTTTCGACGTCGGCCAAAACATGCAGCAAAATCGTCGGCAGCGCGGGGTCGTTCGTCGAATAGCGAATTTCAAGCTGCACGGGACCGGCAAGCTCTTCGGTGTCGAACCGAACGCCGATCTCAGCGGAGCGACCCGGCCCCACCACGATCTCCGGTCGATCGCCCCGCACGCAGTCGCAACTGCGGTCGAGCTCGGTCAATATCAGTCGCCGCGTGCCGCGGTTTTCGATTGGGAACCGAGCGGTCAGCAGCCCGCCCGGCCGCACTTGGCCGAAGTCGCAAGTGGCGGTCGCCAGCACGGCGCGTGGCACGCCGTCGCGGTCGGCATTCGCCAGTCGAAAGCGACCGAACAGCACGGCCGCCCCGCATTCGATCAGGACCACCGTCAGCGAGATCGCTAAGAGTCGTGCCATGAGCGGATCGTTTCTTCGCCCCTGGGCGATCAGTTGAGGATCCGCGGGAAGGGAATGCATCCCTGCAAGGGCCCGAGCGATTGGTCGGCGTGGAGCTTCGCGTCGCCGATCAATACCAGGTTCGAGCCGACCAGGTTGCCGAACAGTTCGGCCGACCCGTCAACGATCAGTTGCGTGGTCGGTGCGTAAATCGCTCCATAAAAATCGGTCGATCCCGACAACGTGCAGAATTGTCCGGTGCAGTAAAGTTGCAGGTTGCGGGGCAGTAGCGTGGGGTTCACCAGCGAGCCGCCGCTACAGTCGAAGTTGCCGGTGCAATAGATCACGGTGGGACCGCTGGTCACCAGCGAGCTCGACCCACTGATCTGCACCGAGCTGAAATAATAGGTGCCGGGCGGCAGCGTCAGCGTATCGTGTCCGCTGAGTGTGAGCGCGGTGCCATTGAGCGGGCTGCGGCCCTTGGCGGTCATGGGAATGTTCTGATTATTGTTCGCGGTGGCTGCGCTGCCGAAATTGACCGGCGGCAACGCCATGGGGCTACTTCGCGGTGCGGTCGAGCCCGTTACGGTGTCACGGCCGATCTCGCCGAGAATCTGCCCCGGACCGGGGTGCGCGTCGCCGTGGATCGAAACGTGCCCGATCAGGCCAATCGGCCCGTTGCTGCACACCGAGCCTTGCGAGCCGGCCGTGGCCGACGAATACGGCCCCGCCCATGAGTTGTAGCTATCGGTCTGGGCGTTGCCCAGCATCACCACTTCATTGACGCCGATGAACGGCCCGCATTGAGTGCAGAGCGATTGCGACAGCGAGACCGCGGTGGGATTGGCCGTTTGCGTGCCCCAAAGACTGCTGAAAAATAGGGGACTGCCGCCGCTCTCGGAGAGCCGGCAAGTGACCTGAATGCTGTCGGCGTTGGCCTCGTCGGCGCCCGTCATGGGAGTGAACGTGTGCGAGACACAGTCCCAATGCCCCAGCACAATGTCGCTGGCATTGATCTTCACCGGCGACTTGCCGACGGTGTTAAGCGACGCGAATCGCTGGGCCTCGGCACGCGCGGCTGCCGGTCCTTGGGCGAGCACGGCCGAGCCAGCCAGTGCGGCCGCATCGGCGGCGTCTTGCAACTGCGTCTGGGCCAGCATCAGGTAACCCAGGTCGACGACCAGGGCCACCAGGCCCAGCAGGGCCGCCATCAAAAAAGCCGTCAGTACGACGATGGCGCCTCGGCGATCGCGGCGAATTCGCCGGCGACGCGACGAAAGACGCGCCGCGGTGCGGCGCGCGGCTGAGCAGCGCGCCGCAGCGGGCGAGCGATGTCCGGCCAACGGGAACGATGCGACCAACGCGTTCATTTGCAACCTCCGGTTGCAAACTTCGGTAGCCTGGCGAGCTCCGGCGAGCCCCATGGCTTTGCGTCCCGACCTCGCGATCGGTTTGCCGTTTCGGTTTGCAGAAATGTGGGCCAAGATGACCAATCAATACCTAGCTTTTTATTTGGGGCGAGGCAAATGCGTCGTCGCCTCCTAGAACGGAGTATCATTCCGTTGCTTCACGTATCGCTCTCTACGGCGGCGGCAAGCGCCGGTTCGGCCAGGCCGGCCTCGGGACGCTCGCGCAGCCGCGCTTCGGCCGCACGCAAGGCTCGTTCGAGCATAGCGATCCGGTCGGCGACCGAGTTGAACTCACCGGCGAACTCGCGCCAAAAATCGCCATCGCGAAACGACATCGCGGCCGTAGGCCGCCCCTGGGCCACGCCCCGCATGGCCGCCCGCAGCCGCAAAATCGGTCCCACCAGCCGGTTGCTCAGCCGCACCATGTCGTACATCACCATCGGCAGAAACATCAGCGAAGCCAACGGCGGCACCACCCAGGTCGGCAAGCCGCCGGGCATGTGAAACCCAAAAAAGTCGGCCTGGCGGGTGATGGTGTTCCAGATCGAGGTCAAGCTCATGAGGCAAAACATGCAGCTCAGCCAATAGACGACGGCCCGCAACATGAAGGCCCCTTGCACTCGCGGCTCGACAAACCAACGTTTGCGTTTTTTCTTCTTCGCGGGCCACATAGAGCACTCAGCCAATGGTTCTCAAAATTCCCTTATCGAAGCCTACGCCACGCCGGCGGCGGAGCGCCGCCGGGTGCGCGTTGTGGCCGGACATGGTGCGACGGGCAGCCGGATAATCGTTACGCGCGGCGCAATGCGCAGCGCGTGGCGTGAGATGCGGTAGCAGAATTCGTGAGAATTCCGGCCGCGTTGGCCTAGAGTTCTAAAGAGTCGCCGAGACCGCGTTTCGTGGTGCGCCGACAGCAACCCGAAGCACAGCGAGGCCCATCGTAGGCACGCGGGAAGAGACGCACATGCCCACTCGCATACACATTCGCTCTTGCCAGACGAGGCGCGCCGCCGCGCGTCGCGGCGTGGCGGCGGTCGAGTTCGCGATCGTCGCTCCCTTGTTTCTGGTGCTCATGCTGGGAGTGATCGAGTACGGGCGGATGCTGGTCGTGCAGCAGGTGGTGATGGAAGCGGCCCGCGAGGGAGTGCGGGCGGCGGTCTGCGCCGGCGCGCAGACCTCTGACGCATTGACGGCCGCCACCGATCGCCTGGCCGCCTCATCGATCTCCGGCGCCACCGTCACCGTAAATCCCAATCCGCCCGGCGCGGCCACCAATGGCGACCCAGTGTCGGTCACGGTCGAGGTGCCTTTTGCCGCGGTAAGCTGGCTGCACTCGTCCGCGGTGCTGGACGCCACCACGCTTTCGGCCACCTGCACCATGCGCAGCGAAGTGCAGCAATAAGTGATTGCACGTTCGTCCGAGATTTTGTTAGGCGCTCTAAGGCCGCTCGACGATGAGTCCGGTATGCGGCCCGCGCGCGTTCAAAGGCGCAGCGCGCTGCGCCTTTGATGGCACGCATGCGACGCCTTGCGCCTACTCAGCGTCATCGGCA
>DATFDL010000625.1:0-6978 GCA_035252155.1 Pirellulales bacterium | reverse complement strand
CACCGAACAGAAAATCTGCGATTTTGTCGGTTTTGCGCGAAACCTTTGGAGCAGTCGAAGGTACTATATAGCCGGCTTCGCCCAGGCGATCGCTATCGATTTGCGTTCCCACACTTCAACCACCCGTTCCAAGGAGTTGCCCAATGTCCGCCCGACGTATCCAAATTGCTTTATTGATGACATTCGCCTTGTTGGCCGCCGGCTCGCAGGCGCTAGCCCAAGGCCGAGGCCGCGGAGGACCGTTTGGCGGTTCGACCGACGGCATGCGAGTGAATCTGCTCGCAGTCACACAAGTGCAAGACGCTCTGAAGCTGAGCGACGAACAAAAGACGAAGTTGACCAAGCTCACCGACGACTATCGCAGCCAAATGCAAGAGCTCCGCCAGGGTCTCGGCCAGGTCAGCGACGAGGAGCGCCAAAAGAAATTCGCCGAAATGGGCGAAAAGACCAAGGCCGCAGCGGATGAGGCCGGCAAGATTCTGAGCAAAGAGCAGAGCGATCGGCTCGGTCAAATTGTGCTGCAAGCCCAGGGCGCCGGCGCCTTGCACGACGAGAAAGTGGCGGCCGAACTGAAGCTGACTGACGACCAGAAACAACGGCTGTCGTCCATCGGCGAAGAAACGCGGAACAAAATGCGTGAGAACTTCCAGAACCAAGGCGGCCAAGAAAAAGGCCAAGAGATCATGAAGGAATCGAACGAAAAGTCGTTGGCGGTCTTGACCGCCGAGCAGCGCGAGCAGTTCGCCAAGATGCAGGGCGAAAAGATTGACCTGCCGCCGGGCGCCGCGTTTGGTTTTGGTGGCCGTCGGCGCCAACAATAACTTACTCGTGACAAGCGCCGCAGGCTTGCACGAGACGGCCGACCGCGGTCGCCGCGAGTAGCTTGCGGTCTTTGGCCGAGTGGCATCCCAGGCAGCACGCTAGCCGGGCCGCGGCCGAAGAACGAGAATCGGCAGACCCAGGACCGTCGGCGGAACGTTGTTCCGTCGGCGGTCCGATTGTTTCCGCCATGGGGTCGAGCGCCGCAACGAGCGTCAGCCCGCTTACGGGCCGACGGCAGGCGGCGGGCAGAGCTTGCTCGGCGAACCAGCGGTCGCCGTCGTCGCTCAGCCGCCAGTGGGCGGATTGCCCTCGGCCAGCCATTTGATTCATCACGTCTTGGCGCGATTGGGTGGCCTGCCGCAGCAGCCCCGCCAGGACGAGCCCTAGTAGCACGGCGGCCGCCAATCGCGCCGCGCCGTTCCAGGATGCGGTGCGCGTGGGAAGCACCGCCTGCGATGTTGCCGGGTGATGCCCGAACGGCCGTTGGCGCCGCGTCTTCGTAGCCGTCGCCTTGGTTGCCCCGGCCGTCTGCGGCTCGGCCAGATTTCCCCAATAGCGCGGTAGGTCGCGGCCTTCGTCGGGGGTGATCGCCTCTTGCAAAAGCTCGATGGCGGGTCTGAGAGCTTCGGCCAGGCGGCGGCATTCGTCGCATTGGGCCAGATGGCTTTCGACGATGCCATCAGACGCCGCGCCAGTGGGGAAAGGCCCGCGGGTGAGAATGTCGAACACTTCGTCGCATTGAATCATAAGTCGTCTCTTTGAATTGGCTCCGCATGACGGACCAATTCGGCTAAACGCAGCAAACCCCATTTCACACGGCTCTTGGCCGTGCCGAGACTGCAACCGGTGGCCTCGGCGATTTCTTCGAACTTCAGGCCGCCGAAAAACCGCAACCGCACGGCGTCGGCCTGGACCGGCGTCAGTTGCTTGAGCAGTTCATCGACCAGCCCGGCCCGTTCTTGGGCCAGCAACCGCGTCAACGGCGACGATTCGCCACGTTCGACACTGGCCTGAAACACGGCCGGCTCGACCAACTCGGCCGGCTCATCGCCCCAGCCGCGGATCCGCGGCCGGCGGGCTCGGACTTTCCACGAGCGCCGGCACTGATTGAGCAGGATCGTCCAGAGCCAGGTGCGGAAACTGTGCGGCGGGCGATAGGTATGCCGGCCTTTGAAGGCCGCCAGAAACGTCTCTTGTACGGCGTCTTCGGCCCAGTCGGCCCGGCCTAGCCGGCTGGCCGCCACTCGGGCCAAGGCCGGTTGATAGCGGCGGACCAGCTCGGCGAACATTGCGGTGTCGCCCGCCTGCACGCGGCCCATCAATTCTTCGTCGGACAGAGTGTGGCCGAAGTCGGGCATACGGCTATTGTGGCCTGCCTGTGCCGATCGTTGCAAGACTAGGATCTGCCAACATCGCGGCCAGCCGCTCCAGCGGCAGCCCGACCACGTTCGATTCGCTTCCCTCGATGATCTCCAGCCAGCCGAGCCGGTCTTGATAGCCGAAGGCCCCGGCCTTGCCGCGCCACAGGCCGCCGGCCAGATAATCGTCGATCTCGGCCGCCGTCAGCCGCCGCATGCGAAGCGTCGTTCGCTCGACTTCGATCCGCGGCCGGCCCTCGGGCAGCGGCCACAAGCACAGCCCGGAATAGACGTGGTGTTTTCGCCCGCTGAGCCACTGGAGCATTTCGCGCGCGTGCGCTTCGTCGCGCGGCTTGCCCAGGATCTTTCCCTCGCAGTCGGCCACGGTGTCGCAGGCCACGATCAAGCCTGAGTCGATCCGTCCGGCCACGTCGGCGGCCTTTTGACGCGCCAATCGCGCGACCAGTTGCGCCGGGCTTTCGCCGTCGCGGCCAGCGTCTTCGGCAGCCTCACCCGGCGCCACGACACGAAATTGATAACCCGCTTCGGCGAGCAATTCGCGCCGCCGCGGCGACGCGCTGGCCAGGATGAGTTGTCGTGGAACGGAATTCATTCCGTTCTGTTATACACCGGCCAGACTCAGGAACGGAATGAATTCCGTTCTACGAGAGCTCTTCGCGTATACGCTCCAGCAGCTTCTTGGTGGCCCGAATTCCCTCCGGCTCGCTCAGCTTGCCGCCCTCGTACTCGATGCCCACATAGCCGCGATATCCCGCGTCGATCACGATCTGCATCATCTTGCGATAGTCGGTGTGAACCTCGTTTCCTTGAGCGTCGAAATCGGTCGACTTGGCGCTGACCGCCTTGGCATAAGGCATCATCTCGGTCACGCCCTGATAGCGGTCATAGTCCTGAAAATTGCCGAAGTCGGGCAGAGTGCCGCACCACTTGTTACCGACCTGCTTGATGACCGACACCAGCCACTTACCGTTCGACGACAGGCCGCCATGGTTTTCGACGATCACACCCATCTCGTGTTTCTCGCCAAACTCGCTCAGCCGCCGCAGGCCATCGGCCGCCCGATCGAGTTGCTCTTCGTAGCTGCCGCTGCTGCCGGCGTTGACGCGGATGGAATGGCAGCCCAAAAACTTGGCCGCCTCGACCCACTTGTAATGATTCTCGACGGCCCGCCGCCGCTTGGCTTCGTCGGGGTCGCCCAGGTGGCCTTCGCCATCGATCATGATCAGCACGCTCTTGATGCCCAGATCGTCGGCGCGATGCTTCATTTCGGTCAGGTACTTTTTGTCGTTGGCCTTGTCGGCGAAGAACTGGTTGACATATTCGACCGCCTCAATGCCGTACTCTTGTTTGGCCGATTTGATGAAGTCGAGATGATCAAGCTTTTTGCCGAACAGCGCCCGATTGAGCGACCACTCGGCCAGCGAAATTTTGTAGAGCGGCTTTTTGTCTTCGGCGGCCTCCGCGGCGTACGCTAGCAAGCCGCTTGCGGCCAGGCCGGCGGTCAGGTGGGCCGAGGTTTTGAGAAATTGGCGGCGGTGTGTGGGGTGCGTCATGGCGGGCTGCCAAAGAGGTAGTGAATCAAAGTGCCAAGGAAGTATGAATCGGGGGGCGGCAGTTGGCAAGCAGGGCTGCTTGACACTCATTTTTGACGGGCTTAGGATGCAGATTCGGTGAACTTCCCGTCGACTCGTTCTTTCTTCTTAACCGCCCGTGAGTTCGGTAGCCCGACCTTCCAGAGCCGGGGCACGCGCGCCGCAGACCTTGCCGACATTGCAGGTGTCGGCCTACGAGCGCGTGGCCAGCATGATGCTGTCAATGCTGATTTTGATCGGCGTGGTGGTGTTTTGCCTGTTCATGGCCTGGCTGGGGATGCACGTCTTTTTTCCGCCGCTGAAGTCGGTGCCCGTGCGTTATGAGCAGGTGGGCGGTGGCATCGAAAGCGGCGTGGTGGGCGAAAGCATGCAGCTCGATTCGCCCACGCCGCAAGACATCGCCAAAGAGAGCGATCTGGACGAGCCGGAACTGCAAGACACGCTGGCCACCGTGCTTGAGGCCGTGGCCATCCAGCAGATGGACCTCGACGACCCGAACCTGACCGATCAAGACAGCGAGGCCAAGGGGGGAGGTAAGCAGATCGGCGACGGCAAAGTGCCCGGTTGGGGGATGGGCGGCGAAGGCCGGCCGGGAATTCCACCCCACCTGCGGTGGGAGATCAACTTTGGCGACGGCAATACGCTCGAGACCTACGCTCGGCAGCTCGACTACTTTGAAATCGAGCTGGGCGTAATCGGTATCGGCCAAACCACCTATGCCAAGTACCTGTCGCGGCCCAAGCCCGAGACCTACGTCAAGCCCAGCAAAGAAGAAAAACGGCTGTGGATGAACTGGAAGCGCGGCAAACTGAAAGAAGCCGATCGCGAACTGGCGGCCAAGGCCGGCCTGCCGACCAACGGTCGCTTGATCTTGCAGTTCTATCCCGATCCCACCGAGCAAATGCTGCTGGCCGCCGAGCACGAGTACAAGGACATCGATGCTTCGAAGATTCGCAAGACGCGGTTCGGCGTGCGGCAAGTGGGGAAGGGCTATGAGTTTTACGTGATCGAACAGACTTATTTGTAGAGTGGGGACTGCCCACCAGTGACTTCGATGTGGGCATTGCCCACCAAAAATCAGCGACCGAAGGGGTGGTGGGCAATGCCCACCCTACGACATGGCAGACCTTACAGAATTCGCGGGCAATACGATCTATGGCTTCCAGGCGTTCGACGCCTTATGGGGGGCGTTTTGCATCATCGTCGTCTGGCGGCGACTCTCGCAGATTCGCTTCAAGAGCGAAGAGCTGCAAAACGAATTTCTCGACCAGCTCAACGAGCGGGTCGAGATGGGCGATTTCGAGGCCGCCGCCGAGCTTTGCCAAGACGATCCTCGCGTCGTGCCGCAATTGGCCTTGCTGGCCATCAACAACCGCGACCTGGGCTATGGCAAAGTCAAGCAGCTCGTGGCCGATCGCTTTCAGCGCGACATCATGGCCGAAATGGAATACCGCATCACCTGGGTGGTGACGATGATCAAAAGCGCGCCAATGCTCGGGCTGCTGGGCACGGTGCTGGGCATGATGGCGGCCTTTGGCAAACTGGCCGGCTCGCAAAAGGTCGACGCCACAAATCTGGCCGGCGATATCTCGCTGGCCCTCATCACCACATTCGTCGGCCTGACGATCGCCATTCCGCTCAGCTTGGTGTTGGCCAGCGTGCAGATTCGCACCCGCAAGATGGAAGATCTGGTGGGCGACGGGCTGGCCCGGTTCATGGAGGTCTTCAAGGGCGCGGTCGAGCAATCGGCCGTGGAACAGCCCGCGGGGGTGCGCTAACGAGCCATCCTCCAATCGCAAGATTCAATTGACCGAGGGAACTGGCCGCGATGCACGAAGAGTTCGACGCCCATTTCAATCCGCACGCCGAGCCGGACGAGCCGCCCATCAAGCGGCGGCAGCGGCCGGTCGAGGACACCGAGATGGACATTACGCCGATGATCGACTGCACGTTTTTGCTGTTGATTTTTTTCACGGTCACTTCGACGCCCGACGCCCAAACGGCGCTCGAGCTGGCGCCGGCCAAGTACGGCGTGGGCATCAGCGTTCAAGATTCGGTGATTATTTCGGTGGCCAGCGCGGGCGAAAACGCCCCGGCCGCGGTCTACCTGGCCGACGGCAAGGTGGGCCAACCGTTGCAAGGCACCACCGAAGAGCAAGACGCCCAGATCAAGCAGGCTGTCGAAGAGGGATTGGCCACCGGCAAAACGAGCGTGATTATCAAGGCCGAGCGCGGCGTGTTGCACCGCGACGTCTCGCGGGTGGCCTCGGCGGCCGGCGCCGCGGAAGGAGTGAGTTTGAATTTGGCGGTGTTGGAAGCGAAATAGTGGGAAAGGGTTCAGGGTTCTGGGTTCAGTATATTCGTGTGACGCCGAACGTCGGCGCCGACCCCATATGCCCTGCACCGGAATGCTGAACCCTGAACCCTGAACCCTGAACACTTCCATGGTCGTTCGCTTTAACTGTGCTCAATGCGGCAAGCGCCTCAAGGCGCCGACCGATTACGTCGGCCGTCAGGTGCAGTGCACCGGTTGCGGCGCGGTGCAATCGGTGCCGCCGCCCGACGAGATTGTGCCCGAGGCGCTGCACGCCGCCACGGCCACGGCTCGCGCCGACGAGGACCCGCCGCGCATCGCATCGGCGGCGGAAGGCGAGGAAGAGTTCACCCTGGGCAGCAAGGGCGAGATTTCGCAAGACGACGGGCTTGACATGACGCCGATGGTCGACGTTACGTTTTTGCTGTTGATTTTTTTCATGGTGACGGCAGCGTTCGCTCTGCAAAAATCGATCCACATTCCCACGCCCGATCCTACCGACGCCGCCGCGCAGAGCCGCACCATCGAAGAGATCGAACAGGACGACGACAACGTGGTGGTGCGGATCGACAAGGACAGCACGATCTGGGTGAACGACTCCGAAGCGCCCAGCGAGCAAGAGCTGTTGGCCAAGTTGAAAGAGGCGCGGTCAGGCGGGTCGGCCGTCGATTCGTCCGGGCCCGGCAAGCTGATGGTGATGGCCAGTGGCGAGGCCCGGCACGAAAAGGTGGTCATGGCGCTCGACGCCGGCACCGCGGCCGGCTTCGACGACGTGCGCCTGGCCACCGGAGACGACGAGGATTTTTAAACGCGCATTGGGTGAGGCGACAAGACGTGCAAGGGCGTCTGAACGGTTCCAAAAAACACGGTC
>DATFDL010000624.1:0-5079 GCA_035252155.1 Pirellulales bacterium | reverse complement strand
CGCCACGGAGGGCGTTCCCTACAGACATCGAACGTCAACTCCCGCCATCTAGCTATCACAATCGCTCGCCACCGTCTGCGTGATCTCATCCGCACGATGCGCGTAAGTGTGTCTTTGCATCACCTGCCGCCGCGACCATTGGCCACGCCGGCGACGCTCTTCGACATCCGCCATCGCGCGCCGGACAATTTCGATCAGCTCGTCGGGGTTCTCGTAGATCCAGGCCGCCACCGCGGCCGGCGGCGCATAGGCGGCCGGCGGAAATGCGCTGCCGCAATCGCAATAGCGGGCGACATAACAGGCTCCCATGCCGCACGCCAAATAAGTACGATCGCTCGTGTAGCCTGGCAGGTCGCTACGCCAATCGACGCCCAACACCACACCACAACGGCTGACCAAACGCGGCAACTTCAACGGATGGACCCACGGATGCCACTCGACGCCGTCGGGCACGAGCTCGCCGCCGGCCATGCCCGCCCAAAGCACGCGAAAGCCCGCCGACGCTAATGCCCGTGCATCGCGCCGCCGCTGGTCGTATGCCGTGCTGCCCAGCACCAGCACGTCCCAGTCAGGCGATGCTCGATGCTCGCACTCGGGCATCTGGGCCGGGCAGGCTTGATCGAGCCATGCGGCGTCGATGCCCAGAGAACGATATTCATCCAAGAGCGACCGCTCTTTGACGAACACGCGATCCATGCCACGCATCACGTCGCCGAACGTCTTGATGTATTCTTGAGCTGCCAGCGGTTTATTCGCCTCGACCGCCACCAGGTCTCGCCACCATTGCACCCACACCGCCCGGCGCGGCTGATGCGCCAGCCGCGCTAGCGCCGCGCGGCTGACGCCGGCCGACTTGTGATCGAAGATCAGCAAGTCGCACTCGGCGTCGGCCTGGCGGAGGGAGTCGACGTCGTGCACCATGCGCACCTCATGCCCGCGGGCGCGAAAGCCGTCGGCCGCCCAGCACGGTTTGCTGACAAGCACCGCATCGGGCGGATCGCAGACGATGGCGAGGTGCATGGGAGGGGTCAGAGTACAGGGTTCAGGGTTCAGCGAAGGGGTCGGGATTCAGGGGTCGGGGGTCAGGGAAGAACGAGGGCACGACAAGGCGTGGGCGCGAGGGCGCGACGACGAGCTTCGCCCGTCCCTAGCCCCAGCCCCTAGCACTACACCGCCTCGGGCTTCCTCCCGACCGCCTTTGCATCATCCGCCCGTTCGGCGTCGATCTCGGCCTCGACCGATGACGGGAATTCGCCTTCGATCACCGTGGCCAGCTTCGCGTCGACCAGGCGCTTCATCGCGATCAGCCAGCGCTGGATCGTGCCCGGCGATTGATTTGCGGTGATCTGCTCGCCTTCCAGGTCGATGGGACGTTTGAAGAAGCGGCGCAGAGCGGTCTCGACGGCGCTGGGCCGGGGCTTTTTGGCCAGCGGATCGAACACGCGGACTTCCTTGCGGTCAAGATCGACCGCGATGCGATAGCCCGGCACGTCGGGCAGCCCGGCCACTTCGGCATCGGCCAGGTTCATCAACGGCAGTCGCGCTCGCCGCCAGCGTCCGCGCCGCGGCGCGCCCAGCGGCTCGATCCAAGGACTGATGTTCTTCGTGTCGCTGCCCAGTTCGATGGTGAGTTGCATGGGGTTCTCGAGTTGATGGGGCCGGTTAGTAGTTTAAAGGGTTCACGGTTCGCTTGAGGGTTCAGGGTTCGCCAAAGGGTTCAGGGTTCGCCAAAGGGTTCGGGGTTCAGGGTTCAGCATTTTCGTGGTGGTTTTCAGGTCGGCTCCGAGCGTTTACGGCTGAGAGTGCGTCTCGTGCATCGGCAGTTCGCTTTGCGCAAGCGATTTGACGGTCGTGCAAAATGCTGAACCCTGAACCCTGAACCCTGAACCCCAACCGCGCAACCGAAACACGTCCTCTGCACTTAAAACGGACGCGCACTCTCCACCGCCGATTAGTGCAATGCAGCGTTGGTCATCTCGACCATTGCGCCCGGATCGACCAACTGGCCGCCCCAGCGGCTGCGTGCGACGATGAGCAACTCGTTGGCCAACATCAGGGTCTTGCCCTCGTCGCTCACCTGAATCTCCATGCCCTTGCGCCGCCACATGCGGTACTTCGACATGTTGACGAACGCCAGGCTGCTGCCGGCCACGTCGTTCTCGACTTTGTAGGGATGGCTGGCGAGCATGTACTGCTCGTAGTCGTAGCCGAAGATGCGCCGCTGGTCGGTACCGCTCACCGAGATGCCGCGGATGCGAAAATACAGCGCGTCGCTGCCGACCCACACCACGTTGTCCTGCTTGTTGCGGTATTGCTTGGGCAATGTCTTGACCATCGTTTCGACGTCCGAGACGGTCATCGGGCCGGCGGTCGAGTTCTTGCCGCTGGCCGTTAGCACGTTCGACGTGTTGAAGAGGCCGAGCGGGCCGGTGGTGCCGTCGCCGGTGGCAATCTCCTTGTCGAGCCACTGCAATAGGGCCTTTTGATACAAGGCGATGATGTCGGCCTGCAGGTCGATGGGGCTGTCGGCCAAAAAGTCGCGGCCGATGGTGATGGCGCCCGTGGCGTTGTAGATGTTGGTGGTCAGGCTGCCGACCAGGTTGGTGGTGGTTTGCAGCGTGATGCCCGGCGTGTCGCCTTCGGCGGGACCGGCGGAGATGGTCAGGTTGGCCAGCGTGGCGCCTTTCACCTGGTTGCTGGTGTTCAGCTCGCGCAGATCGACCAGCGGAAACAACTCGCCGTAGAGCAACGGGAACGTGACCAGATCGACATCGAAGAAGTAGGGCACGGCATACTGGCCGCCCGAAGTCGAGTCGGCCAGCAGCGTCTTCTGGTGCAGCGGCGCGAGCTTGTTCGGCTCGCGGTAGTAATGCGTGCCGTTGCCGTCGCGGACTTCGCCCACCCATTCGCCGCGCTCGACCAGCTCGCGATAAAGGTCTTTGTCGTGGTCGCTCAGCAGATGGGCGGTGCCGAGCTGGCTGGCCAGTTTGTGCTTGAGCCAGGCGCCGGCCATGGCTTTTTCGAGCTGGCTCGATGTATACGCCGGGCGGTTTTCGAACGTCAAATCTTGGCCTGCCAGGCGGCCCAGGTGCAGGCTGGCCTTTTTGTCGGTGGGCCAGCAAAGCCGGCGCTTGGTTGAGTCGTATTGTTCGCTGGCGCGTTTGACCCGCGGCGCGCCGGCGGGAGCGGGAACGGGAGCGGAAAAAATCGTTTCGGGCGTGACTTGCGTTTCGGTCGGCATGGTGGAGATTCCTTGTTCCTGAGACAAATGTGAAAAGTGCGTGCTGCTGGTGGCTGGGGCAGAGGCTTGCCGATGCCCCGGCGGATCCAGTGCGGAGTTCGGAGTGCGGAATGCGGAGTGTTCCGGCACGACCCCGGCCTCGGGATTGCCGCCGTCATAGCTCATGTCGCCATCGTCATCGTCTTGCGGCGCTGTGTCGGTGGCCAAAACTCGCTGGACATGTTGGACCGCCTCGTTCGCCAGACCGCGCACCGGCGCGGTCGCCTCGGCATGACCCACGATGGCTTTTCCATGAGCGACCGATTCGTTCAGCCGCGCGGCGTTCTCGGCCGAGACGGCCCGGCCTGCCTTGCCCTGCAACACCTCGCACGCGGCCTCGCCCGCCGGCACGTCGCCCTCGCCGCTTTCATGGCCTGCAAACTCCGGCTCGCTGTCGGGCTGGTTGAGCATGTCGTCGAGCGGCTGCGTGGCCTTTCGCGCCAGCTCGGCGACGTCGTCGGTGGCGTCGTCGTGGTGCTCGATGGCCTGGTAATGAAACGCCGCCGCCCGCAGTCGCTTCTCATTGGCCGCGCTGAACACGCGCCCCGCTTTCGTTTCCATTGCAGTCTCATCCATCGCATTCAACTCCCTAGTTGGTTGAAGTGTTTGCCTATCTCCGTTTCTCCCCCTCTCCGTGTCTCCGCGTCTCCTCATCGCCCCCTCGCCTTGTCGCCCCCTCGCCCACTCGTCTCTCCACCCCACCACCACCGGCCGCGCCTCGAACCGCGCCCCGGCCCACGCCTTGACCAGCGGATGCGCCAGCTTCTGGCGACTGAAGGCTTCGATCACCGCGTCCGGATTGCTAGGCACCGAAACGAGCGAAACCTCCAAAATCTGAAACTGCAAAATGTGGTAGCCGGCGGATGGATCGTCGACGTCCAGCGGCTCCCAGGCAGTGGGCAAGAAGCCGTGGCTGATGCGCAGCGCGCCGTGCTCGGCGAGCAGTGCGGCATCTTGTCCCATTGCGGTGCCGGCGATCGCAAAGGTGCCGGTCAGCCGATCGCTGGTGCGTTGGTCTTCGCTTAGCAGCCGCCCGATCGGCAAATCGGGCAGGTGCTGCCACAGCAGCGGCGCCGCCGGATCGAGCTGGGCGCCGCTCGTCTCCAGCACATCGCCATCGCGATCTTGTCGCGTGGTGGTGATAACGGCCGGAAACGTGGCGATGGTGTGGGGCGGCAGCTTGTAGGTCAGGCTTTCCAGCCTGACGTCGCTACCGTGTGCCTCCGCGCCGCCCACTCGGCCGGTGGCTGGGGCAGAGTGTAACGATGCCCCGGAGTCTTTACCGTCCCGTGTCGCTATCGGCGTCATCTCCGGATGGTGATAGACCAGCTTCTGTTTGGCCGCGGTCATCCACGTGCGCCATTGCTTTGGCGTGACGCCCTCGAGCAATCGCGACGGGCAGCCGCCGCCCAGGCAGACTTGCAATTCGCGCAGGTAATCGGCGGCTAAGCCGATGCCCAGCGAGTGTCGTCGCCCCTGCACGGCGGTCAGCAGTTCTTGATGATTCATGTCTCTCGGCCCGAGTGCGACGAGGAAAAATGCTCCACTCCCCGCAGCTTATCAAAGATCTGGCTTGGTGGGTTTTCCGCGGAAATTGTCACGTTTTTAGTCGCAGCGAACGAAATGCTGCTCGGCTGTCGCGACCTTTTTTTTGCCACCAGCTTTAGCTGGTGGGCAGCTAGCCACAAAACAAAACCTTTTTTGGTCGTGCTTCCGCCGCCGCCGGCGGCGGAAGCACGACAGACGAAGAAAAGGGGGAAGCGGCTTTGAGACCACCAGCTAAAGCTGGTGGCAAACAT
>DATFDL010000623.1:0-16438 GCA_035252155.1 Pirellulales bacterium | reverse complement strand
GGGCACAAGCATGGAACGACGCACCCTGCGACGCCAGGCCCTGGGGCTGATCGAGACGCTCCGAATCGGGTTCTTGTTCGGCGCGATTTACTTTATTCAAGGCATCAGCGACCCCAACTCCGGGCTGATCGCTCAGCCCGACAACTCGCTGTTGCGCGCCTGGGGCAAAAACTCCGCCGAGATCGCGACGTTTGGGGCCATCTTGGCCCTGCCGTGGTGCCTGAAGCCGCTGTTCGGGCTGCTTTCGGATTTTGTGCCGTTGGGCCGCTACCGCCGCAAGAGCTATCTGATCGCCACTAGCCTGGCCGCGCTGATCGGTTTCGCCGGGCTTTACCTCACGCCGCTGCCCGAAGGCGCCGACCGTCCGCTGCTCTCGTGGCTGATGCTCGCCAGCATCTCGATCATTTTTTGCGACGTAGTGATCGACGCCCTGATGATCGAGACCGGCCAACCGCTGGGCATCACCGGCCGGCTGCAATCGGTGCAATGGGCCGCCATTCAAACCGGCACCATCCTGACCGGCGTGATTGGCGGCGTGCTCAGCGAAAAGCGGTTGCAAAAGTCGGGCTTTTTGCTGTGTGGGGGACTGATGCTGGCTACCTTCGTGCTCAGCTTGTTCTTCATTACCGAGGAACCTCGGCAGGGACCGCGCGGCAACTTTCGACAATCGATGGCCAAGCTCAAAAACTCCGTTCAGCCGTCGCTGGTGGTGGTGATCGGGCTGTTTGTGTTCATTTGGAGCCTGAACCCTTTTTGCCAGGCGGTGCTTTATCTGTATGCGACCCGCGCCCTGGAGCTGTCCGATGCCTTCTATGGCAAATTGGTTTCGTTGGTGGCTGTCGGCTCATTGCTGGCTTGCGTCGGCTACAACATCTACTGCCGCCGCGTGCCGATGCGTTGGCTGCTACATGTTTGTATTCTGGCGGGCGTTGTCAGCACCTGGGTCTATTGGGGCCTCACCGGCAAACCGTCGGCCATTGTCATCAGCCTTATCGCCGGCCTGACCTACATGACCGGCAGCATGGTGCTGGTCGATCTAGCGGCTCGGTCTTGCCCGTTGGACGCGCCGGGCACACTCTTCGCCCTCTACATGGCGTTGTGCAATTTGGGGGCGGCGGCGGGCACGTGGCTGGGCGGCATCGTCTACAAGCACGGCTCGGACCTGTGGGGAGACCGAACGGCTTTTAATGTGCTGATTCTGGTGAGCGGTCTCTCGACCGCCTGTTGTTGGCTGCTCGTGCGGTTTCTGCCCGACCGCGTGTTGGGCGTGATGGGCGAAGACGGTGCTGAACAACCGTCGGGCGAGCAGGCCGCCGACGCTGCCGAGCCGGCGGCCGCGTAAATGAAGTCAAAAAAATTGAGGGCAAAAAATGGGGCGGAGATGCACGAGTGCGCATCTGACGGTATGATTGATGAGCGAGGACAAAATGATCAACAACGGCGGATATCGATATCTGCAGCCAAAGTTGGGCGGCTCGAATTATCGCCAGCTTTTCGTCAACGGCCGCATCCGGGCCGAAGTGCTTTACCGAGAAACCGTCGGCCCGGAGCCGCTGATGCCCGACGAGGTGGCACGGGAGTACAATCTGCCTCTTGCCGCCGTGCTTGAAGCGATTGACTATTGCGAGAAGAACCAGAAACTTCTCGACGAAGAGCGGAGCCGCGAGGATTCAGGCGGCTAACGGCCGCCACGCTGGTATCGCCGTCGTTCGAACCGATAATGATCCAAGCAAGGATATGTCGGATGGCGACATCGAACGTTCGCTCAAGAACTTGGTAAGAGCCAACGTCCCGGTGGACAACGAATTCCACATCCTGAATCATTGGCGGTAATCGCGCGTTCAGTGACCGCGTGAAGGATCTCGACATCGCAGCGGCAGATGAGTCGCTTGCCACTTGAGCAAATCGCCCAGTTGCTACGCTCCTGGCCGGATTGGCACAGTGCGGCGTTGATTGTCGGCGGAGTCGACGGCCACGTAGACCACCTCGGCCTCGGTGAGATTGACTTGCCGGCCGCCGCGGTCGGCTTCGACCACAACGTGCATGGTGATGGAGGTGCGGCCCACGCGCACCAACTCGGTCCAAAAGCTGACCACGTCGCCCACAAAGACCGGCTCGTGAAACTCGACGCGGTTCATCGCCACGGTGACAATCAGCCGATCGGGCCAGCCGCAGCGGCGGATTTCGTGCAGGGCGCCCACCGCCCCCGCCTGGTCGATGTAGCTCAGCAGCACGCCGCCAAAAATGGTGCCGTGCGCGTTGGTGTCGCGCGGCATCATCACGGCCTTCAAGGCGAGATAGCGAGAATTGCCAGTCACTCGGATGTCGCCGGTTCAGTTTCGAGCAGCTCGGCCACCTGTTTCCGCACGTCGTCGTAAGAAACCTCGCCCGAAAATTGCCGGGCGAGTTGGCCTTGCTGGTCGTAGACAAACACGGCGGGCACGCTGGCCGTCTTGAACTGCAACAGCTTATAGAGATCGTCAGCAGGCACGCTGCCAATCACATTGTCGAACGTCGCTCCCTGCTTGCGCAAGAAATCCAGCACCTCGTCGCGGTGTTCTTCAGGCGTTTCGCGCTTGGCGCCTTCATAATTAAAACTGAGCGAGACGCACGCCAGCTTGTCTGGCCCGTACTGCTGGTGCAGCTCGACCAGGTTATGAAACTCCTTCATGCAGGGCTGGCACCAGGTGCTCCAGCAATCCATCACCACCACTTTGCCGCGTTTGCTCTCGATCAGCTTGATGATGCCGTCGTAATCCATGATCTGCACATCCACCGAATCATCCGATTGGTCGTCGGTTGATGCCGCCGAGTCTGGTTGTGGAGCTGGCGCCTCGACCAATCGGCTTTGCGAGACCGCCACTGGCGGCGACGATTTCGCTTCGCACCCCGCACCAACCGCCAAAGCCAGGCATGCCAGCAGGCCCAAGCAAGCGGTAATCGTCTTTCGCTCGAAAGCTTGTCTGTCGCGCGGTAGCCCCGGCCCTTGTGGCCGGTCCGGCAGTCCCAGCCCTTGTGGCCGGCAAGCGGTGATCATCATTCGTCTCCTATTTGATCGCGTGGCCGCTCAAGCGCGGCTCGCGTCAAGTTTAACCGTCTTTACGATGCAGTAAAAGCCGCGGCGAGATACCGTAATGCCCTATCCTTACCGCGTTGCCGCACGAATGCCCGCCTCGACCGCGGCGGCGATCTGATCGATCTCATCGAGCAGAATCGCCAAGGGCGGCATGACGACGATTACGTCGCCCAAAGGCCGCAGCAACACCCCATGCTCGCGCGCATTCAGGCATGCCCGCCAGCCTCGACGCTCGGCCGGGTCATACGGTGTGCCGTTCGCGCGATCGCGAACCAAGTCGATGCCGGCAATCAGCCCGCGCTGCCGCACATGGCCCACGTGCGAAAGCTTACTGACGCGCTCGAGGTGTTGACGCAGCCGCTCGATCTTTTCGGGCAACTGTTCGAGCACGCGCTCTTGCTCGAAGACATCGAGCGAAGCCAAGGCGGCGGCCGCGCCCAGCGGATTGCCGCCATAGGTATGTCCGTGAAAAAAATGTCGCGATTCCTCGTATCGTCCGAGAAAGGCCAGCCAGATTTCGTCACTGGCCAGAGTGGCCGCCAGCGGCAGATAGCCGCCGGTCAGCCCTTTGGCCAGGCAGAGCAAGTCGGGCGAGACCTCTTCGTGCTCGCAGGCGAACAACTTGCCGGTGCGGCCAAAGCCGACGGCCACTTCGTCGGCGATCAGCAACACACCGTAGCGGCGCGTCAGCTCGCGAGCGCCGCGCAAATAACCTTCGGGATGGACGATCATGCCCGCCGCGCATTGCACCAGCGGCTCGATGACCATCGCGGCGATCCGCTCGTGATGCTCTGCCAACGCCGCCTCAAGCTGGCCCAGATAATGGTCGAGCGCGCCGCTCTGCGTGACACCGGGCGGCAGCCGATCGAGCCGCGGGGAGGGCAGTCGCACGACCTCGAACAGCAGCGGCTCGAACAGCGCGTGAAAGCGCGGCACGCCGCCCACGCTGACGCTGCCCAGCGTATCGCCGTGATAAGCGTCGCCCAGCGCCAGAAACAGCGTCTTTTGCGGCTGCGGTTGCGGGCATTGCCGCCAATACTGAAACGCCAGCTTCAGCGCCACTTCGACCGCGGTGGCGCCGTCGTCCGAAAAGAAAACGTGCTCCAGCCCGGCCGGCGCCAGCTCGACCAATCGCCGAGCCAGACTGATGGTCGTCGAGTTCGACGCCCCCAGCGACGTCGTATGCGCGATCTTGGACAGTTGCTCACGGATCGCCGCGTCGATCGTCGGGTGCCGATGTCCGTGCACATTGCACCAGAGGCTGCTGACACCGTCGAGATACTCGCGCCCGTCCATGTCGAACAGCTTGCACCCTTGGCCACGTTCGATGACGAGCGGCTCGTACTCGGCCATCTGCGTGAAGGCATGCCAGACGTGCTCGCGGTCCCACCGGGCTAGATCCTCCGAACTTGGAGACCGTGGTGCGCTCACCAGCTCACCTTCACCGGCGTGCCGGTGCGTATGCCCAGCATTGCGGCGGCACTTTCGCCGACAATCGCCAGCTCGAGCTTGCCGTGCGAGCCGATCAGGGCCATCAGGGTGGCGGGCGGCTGGTCGCTGTAGGTGCGAAAGATGCCCAAGGTCTCGTGCTCGTCGCAGGCGATCCGCACGCGCTCGTCGCGTGGCGCCTCGGCCAACTTCTGCTCCGTGATGTCGGTGACCAGGTTGCCGAATGAATCGATCGACTCGACGGAGCCTTTGATAGTACGAGGCAAAATGACGACCTCCGGCCAGACCAGCTTGACAAAATCGGTGGTGGGCGGCCCCAGTCGCTCGGCCGGCAAGCCCAGGCTCAGCCGAGCGGCGGCCGGCGCCATGATGTCGCGGCCGTGAAACGTCGCCGAGACCCGCGGCAGCCAAAACTCCGGCGCCTCAAGCGAGATCATTCTACTGGCCGGCCCCCGCAGGGCCAAGCGGCTCAACAGGCCGTTGTCGGGGGCGATGTACTGCTGTTCGCCGAACCGGGCATACACGATTCGCCGCGAACTGCCCACGCCCGGATCGACCACGGCCACGTGAATCGTGCCGTCGGGAAACCAGGGTGTGGCCTCGTCGAGCACGAGTGCGCCGCGCCGCACGTCTTGGGGCGGCACCGAGTGCGTGATATCGACGATGTTCGCCGCCGGATTGATCGACAAAATTACGCCCTTCATCGCCGCCACATAGGGACTGTCTACGCCAAAATCGGTGGTCAGCGTGATGACGGCGGGCCGCGACATACGATTCCATGATGAATTGCGGCACGTCGCGTGTCTATCGCGGCTGGAGTATATTGGCGTGCCGGGAAGCAACAACCGACGACCACCCAAGCTCAAGCATGCAAAAACTCGCCGACCGCATGGCCGATTTCGACAGTTCGGGCGTCCGCCGGATCTTCGACCTGGCGGCCCAGATGGCCAACCCAATTAACCTCTCGATCGGCCAGCCCGATTTTGAAGTGCCGGCCGAAATCAAGCAGGCCGCGATCGAGGCGATCGAATCGAACAAGAACGGCTATGCAGTTTCGCAGGGCATGCCCGTGTTGCGAGATAAGCTGCAAGCCCGGCTCGATGCGGAATTTGGGCGTGGCGAGCGAGGTGTTATCGTCACCTCGGGCACTAGCGGCGGGCTGGTGCTCGCGATGCTGGCGCTGGTCAACGCCGGCGACGAAGTGATTTTGTTCGATCCTTGCTTCGTGATGTATCCGTCGCTGGTGAAGTTGGCCGGCGGGCGGTGCGTTTTTGTGGACACATATCCCGATTTCCGCATCGACCCGGAGCGCGTGCGCGAGTGCATCTCCCCGCGGACCCGGTTGATCTTATTCAACAGTCCGTCGAACCCGACCGGCGCCGTGGCCGGCGAGGCCGAGACGCGCGCACTGGCCGAGCTGGCCGCCCAGCACGGCATCGCGCTGGTAAGCGACGAAATTTATCGCGAGTTTTGTTACGACGAGCGGTTCTGCGCGCCCGCTCGATTCAATCCCGAAACACTGGTGATCGACGGTTTCAGCAAGACGTATGGCGTCACCGGTTGGCGATTGGGTTTCGCGCATGGACCGCGGCCGGTGATCGACGCGATGATCAAGCTGCAGCAATACACCTTTGTGTGCGCCCCTCAGCCCGCGCAGTGGGCCGGCGCGGCGGCGTTGGACGTCGACATGAGCCGGCACATTGCGGCGTATCGCGGCAAGCGCGACCGGTTGCTGGCCGGGCTGGCCGATCGCTATGAAGTCGCGACGCCTGGTGGCGCCTTTTACGCGTTCCCGAGGGCGCCTTGGGGAGCGGCGAGCGAGTTCGTGGCCGAGGCGATCCGCAATGAGTTGCTCGTCATTCCGGGCAATATTTTCAGCCGCCGCGATACGCACTTCCGCATCTCGTATGCCGCCAGCGACCAGACGATCGACCGCGGCCTGGCGGTGTTGCGACGGCTGGCGTAGTAGAGTCGTCGCGCCATGCGACACCGGCTTTTTGTTGCCAAAATGCAAATGGAGATCGGAGCCCGCCTGTGACGCAATTGACGCAAGAACAAAGCTCGGCGGTTCGTGCCGCGGAAGAAACTCCCGTTCGCATGGTCGATCCTGATACGAACATTGAATATGTCTTGTTACGCGCGGACGTATACGAGCGCGTGCGTCATTTGTTCGACGATTCTGAAGCTGATGCCTTCCTAGCGCAAATTGAATCCGCAGCCGCGGCCGGCTGGGATGATCCCGCACTGGACGTGTACAACGATCTCGACCCGCGCCGGACATGAAACGAGGCGAAGTCGTACTCGTCGATTTCCCGTTCACGTCGGGCGCGGGCTCGAAGGTGCGGCCCGCGCTTGTTGTTCAAAACGACCGCGGAAACGCGATCTTGCGAGACACAACCGTGGTGCCCATTACCAGCAACGTCTCACGCGTGGCGCAAGTCACCACGCAATTCGCCATTGATGCGGCCTCCCCTGACTGGAAGTCGTCGGGGTTGCGCACGCCTTCTGTTATCAAGTGCGAGAATATCTACACGTTTAATAAATCGCGAATCGTGAACACCATCGGACGTCTTTCACCGGCGACCATGACCGCAATTGACGACTGCTTAAAGGAAGTGTTGGGAATTCCTCGACGTAGCGGCTGGCGCAACGGGCGAGACGCTGTCTTCGCCGCGAGCCTGCGGCGCTTTTTACCAGGAAATCATGAAGTGGAACATAAGGCTATCGACCACAACGTTTTTGCTGATCCTTGCAGCGGTGCTGATAGGTGTTGGCCTCGCAGCCAGGATCGCGTTTCGGATCTATTTTCGCGAGGTCGGTCGCTTTGAGATGGGCCAATTGGCGATGTTCGAGCTCAGTGTCTATGGCATAGGACTGCTGCTAGCCTCAATACCGCTCGGGTTACCAGCGGCCAACGAGTACCGAAGGATCGGATGCGCCGCATGGTTTGTCGCAGCGCTAGCCCTAATGTTGCTGGTTTTAGACTCGATGCCGCCGTAACTGTTCACCGCCGGGGCATTGCTTTTAGGCTCTGCCCCAGCCACCGGCCTGCGCCGGAACGGATCTTGCTATTTGCCGGTCTCGGCTTCGATCAGGTCAACCAATCCGACGTCGATGTACTGCCCGCCGCCGGTCTGATGGCAATGCACGGCCAGCACGTTGCTGCCTTCGCGCAGGGCGGCGCGGGCTTCTTCGCGCAACGCGACCGTGGTGTAGCCGGTGGTGTAGCCCGATGGCTTCGCAGCCAGCACGCCGTTGAGGTAAATCTCGGCGTCCTCATCATGGTGGACCATCAAGTTCGGATCGTTCGGCAACGATTCGCCCGCCGCGCTCGGGGGAATTGTGAAGGTGCGCCGAACCCAGATGTCGGGCGTGTTCCACTCCGTGCGCACCTTTGCGCCCGGCGTGCCCTTGGTGCCAAAACCAGCGGGCGCTTTTTTCCATGTTGAATCGTCAAACTTGACTGCCTGCCAACCCGCGCCGGGATCGCTCGTCGTGTACCGCCATTCGTGCGCCTCGTCTTGCGAGGTGGGCACGACGGTCACCACGCGCGGCGGCGGCAAATAAAGCTTTCGGTGGGCTGCGGCCAACCGCCCAGCCGGGATCTTAATGACCTCGCGATCGTAGGTGAGCAAGCCATTTACCTCGGTCTCGACGTCGGTAGTTTGCGTGTAGACCGCCGCCGACATGCCGGGCTCGCCGATCAACTGACGCACACCAAATAGAAGGCCGAAGTATGCTTCAGCCAGCGACGTGCGATCCGGATAGCTGCGGTAACCCCAGTTGTTTTTGCTGAGCCAGGTGTGTCCTTCCAGCGGCAGTCCCAGCCCGCCATACTCGCCTAACACCGCCGCGCGGTGCGGCTCCGGCTGGGGCGATTTCGGGGCGGGATAATTATGGATGTCGTGAACGTCGCCGACTGGAAAATCGTTCCAGCCGCTGGCGCAATTGGCCAGCCGCGTGGGATCGTATTGCTTCGTCCACCGAGTAATCCGATCGGTGTCGAACTGTCCCCAGCCTTCGTTGAACACCACCCACATCACAATCGAGGGCGAGTTGTGCAGGTTATCGATCATTGCCCGCAACTCGCGCTCATAGATTTTTGCAGACTCGCTCGAGCGCGTGATTTCTCCTTTGCCCGGGGCGACGCTTGCATCACCGCTGGGCATGTCTTGCCAAACGAGCAAGCCGAGTTTGTCGCACCAGTAGTACCAACGGGCAGGCTCGACCTTCACGTGTTTGCGGCACATGTTGAAGCCCATCTGGCGCGTGATTTCGATGTCGTAGCGCAGGGCCTCGTCGGTCGGGGCGGTGTAAAGGCCATCGGGCCAAAAGCCCTGGTCGAGCGGGCCGAACATAAACAGCGGTTGGTTGTTCAAACAGATCCGCGTGACGCCGTTTTTGTCCTGGTCCAACGCCACCTTACGCAGACCAAAATAACTGGCAACCTGGTCGGTCGGGCGATCGGCCGGTCCAAGCATCACCGACAGGTCGTACAGCCACGGTTCGTCGGGCGACCAGGCCCGCGCGTCGGCAACGTCGATCGTCAGCTCCTGGCCGGCCTTGCCCGAAATCGGCGCCGCCTTGACCTGAGCCTTTTTATCGCCGGCCGCGGCCCCGGTGATCTTGATGCTGACATTCCGATCGTCGCCGCTGCCCGCGCTGTGCACGGTGACCCGCACCTTTTTGCGATCCAGGTCGGGCACAATCTGCAGCGATTCGATATAGGTTTGCGGCACCGGCTCCAGCCAGACGGTCTGCCAGATGCCGGTGGTGGGCGTGTAATAGATGCCGCTGGGCTTGCTCACTTGCTTGCCGCGCGGCTGGGGGCCTCGATCGCTCGGGTCCCAGACCGCCACGGCCAGCTCTTGCAGGCCTTCCGATTTCAAGGCATCTGTAATGTCGAATGAGAACGGATCGTAGCCGCCGTCGTGCTTGCCGACTTCGCGGCCGTTGACCCAGACGGTGGTCTGCCAATCGACCGCCCCGAAATGAAGCAGCAGCCGCTGGCCCGACCAGGTCTTGTCAACGGTAAACGTGCGGCGATACCAGAGCCGCTGGGTTTCGTCGATCCGCTTCATCACGCCCGACAGGGCCGACTCGAGCGGGTAGGGCACCAAGATTTGCCCGTCGAAGGCGTCGGGCTGCGAGTCGCCTTTCGTCCGGATGGCGTATTCCCACAGGCCATTGAGATTTTGCCACTTCTCGCGCACCAATTGCGGCCGTGGATATTCGGGCAGCGCGTTGGTAGGTGTGACTTGTTCGGCCCAGCGGGACATCAGCGGCCCTTTGGCCGGTTTCCAATCGTCGGCCCGTGCGGCCGCCAGAAAAACCAATAGGCAAATCATCAGTGGAAAGGCTTGCAAGGTGGTCGTTCTCATGGAGCGAGTCGTTCAGCGTGGCGGCAAAAAAAGTGGAGGGTTTGGGCCTTCAAGTGTAGTCCGCGGGCGGCGGCGGCTCTAGTCATACGGCTTGAGCCTCATCCGTTTCGACAGAGATCGCCGAAATCGCCTTCGGCGGCTGAACGGCGTCGTTAAAGGTGGTTTTGCCCCAAAACGTCTGTAGGGAACGCCCTCCGTGGCGTTCCGCGAACTGCGATTCGACGTCAATTCGCCCCTCGCCGGAACGCCACGGAGGGCGTTCCCTACAGACAGGTCCATCGAGTAAGGATGACCTTGGGCTCAGACGCTTTGGGCCCACTGCCAAAACGCCTCGGGCGCGGTAAAGCATGCGAGGTAAAAGTCGGCGCCCCAGCTTTCGACTTCGCGGGCGTTCCGCCGGGCCGCATAGCAGACGGTTCTTACGCCCGCCTGCCGGCCCGCGAGGATGTCGAAGCGATAATCGCCGACCATCGCCACTTCTGTGGGCTGCAGGCACCACGACTTGCAGATTGCCAAGTGCCGGTCGGGTTGGGCTTGATGGGGGCGTCTTCGCGAGCCACGATTGTCTCGACATTCAGCGCCAGGCGATCGAGCGTCAGCCGTGCGATCTCACGGCCGTTGCGAGTGAACACGGCACAGCGAATCCCTCGTGCGGTTACCTCGGCCAGAAACTCGGCGACGCCGGGCATCAACACGGCGCGTTCGGCTCCCGCCCGTTCGTGCCGGGCAAGTATTTGGCGGCAGCGCTGGGCCTCGGCGTCGCTCAGCGAGGCCAGCGACTCCAGCAACGGCGACCCCGGCGCAAGACCCATTTCGCATCGCATCTGCTCGAAGTCGAGCCCCGAATCTACCAGCGTGCCATCGAGATCGAAGATCAGCCCGCGAATCGGCATATTCGTGTCGTAGAACGGAATTCATTCCGTTTCATAGTTACTCATGGGCGTCCGATCGCGACAACGGCCCGTAGGACGACCTTCCTAGGTCGTCCATCATGAGACTCGACGGGCGATTGAAAGGTCGTCCTACGGACGCGAACGGAATAAATTCCGTTCTACGGGTTGGCGGCGGACCATGCCAGATACTTGCGGCGGCCCCGCGCGCGACCTTATAATCCATCCAGACCATTGGATGCGATTGCCCGCGGCCGAAGGGCCGCTGGCGCATCAACGGTCTCCCGCCTGACCTCCACACCCACCACGCCCGAGGACCAAGCTGCGATGAAGCAACTTCTGACGGCAGCTCTGGTAGTTGCAGCCATCACCGCCGGCGATGCCCTCGCTCAGCCGCCGTCAGTCGGCTACTTGGTTCCCGCCGCGGCGTTGCCCGGCCAGGCTACTGACCTGGCGCTCTTCGGCGGCAATCTGGCATCGCCCACCGCCGTCTGGTCGAACATGCCGGCGGCGAAGGTCGAATTGGCGCCTGGCATCGACGGCAACGGCACAAAAGCCGATCAACTGGTCTATCGCGTGACGCTGCCGGCCGAGACCCCGGTGGGTATCTACGGACTGCGGCTGGCCACCGGCAAGGGCGCGTCGAACCTGCGGCTGGTGATGGTCGACGATCTGGCGAGCGTCAGCGACAACGGCAATAACAAGACCATTCCTACCGCTCAGTCGCTCAACGTTCCCACCGCCGTCGATGGCGCGTGCGAGGCCGAGAGCTACGACTTTTATAAACTCACCGCCGCCGCCGGCCAGCGAATCAGCGTCGAGGTCGTGGCCCGCCGGCTCGGCTCGGCCCTCGATCCGGTTATCCGCCTACTCGATGCCGCCGGCCGCGAGCTGGCTTACAGCGATGACGAGCCAGGCATTGGGGCCGATTGCAGGTTTGTGCACCAGTTCGCATCGCCAGGCGATTACTACCTGGAAGTGCGCGACATTCGCTATCAGGGCAGCCCGAACCATCGCTATCGACTACGAATCGGCAATTTCCCGTTGGTCAACACGCCGTTTCCGCTGGGCGCGCCCAAAGGCAGTACGCCCAAGCTGGTGGCCGCTGGGCCGGTGGCCGATGCCGTAGCCCCGATGAACGTTACGGTGCCAAGCGAGCTTGCCGGTGGGCAGTTGCCGATGGCGGTCAAGTTTCCACAAGGACAAGGCTCGTCGCCGTTGACGTTGATCGCCTCGACGGGCCCGGAACAGGTCGAGTTTGAGCCGAACGACACGCCGGAAACCGCTACGGCCATTGCGGCCGCCTGGGCGATCAGCGGGCGATTGCAGACGGCCAAGGACCGCGACTTTTACGAGTTTTCGGCCAAGAAGGGCGAGCGGCTTGTGTTTGCAGGTCGCACGCGCAGCATCGGTTCGCCCAGCGATCTGTTTCTGCGAATCTACAACGCGGCGGGCGGATTGCTCGTCGAAGCCGAAGACGCCGGCACCGAGGAAGGTGCGATCAACTTCACATTCCCGGAAGATGGCGTTTATCGCCTGATGGTCGAAGACCTGCTGCATCGCGGCGGCCCTGAATACTGCTATCGAATTGAGATTCAGCCCTATCAAGCTGGGTTTGCTCTGGCCGTGGAGGCCGAGAAATATGACGTGCCTCGCTCGGGCGTGTTCGCCGCCAAAGTGACCAGTGCCCGTCGCGACTATAACGGGCCAATCACGCTCAGCGTCGCCGGCGCGGGCGATGGTTTTGTGCTGGTCAACAATGTCATTCCCGAAGGCAAGAATGAAACGGTGTTGAGCGTCACCGTGCCGGCCCGGCTCGAACCGGGGCAACTGCACACCATGCAGATCGTCGGACAAGCGAAGATCGGCGACGCCGATGTGCGGGCCACTGCCAGTACGTTGGCGGCGCTCCGCAAAGAGTGGAACGGCCTTCCGTATCCGCCGGCGGCGCTTGATGGTCTGGTGGGTCTGGGCGTCGGGCCGGTATTTGCCGACTTCTTTCAGCTCGCAGTCGAGCCTTCGCCGGTGCCATTCGCACAGATTGCCGGAGCCGCCTCGTTCAATGTCAAAGCCACCAAGTCGAACGGCTTTGACGACGTCATTTCATTGGCGGTCGATGGCCTGCCGCCGGGCGTGACGGCCGCCGTCACCCCCATCGCCAAGGGGCAGCCGCAGGCGGCGGTTCAACTGACCGGTCCCGGCTCGCTGGCCGAGGGCGACTACCGCTTTCGCATCGTCGGCTCGTCGACTTTCCAAAATCAGCCGAAGCAAGTCATCATCGACAATGCGGTGCTGCGTGTCGTTCGGCCGCTGGAGGTGACAGTTGCCCCCGCCGGGCCCGTGAAACGAGGCGCCAACCAAAAAGTGAAGCTGACCGTCGCCAGGACCGCTGCCGCGGCCGGCGCGATCACCTTGCGACTGAAAAACTTGCCGACCGGCATGAATGCCCCGGCTGAAATTACGCTCGCGGAGGGACAGAACGAGATCGAAGTCGACGTCACGGCGGCCGCCGAAGCACCGTTGGGCGAGGTCGGCATCTCGGCCGTCGCGACGACCAAGGTGAAAGAAAAACAAGTCACGATCGAAAGTCCGGTCGTGGCCCTGGCCGTGGTACAGTAGTTTTTTCGGAGGTAGCCCCGGCCCTTGTGGCCGGCAGCACGTTTTTGACATTCAAAAGGACCAACTGCCTTTTGGGTCTGTAGGAAACGGACTCCGTGCCGTTCCGCGAGGGGCGGCGCGAGGCCGAATCGCAGATCACGGAACGGCACGGAGTCCGTTCGCTACAGAGGCCACCGCCGGTTTTGATTTTTAAATCCGATTTGGACCACGACCGAAATACAACGAAGTCGTACTACGAGGGATTGGCTATGCGAAAGCACGACGATCAACATTGCTCGGGGCGCTGGAACAAGATGGTCTGCACCGCCGCCGTGTTCGCCGGTCTGGTGCTCTTGGCGTGCATCCACCCGATCATCGCCGCAGACTCCGCCGGACCGGTGCTGGAGCCGGTCGTCGTCGGCACGCCCGAACGTATCGAAGTCTATCCGCCGCAAGTCAAACTGTCGGGCACGCGGGCCAAGATGCAGCTTGTCGTCACCGGCTACTACACCGGCGGCGGCGTGCAAGACCTGACGCGGGCGGCTCAGTTTGCCTCGACCAATGAACAGATCGTTAAGATGGCCGGCGCGGTCGCCGTGCCTGTGGCGAATGGCCAAGCCGAAATCATGGTGCATGTCGCCGGCAAAGAAGTGAAGACGCCCGTCGAAGTATCGGGCCAGGAACAGCCCGAGCGGGTAAGCTTCAACTACGGCACGCTCGCCGCGCTGTCGAAACAAGGCTGCAACCAGGGCGCCTGCCACGGTTCGCCCAGCGGCAAGGGCGGCTTTCGCATGTCGCTACGGGCGTATGATCCCGCGGTCGACACCGTGACGCTCGTGCGTGAGTCGTTTAACCGACGCACAAACCTGTTTGAGCCTGAAAAAAGCCTGCTGCTCGAAAAGCCGTTGATGCAGGTCGCCCACGGCGGCGGCCGCCGGCTGCGCAAGGAAGACCCCAGTTACGCCATTTTGCGCGACTGGATCGCCCAGGGCTGCCAGGTCGATCCGGCCGACGCGCCTACGTGCGTCAAAGTCGATGTCTATCCGCGGCAGCGCATTTTGCACCGCCCGGCCCATGCCCAGCAGTTGCACGTGCTGGCGCATTTTTCTGACGGCTCGGTGCGCGACATCACGCAGTTGGCCGCCTATTCCAGTTCGGATGAAGCGGTCGCCACCGTCGACGCGAATGGGTTGGTGGTCGGACAAGATCGCGGCGAGGCCGCCATCCTGGTGCGTTATCTGGAGAAAATCGAGACGGCGTACCTGATGTTTCTCAAAGACGTGCCGGGCTTTCAATGGCCCAACCCGCCCGAAAACAACTACATCGACAAATTCGCTTTCGAAAAACTGCGGCAGTTGCAGATCGCTCCTTCCGATCTTTGCACCGACGAAGAGTTCGTGCGGCGCGTCTACTTGGATGTGATCGGCGAGCTGCCGACTGTGACCGAAAGCCAGGCGTTTTTGGCCGACGCCGACGCAAACAAGCGAACGAAGCTCATCGAATCGCTGGTCGAACGGCCCGAATTCGCCGACTTTTGGGCGTTGAAGTGGGCCGACCTGCTTCGCCTGCGCACGAACAAGGTCACCGCCAGCGGCGTCCCAAAATTTCATCACTGGCTGGTCGATGCCTGGCGCACCAACATGCGTTACGATGAGTTCGCTCGTGAGCTGCTGACCGCCGATGGCAGCACGTTCGACAATCCGCCGGCGAACTATTTCCGCACGGCGGGAGAAACGAACGACTGCACTGAAACCACTTCGCAGCTTTTCCTGGGCATTCGCATTCAATGCGCCAAGTGTCACAATCATCCCTTCGAGCGGTGGACGCAAGACAACTATTATGGCATTGGGGCGTTCTTCAACCGCGTGCAGCGCAAGCAAAGCGCCCGGCCTGAAGAGCTGGTGGTGTGGGTGGCCCGCGGCGGCGAAGTCACGCAGCCCCGCACCGGCAAACAGATGAAGCCCTGGCTGCCGCTTACCGGCGACGCCGACATGGCGGGCGAGGCCGATCGGAGGCCAGCGCTGGTCGATTGGCTGGTGCGTCCCGATAATCCCTTTTTTGCAAAGGTCGAGGTGAATCGCATCTGGGGGCATCTGCTGGGCCGCGGCATTGTCGATCCGGTCGATGATTTCCGCGATTCAAACCCGCCCTCCAGCGCGGCGCTGCTCGACGCTCTGGCGCGCGACTTTGTCGACCACGGTTTCGACCGCAAGTACATCATCCGCACAATCTTGGCCAGCCGCACGTATCAATTGAGCTCGCGCAAAAACGAGTTCAATAAGGGCGATGTTAAGTACTTCTCGCACGCCAAGACCCGCCTGCTGACGGCCGAACAATTGCTCGACGCGATCTGCCAGGTGACCAGCGTGGCCGAAAAGTACGCGGGCCTGCCGGCCGGCACGCGGGCCACTCAGTTGCCCAGCCCCGATGTCGACAATTACTTCTTAAAGGTTTTTGGCCAGCCCGCCCGAGAAACGGCCTGCCAGTGCGAGCGGTCGAGCGAATCGAACCTGTCGCAGGCGTTGCAGATGATCAACGGGCCGCTGGTACACTCGAAGGTACGCGATGAAAACAATCGCTTCCGGCAGCTTTTAAAGACCGGCAAGACGAATAACGACATCATCACCGAGTTGTATTTAGCGGCGTTCGCGCGGAAGCCCAACGAGGCCGAAATGACGACGGCCGTCAACCACATCGCCGCCAGCGGCGATCAGTTACGCGGCCTGGAAGACGTCTGCTGGGCGTTATTGAATGCCAACGAGTTTTTGTTTCAACATTAGTAGCTCCGACACTCCGTGACGGAGGTTGCGGTCGCCTTGGGCACCGCTGTCCCCGCCACGGAGAGCCGGGGCTACCTTGCCGGGGCATCGCCAAGGCTCTGCCCCAGCCACCGGAGAAGCAACTTCCATCTTCCAACAGGAATATCCGAATGCGGCGAGTCATCGTTAGCGTTTTATCGCCTCTAAGCCTCATCGTCGCGTGCGGCGCCGCGGCATCCGCGCAAGAACAAGCCGCACCGCCGGCCCCTGTTAGTTTCTCGAAGG
>DATFDL010000622.1:0-25362 GCA_035252155.1 Pirellulales bacterium | reverse complement strand
TCGATGTCCATCGATCGATAGACGACGTCGCGGCGGCACTCGGCGATGATCGCGCCCATGCGGCGCTCGCCGGCGCCGACTTCGAGCACGCGCATCCGATCGTCGATCGAGTCGAGCAACACCTCGCGAACGCGCCGCGCGATCGGCAAGTCGAAGACGCGGCCGAATCGCGCGGCGATTGCCCGGCGAAAAAAATTTTGCTCCGACCAAGAATTCTGCTTGCACATTTTCGCGGAATGCGTACTATATGTCAGTGAAGGGCAGACCCAACCAAGGAGTACAGCCGATCGATCGAGAGTTTGTCGTACCGCTTCGGCGGTCGTCGGACAAGCCGACTCGACGATCGGAGGTAGCGTTTCCGTGGCGACGAACCTGTCGAGCTTCCGTCCCAGCCCGGCAAGCGGCAAGGAAGTCGCCGTTACTCTCTGTTAGGAGGACGTACGGTGGCCAAGAAGAAAGCAACCAAGAAGAAGGCGGCTACAAAGCGTAAGGGCGCCAAGAAAAAGACCGCCAAGAAGAAGTAGCCAACTTCAGGTTGCCCGCGCCGCTTAGGCGGCGCCACTGAAACGACGAGAGAGAAACGCCCGGTTGATTTCAACCGGGCGTTTCTATTTTACAGTTTGAAGTTTTCAGTGTTCAGTTTTCAGCGTCCGCTTCGCGGTTTCAGACGCAACGCTGACAACTGAGCACTTAGAACTGAAAACTCGCTCAATCGCTTGGGTACGGCGGCGTTTCGCCATTCAATTCGCTGAGGGCGTTCTGGGCGGCGCGCTGCTCGGCTTCTTTTTTGTTCCGCCCCCAGGCGGCCTGGTAGCGCGTGCGACCGATCTGCGCGGCGATCTTGAAGCATTTGCTGTGATCGGGACCTTTCTCGTCGAGCAACGCATACGTGGGCGTGTGCCCGTGCTCGCGCTGAGCCAACTGCTGCAACAGAGACTTGTAATTGCCCGAATGATCGCCGTCGGCGGCCAGCTCGATCTCGGGCCCCATATAGTTTTCGATGAAGGCCCGCGACGGTTCATCGCCGCCGTCGAGATAAATGGCAGCGATGATCGATTCAAACACGTCGGCCAACAGCGAGGGCGGCACGCTGGGGCTGGTGGTCATACCCTTGCCCAGAAGCAGAAACTTTTCCAGGCCGAGCGCCTCGCTGATTTTGGCGCAGGTCTGCCGGCTGACGACGACCGATTTGATCTTGGTCAGGTCGCCTTCCAAGTATTCCGGGTATTGTCGATACAGAATTTCGCAGACCACGGCCCCCAAGATGGCGTCCCCCAGGAACTCGAGCCGCTCGTTGGAGTGCAAGCGGTGCGACGCCCCCGAGGCGTGCGTCAGCGCCGAGCGCAGCAGGGCCTTGTCGTTGAAGGTATATCCGATGCGCCGTTCGAGCCGCTCTAATTCGCTGACCCAATCGGCGGTGGGTTCGCTTTCCAACGTCCGACTCATGCCGTGACCTGATTGCCCTGCTGGCCAGCGGTAAGGAAATTGGCCAATCATCAGCGCAAGTCTAGCCGCCCACAGTGTTTTTGTCAATCTTGCAAGAATTGCTCGGCTGCGGTAACCATTCTTAAGACCAAGGGGACTGGCGTTTGCAACACCGCCCCCTTTGAGTTGGAACTTTTTATAGAGGCAACCCATCGCGAAGGAGAACAGATATGCAACGAACCCATGTCTTCGCCGGCCGCAAAGCGCTGGCGGTCGCTTTTTTGTTGACGCTGACGACCGCGGGCGTCGGCGTTTGGCAGGCCCGCGGCACAGCTCAAGACAATGATTCCGACGGCAGACACTCCGCCGTTCAAGAACACGGCCGCCGCCAGGCCGACAGCCTCTCACAGGCATTCCGCAAGGCCGCCGAAACGGCCGTGCCCACCGTCGTCACCATCGAGACCAATACGAAGCCCCAGGCGGTGCAGATGGAAGGGCGCGGCCGGCAGCGCGGCGACAGCCCACTGCGCGGCGAGAACCCCTTCAAGGGCACTCCCTTTGAAGATTTCTTTAACGACGACGGCGGTCCACAATTTCACTTCGGCCCCAACGGTCGCACATTTCAAATGCCGCAAAAGCATGGCATGGGTTCGGGCGTAATCGTCGATAAGAGCGGCATCGTACTGACGAACAACCACGTGGTCGAAGGGGCCGACGAAGTACTGGTGCGGCTCTCCGATGGGCGGCAGTTTGAGGCGCACGACATCAAGACCGATCCGGCCACCGATCTGGCCGTGCTGCGGATCAAGGTCGATGGCTCGCTGCCGGCCGCCAAATTGGGCGACTCCGACAAGCTGCAAATCGGCGATTGGGTGATCGCCGTCGGCAATCCGTTCGGCTTCGATTCGACGGTCAGCGCCGGCATCATCAGCGGCATGGGACGCGACCTGGAGCCGCGCAATCAGGACAAGCGAGCGCGCTATATCCAGACCGATGCTGCGATCAATCCGGGCAACTCGGGTGGCCCACTTGTCAATCTCGAAGGAGAAGTGGTGGGCATCAACACCGCCATCGCCTCGAACAACGGCGGCTATCAGGGGCTGGGCTTCGCCATTCCCAGCACGTTGGCCAAATGGGTCATGCGGCAACTTATCGATATCGGTGTGGTGCAGCGCAGCTATCTGGGCGTCGGCATCAGCGAGGTGAGCGGCAAGCTTGCCGACAAGTTGGGCGTTGGTCACCGCGCCGGAGTGGTGGTGGGTGAGGTTTATCCGAACTCGCCCGCGGCCGAGGCCGGCTTCAAGCCCGAAGACGTCATTACCAGCTACGGCGGCAAGAAGATCCGCACCTCGCGCGATCTGCAAGAACTTGTCGAGCGGACGCCCGCCGGCGAGAAACAGCGGGTCGAGGTGTTGCGCGACGGCAAGCCGGTCGAATTGCACGTCGTCGTCAAGCCGCTGCCGAAGCAGTTTGGCGAGCACGCCTCGCGAGGAGGTCGCGGGAGCGACCAGCACTCGGGATTCCGCAGCGACGAGATCGGCGTGGAAGTCGCCGAGTTGACCGAGAATAATGCCGAGAAGCTGGGCTTCAAGGATTTTCAAGGCGTCGTGATCACCGAGGTGGCCGAGGGCAGCATTGCGGCCGAGGCCGGCCTGCGCGAGGGAATGCTGATCAAGCGGGTCGAGAAGCACCCGGTGCATAACGTCGATGAGTTCAAGGCCGCCATGAAAGAGGCCTCGTTGGACGACGGCATTTTGCTCTGGGTCCGCACCGAAGGCGGCAACCGCTTCGTGGTGCTGGAGAAGAAGTAGGAGCACCGCGCAACCGGCTCGGTAGGGAACGCCCTCTGTGGCGTTCGCTACAGAATGTCAGCGGAACCGCAGGGGCGTTCCGCACCGGATTGTCAGGCTAGAAAGCCTGATCTACGCAAACTACGGGCGTTCCCGGCTGCCGGGAACGCCCTTCTTTTTTCGGCCCGCCGCTTAGGGGGCTGCCAATAACTTGACTCGCGTTCGGGCCGGCCTAACAATGCATTGGAAACCGGGTTGGCTTACCTCCGTTGTGCCGCCGACCATGCGACCAATAAGGCTTCGGCACGATGTTACACTTGCCACGCGTTGCACTGGGCGCTGTTCAGTCGGCCACCGACAGCCAGGTCATCTGTTGGGCCATGCTCGACGCGCTGGTCCGCACCGGAAGCCAAGTGCAGCATTTCTTGGCCCGTGCCTGCTTCACTCCACGTAACGCCGCCTTGACCATCACCGGCGTCGGTTCACGACATCTCGACACCTGGCTCATGCCCAAGCCGGTCTGTCGCGAAGTCTTTGTCCATGGGTGCGCGGGGCGCGATCTGGCGGTAATCGAAGGCGACTTCGATAGCTCGGACGAAACGGAACCTGTGCCGGGCAGCCGGCTCGATACGCTCTGCGACTGGCTCGATCTGCCGCGGCTGGTGGTGCTCGACGCGAGCAAACTGCACGATTGCCAATGGCCTGAGCGGCCCAATCAAATTGACGGCGTACTCTTGGACCGCGTTCGTTCGCCGGCCGAAGCATTTCAATTGCAGACCGCGCTGGAAGCACTATGGGATGTGCCGGTGTTCGGCGCCTTGGAAGAGTTGCCGCGGCTGCGTGCCGCCGTGGCTCAGTTGCCATGCGGGGCGGACCCTTCGCGCGAGACATGTGCCGAACTGGGCGATGCGTTTTTGCGTTACAGCCGTCCAGATCGGATTCGCGATTTGGCCGCTCGTCGCGATATGCCGCCGGTGGCCCCAGCGATTTTCCCAATACCCGAGCAAGAGCCGAGCCAGCCCAGCCTGACTGTGGCCGTGGCCTACGACGCGGCGTTCAATTGCTATTTTCCCGACACGCTCGACCTGCTGGAACTGCGGGGGGCCAAGATCGTCGATTTCTCGCCGCTGCGCGACGAGGTGCTGCCCGAGGCGGACGTCGTCTACTTGGGCTGCGGCCATCCCGACCGCTACGCCGAGGCGCTCAGCGGCAACCATTGCATGCTGCTGGCCCTGCGCAATCACATTCGCGGCGGCCGCCGGGTCTATGCGGAAGGAGGTGGGCTGGCCTACCTCTGCCAGCGGCTGCAAACAGCCCACGGCGATGTGGTGCCGATGGTCGGAGCCTTGCCGGCCTTGGCCCGCGCCAACCCACAGCCGGCGGCGCCTACGCCCATCGAATTGACATTCGCGCACGGCAACTGGCTCGGTTCACCGGGCAGCCAAGTACGAGGCTACCTCAATACACATTGGATTCTCGAACCGATGGACGGCCTCATGGGGTATTTGGCCGAGCCGGGGCACGAGTTTGATCTGGTCGGGCAGTATCAAGTGATTGGCAGCCGTTTACATTTGAACTTCGCGGCCCAAGCCGATTTCTTGCAGGCGTTCTTCCAGCCCCACGGCCTATCGCTCGCCTACTCGGGCGTCTCCCCTTGAGCGGAGGAGGCAGGCAAAAAAATTGAGGGCAAAAAAATGGAAGAAGTGGCAGAATCGGCCCTCTGTTTCACGTCTTATCTTATTGCCCTCAATTTTTTTGCCTTCGCATCCATCTACACAAGTGCTTTGGAGTAAGCCGGTTACGAACATTTCCGCTCGGCCGACTGGTGTTCGCAAGGCGGGTTAAGGTATAAATGACAGGGGCAGGATTCACCGGTGGCGCTCGCCGAGAACGGTTCGGGCGCAACTTAATGACCGAAGCAAGCATCGCGGTGGTCGACTCCAAGGCGCTCTTGTCGCTGTTCGGAGCGCGCGACCAAAACCTCAAGCAGATCCGAGATACTCTCGGCGTGCGCATCTCGGCCCGCGACCACCAAATCCGCATCGAAGGCTCGGACGACTCAGTGGCCAAGGCCACTGGAGTCTTCGAGCAGTTACAACTGGTCGCCCAGCAGCAAGGCTGCGTGGCCCCGGCCGATGTTGCCCGTGCCCTGGGTTTGGCCACCGGCACCACCCAGCCGCACGATGTGCCCACCGTTGAGGTCTTTCAGGCGGGCCGCAAGATCCAGCCCCGCACTCGCGGCCAGACCGAATACGTGCAGGCGGTCGCCGACCACGATTTGGTGTTTTGCATCGGGCCTGCCGGCACCGGCAAAACTTACCTGGCGGTGGCGATGGCCGTGGCAGCCCTCAAGCAAGAGCGAATCCGTAAGATCGTGCTGGTCCGCCCGGCGGTCGAGGCCGGCGAAAGCCTCGGCTATTTGCCCGGCGATTTGCAGGCCAAGATCAATCCCTACCTGCGGCCGCTGCTCGACGCTCTGCGCGAGATGATGGACTACGACCAGATCAAGCGTTACACCGAGCAGGACCTGATCGAGGTCATCCCGCTGGCCTACATGCGCGGCCGCACGCTCAACGAAGCCTTCATCATTCTCGATGAAGCCCAAAACACGACGATCTCGCAGATGAAGATGTTCCTGACCCGCATGGGTAGAAATTCCAAAATCGTGGTCTCGGGCGATACCACCCAGGTCGATCTGCCCAGCCACGCCACCAGCGGCCTGGTCGACGCCACGCGGCGGCTGAAAGGCATCGAAGGGCTGGCCCACGTGCGGTTGACGGGCGCCGACATCGTGCGCCACCGCCTGGTGCGCGACATCGTGCGCGCCTACGAAGACGAACCTACCCGGCGACGGACGAACGGATGAGCACTAACGGAAATCGCAAGCGGGTCCGGTCGGTCCGCGTGACTTCGTTCGATTCTGCGCCCGGCAGGCTGGCCAGGCTATGGTCGGGTCTGCGTCGTTCCGACGTGTTGTTGCGTTCCGGCCTGGCGTTGGCGGCGGTGCTGGCTGCCTGGGCGGTCACGCAGGCCTGGTGGCCGCCTTTCCCATATCACGTGGGCTTTGTGCCGCAACGCAACATCACCGCGCGCGTCAACTTCGACGTGGCCGATCCGCGTGCCTTGGCCACAGAGACAGAAAAGCGTCTGCACTACGAAAAGGGCGAGGCGCTCGCTTTGGCCGATGAGCCGCTGCAACCGAAGACGATCGACCTATTGGAAAGCGAATATCGTGCGTATCTGCACATAATTCCGCGCGACCGGCTCGTCGAACGTTCGGTGGCCATGTTTGCCTTGATCGCCGGGCTGGTGGCGTTGTGCGGTTATTACCTCTGTTTCCGTCACCGGCGGCTGGTCCACAACCTCTATCGCCTGGCGACGCTGGTCACATTTTCCGTCGTCGCGCTGCTGCTGGCGCGTTACGCGGCCAACGACCCGGGGCGGGCCGAGCTGATTCCCCTGTTGTGCTATAGCATGACGTTGGGCATCGCCTACGGCCGCGAGCTTTCGCTGGTGTTGTCGCTGGCGGTGACACTCTTGTTCGTCGTGGCCGAGGGCGCGGGGTTGGGCCAATTGGCTCTGCTGCTGGGTGTCAGCGCCACGGCGGTCGTGCAACTCGATCGAATCCGTAGTCGCCGCAAGCTGATTTGGGTAGGTTTTTACGCGGCCTTGGCGGCCCCGCTGCTCACGCTGGGCGCCGGGCTGATCGACGCCCAGCCGCTCGGGGCACCGCTTTGGAACCAAGCCTATCACAACGCCGGTTGGGCACTGTTGACCGGAATCGTGATGACCGGCCTGCTGCCCTTCATCGAAGGCATCTTTGGCGTGCTGACCGAAATCAGCTTGTTGGAGTTGGGTGATGTGGCTCATCCTCTCTTGCAGGAGCTGGTGCGGCGCGCCCCCGGCACCTACAACCACTCGATCAATGTGGCTTCGATCGCCGAGGCGGCGGCCGAGAGCGTGGGGGCCCGCGGCCTGCTGGTGCGCGTGGGGGCGTACTTCCACGACATCGGTAAGATGCTCAAACCGCATTACTTTGTTGAAAACCAAGGGCTCGAGGCCAGCCGCCACGATTCGTTGCTGCCCGCCATGAGCACGCTGATCATCATCGCGCACATCAAGGACGGTGCCGACCTTGCCCGGCAGCATCACCTGCCCGAACCGATCGTCGACCTGATCGAGCAGCATCACGGCACGACACTGGTCGAGTACTTCTATCGACGGGCGAGCGAACGATCGGAAACCGACCCCGACGCGGGCGACGTGCCCGAAAGCTCATTCCGCTATCCCGGCCCCAAGCCGCAGACGGTCGAGGCCGCGGTGCTGATGCTGGCTGACACCGTCGAAAGTGCCAGCCGGGCGCTCGTCGAGCCGACCCCCTCGCGCATCGAAAATCTGGTCGAAGAGATCGCCATGAAAAAGCTGCTCGACGGCCAGTTCGACGAATGCGGCCTGACGTTGCAAAAGTTGCGTCAGATCGAGGAGAGCCTGATCAAGTCGCTCACGGCGGTGTATCACGGCCGCGTGAAGTATCCCGACCAACGAACGGCGTAGCGAGTTTGAAGTGTGAAGTTTGAAGTTTGAAGAAGTGATAGCGCACCTTCAAACTTCAAACTTCCAACTTCAAACTTGAAACTATGCATCGCATCAAAATCGCCGACCAGCAGCAGCGACTGACCTTCGACCGCCCTCGGCTGCGGCAGGCCGTCAAAGCCGTGCTGCAGGGTGAAGGCATCAGCAAAGCTCAAATCTGTGTGGCGATTGTCGATGACCCGCAGATTCACGAGCTGAACCGCCGCTTTCTGAACCACGATGAGCCGACCGACGTGCTCAGCTTCGCGCTCGAACAGCGTTCGGGCTATGTCGAGGGCGAAATCGTCGTTAGTGCCGACACCGCCGCCAGCCGGGCCGGCGAATTCAATTGGCCGCCCGAAGACGAGCTGCTGCTGTATGTCGTCCACGGCACACTGCACCTGGCCGGTTACGACGACAAGACGCCCGAGCTGCGCGGTGAGATGCGCCGCCTCGAACGGCACTATTTGGGTGCGTTTGGCCTGGTTCCCCCTTACGATGATGGCTGCTGAAAAAGCGTTGGCCCTGGTGCTCCGGGTGGTCGAGTTCAGCGAGACCAGCAGCGTAGTGACGCTTTTCACCCGCGAGTTTGGCAAGATACACGGCCTGGCGAAGGGGGCGAGGCGGCTCAAAGGGCCGTTCGAGTCTGCCCTTGACCTTCTCGCGCTGTGTCGGATAGTCTTCCTCCGCAAATCGTCCGATGCCCTCGACCTGCTGACCGAAGCCAAACTCGAGCGGCGGTTTCGCCCGGCCGACCGCCAACTGTCAAGTCTTTACGCGGGCTATTACGTCGCCGAGCTTTTGAACGAGCTGACCGACGACGCCGACCCCCATCCCGAATTGTTTGACGCCGCCTGCGAGACATTGGCCGCGGTGCGCCAAGGCGGCGCGCCGCTGGCCTCGCTGGTGGCGCGGTTCGAGTTGACGGCGCTCGGTTCGCTCGGCCATTTGCCGTCGCTGGAGGTCTGCGTCGAATGCGGCAGCCCGGTCGAGGCCGCGGGGCGAGTGGCCTTCGGACTGTTGTCCGGCGGTGTGCTCTGCGCCCGCTGCCGGCCGGGCGTGCAACAGGTGGTCTCGATTCAAGCCGGAACCTTGCAAGTGCTCAAACGCTTTGCCGACCTGAAAACCGATACGTGGCGCCGCATGGAACTCGACCGCCGCATCGCCGGCGAGTTGCGTGGCGTCCTGAACCGTTACTTGTCTCACTTGTTGGGCCACCGGCCACGCATGCACGAATATCTGGGCATTCTTGCAGACTGAGCGAGGGGCGAGAGGCAAGCATGGGTGTTGGGCCGGCACGAGCAGGAGCGATCGCCGTCACCTTCGCGGTGGCGCTGGCGGGCTGTCGCTCGGGCGCTCCGGGCGGCAAAGGTCTGTTTGGTTGGGGCAGACCATCGGCGCAAGAGGGCTCGGTGACCAAATCTGCCACAACGAATGGGACGCCAGCCACGGCGGCTTCGGCCAAACCGGGTATTCCGGCAGGACCAAATGCGCAGCCACAAGGCCAGAATGTGGTGCCGGCGGGCTTCCAACAGGCCTCGGTCGTGCCGCCGCCGCCCGACCTGACGCCCATCACCCTGGGCGCCAGCGAGACCGACGACGAATTTGCCGGCGAGAAAAAGTCGTACTGGGAGAAGGCCACGGAAAAGCTCGCGCCCAAGAACGTGGGCAAGCGCATCAAAAAGGCCATCGGACGCGGTCCGAACGAAGCCTTCGCCCGCAAGAAGTACGCCGAGGGCGAAGTGCTGTTTAAGGAAGGCAAATATTTGGAAGCTGCGAAGTGCTTTCACCAGGCCGCCGACCGCTGGCCCGACACCGATCTGGAAGAAGACGCCCTCTTTATGAAGGGCGAAAGCTATTTCTTCGCCGACCGCTACCCCAAGGCGAACGACGCCTACGCCGTGTTGCTCAAAAAATACGACAACTCGCGACACCTCATCGACGTTACGCCCCGGCAATTTGCCATGGCCCGGTATTGGGAACAGAAAGCCAGGATCGACTCGCATTGGTATCCGAATCTCACCGACAAAACGCGCCCAGCGGTCGACGCGACCGGGCATGCCCTCTCGCTCTATAACAGCGTGCATCTGCACGATCCGCAAAGCTCGACGGCCGCCGCCTCAATGATGGCGATCGCCAATATCTATTTCCGCAAGAACCGGTTTGAAGACGCCGGGTATCACTACGACCAGGTTCGCAAGGAATACGCCAGCCAGCCAGACTATCAACTGGCCGCTCATGTGTTGGGTGTGCGGGCAAAGCTGCGCTCGTACCAAGGGCCGCAGTACGAGGCGACCCCGCTCAACGAAGCCGAGGCGCTGATCGAGCAGACGCTCACGCAGTTTCCGCCCGAAGTGCTGGGCGACGAACGCGAGCGGCTCATTCAGGCGCGGCGTTTGATCCGGATCGAGCGCGCCCAGCGCGACTTTCAGGCCGCCGAATACTATTACAAGATCCATTTTTATCGGTCGGCCCGCTTTTACTACGCCGAAGTGATCCGCGAATTCCCCGACACGCCGTTCGCGAAACTAGCCGAGCAGCGGATGGACGAAACGAAGAATTATCGCCCCGTGCCGCGCGATTATTTTGCGTGGGTCTCGAAGGTCTTGCCCGAAAGCAAGTTCTCGCATCACAGGTGAAAAATGAGGGTTCAGGGTTCAGGGTTCAGGGTTCAGGGAAGACGCGGGGACGCGGAGACGCGGGGACGCGGGGACTCTCTGCCTTCTCCCCTGCTCCGCGTCTTCCCCTCTCCGCCTCGCCCCCTCGCCCCCTCGCCCCCTCGCCCTGTCGCCGTGTCGCCTTGTCGCCCCCTCGCCTCTTCGCCGTGTCGCCCCCTCGGTCGGCTGCAATCCTTGCTAGTGGCCATCACCCTGGCCGTCGCTGGATCGACCACCGGCTGCGCCGCCTATCACATCGGTGCGCGGTCGCTCTACGCCAACGACATCCGCACCGTCTACGTGCCGATGATCGAGTCGAACAGCTATCGCCGCAATCTGGGCGAGTGGCTGCACGAAGCGCTTTGCAAGCGGATCGAGGAGGTAGCGCACTTCAAAGTCGTGCACACGCCGGACGACGCCGACAGCATCCTCAAGGTGAAGCTGATATCGGATACAAAACGCATCTTGATGGAAAACCCCAACGACGAACCGCGGCAGGTGCAGGCCTCCTGGCAGGTCTCGGCCGAGTGGATCGACAACGCCACGGGCAAGGACCTGGGCCAGCCGGTCAATGTGCCGCTGCCGCCGTCGCTGAACCCCATCGATCAATCGGCGTATCTGTTCCCGGAACTCGGCCAATCGATGATTAGCGCCGAGCTGCAGGTGGTGGAGCGCATGGCCGAGCAGATCGTGTCGATGATGGAACAGCCCTGGTAGTTTCCACACCCGAAACCTGATACGACTCGGTCACTAGGGCCGATACCCCAGGACACAGGAATAACCCACTACCCCGGGTTGTTTACGATGGCGGCGTACGCCGGCTTTGGGTTGTTGTTGGCATCGAGGGGCAACGGGTGTTGTCCAAAGCGCCAAGTGCGGCGATCGTTGAGGCCCCAGAAAGTGACTCGCTCGATAACTTCTTTGTGTTTCTCGAAGATCGCGAAGAGCCTTGCGTAATCTTGTGCCTGAGCCTTAAGGTCCTCCGGGGAGGGCGGCGATGCGTTGCGGAGAGGTTCTCGACCGACGCCGCGACCAAGCTGTCCGCCGGACGCCCCGCGAATGGTGACGTCGAGCTCCGTGATGCTGACCTTGAGGCCCAGCGATGCGTAATCCGAAATCGCCCGATCGATGTCGTCAAAGGGAACGCTCCCGCTTCGCCAGTGCCCTTGAATGCCGACAGCGTGAATCGGCGCTTCCTCTTTGAGTAATCGTTTGAGCAGAACCAGAGAACTGGCGTGTTTCGGCCCCGACTCGATGTTGTAGTCGTTGTAATACAGGATCGCATCGGGATCCGCCTGATGGGCGAATTTGAACGCCAGCGTCAGGTACTCCGGTCCGATGGTCTGCATCCATCGGGAATTGCGCAGGTTCTCGGTTTGGCTCGTTTCTTCGTTGCCGCCGTCGTTGATGGCTTCGTTGACGACATCCCAACTGCGGATCCGTGTTCGGTACCGCCCGACCAGCGTATGGATGTGGTCTTTCAGCCGCTGTGTGACCCGCTCCTTGTCACCATCGCGAAAGAACCAGTCGCGAGTCTGCGCATGCCAGACAAGTGTGTGACCATGAATTGACATCGCGTTGCGCATGGCCCAATCGACAAGTGCGTCGGCCTGCTCAAATTGCCACCGTTCTTCTTCCGGGTGAATCGGCCCGGGCTTCATGCAGTTTTCCGGAGTGACGGCGTTGAAATGCTCGAATGCGGTTTTCAGTTCTGGTTCGGAGTAGTTCGCCGGCACGTCGCCCGCCATTCCGATGCGGAAGGAATCTTTGAAGGCGTCTTTCAGTACGCGATCGATCCTTACGTTGACGACCGGCAGAGGCTCAGTCGCTGGTTCAGCTTCGTCCGCGAGTTCCGGAAGGCGCCGGGTGGCAGTGCCTTCCGTGCTGCCGAAGTCGCCAACTTTGCGGACCAGCTTGATCGCGCCCGCCGTCAACTCGCCGCTGAACTCAATACGAATTTCACGGTCCTGAATCTGCCGCAGCTCGACAAACGAGATGGTGTTGCCGTCATATTTGAGGTCCACAAATTCGACATCGCGCCGTTCGCCGCCGGATTCCACAAGGGCTGTCGCCGCGGGCTTTCCGTCATCCACGTGAAAGTTGAAATGGTAAGTCTGAAGACCAACGACCGTTTCAAATCTCGCATGCCAGGCGCCCTCGAAGCCCTCTCGAAATAATAGCGGAGCGAATTCTCGCAGGCTGCGTCGCCACGACTGCCATTCGTGGCCGGTCTTGGGCGAGACGTAGAACTGGGCATTGATGTCGGCGCCCTTCAACGCCTCGACAGCAGCCCGCGGATCACCGCCGCGGCGCGGGCCACCGCTGCCCAGTTCGTGGCCGCCATAGCTGACGAAGACCAGACGGTTGTTTTTCTTGAAGGCCGCCAGGTCCTCAATGTCACCCAGTGCAATACTGCCGCCGCTGAACAGACCGATGTGCGAAAAAGTATCGAGCTTCTTGAGGGTGATCGTCTTGGTTTCCATGCCTCCCATCGACAGCCCGGCCATCGCGCGATGGGGCTGGTCGGCAAGCGTGCGAAAATGTGCGTCGATGTAGGGGATCAATTCGTCGCAGAGCACCGTCTGGAACGGGCGGATGTCGAAATTACGCAACCCGCCGACACGGATGTCGTTCGTCATGCCGTAGGTCATCACGATGAGGAACGGCCGGGCTTCGTTCTCTGCGATCAGATTATCCATGATCAGTCCGGCGTGTCCCTGAACGCTCCAGCCGTGCTCGTTCTCACCGTAGCCATGTTGCAGATAGAGAACCGGGTATCGCTTGTCGGTTTCTTCGTCATAAGCGGGCGGCGTGTATACGAACGCCCGGCGGTGCGTGTCGGTGCTCTTCGAGTGGAACAGGACCTCTCGAATCTGGCCGTGCGGCACCGTCTTCACCGCATAGAAGTCGCGATCGTGAGCGGGGACTTCCACACCGCTGCCCCAGCGATTTGCCCCAAAGAAGAACATGCTGTTGGAGTCAGGAACTTCGGCCCCATCCATCTTGATCGCGTAGTAATGAAATCCTTCGTCGAGCGGGCGCGTATAGCCAATCCAGGCGCCGTCTTCTCCCCTCACGAATTCAGTACTATCGCGGAACGTCACACCGACGCTCTTCGCTTCCGGGGCCACGATCCGGAACTTGACACGTCCCTGGGTATTGACCTGAGGATATTCGTGCCCAGGCTGATTCGTCGACGCGGGCTGGAAGTCATCGGTGATTCCCTCCGGTAGTGCGGTCGATGAGCGGCTAGCTACCACCGCGGATGGGGTTTCTCCGGTACGAGTTGCCTGAGTCAGAGCGGCTTTCGCGGCGTCGTCGTTAAACAGCAGTTGGGCGAAGTGATAAAGATTGTTTCTCCAATGGGTCGGGTCATGTCCGTTGGCATCCACATTCCAGATGTGGGGAATGTCCTTCTGCCTCAGGTAGCGCTCGATGCGCTGACTGATGCGGATCAGGCCGTCTTTGTTGCCGCAGGAGAGCCAAAGCAGTTTAAGTTGCTCGCGAGTCTTAGCGGGATCGGGAATCAGTTCCTCGGGCGCTTTGGAATTCGGGGCGGAGGAAAAACCGCCAATCCAAGCGAAGGTGTCCAGATGTGTCAGGCCGAAGTTAAGTGACTGGCCACCACCCATCGACAGCCCGGCAAGGGCGCGGTGTTCGCGATCCGCGTGGACGGAGAAACGAGATTCAATCGCCGGAATGACATCATCCAACAAGTCGCGCTCGAAAACGGCAAACGCCGGGGCCGACTCGAATGCATTTCCTTCCGCCCGATCGTTCTTCTGTGCGCGACCGTTGGGCATTACGACAATCATCGGCACAGCTTTGCCGTCGGCGATCAGATTGTCGAACAGCCTTTCCGGAGCGGCGAATCGCTGCCATTCGGTCTCATCACCCCCGATTCCGTGCAGCAAATAGAGCACGGGATACTTCCGATCTTTCGAATAGTCCGGTGGCGTATAGACATTCATCTTGCGCGTCGTGCCAACGGTCTTCGATTCGTACTCGACCATCTCCAGCTTGCCATGCTTGATTTCTTCGCGGCTGGCAACGATGCTCTCAGGCGGGTCGGGGAAGGCTTGCTTGTCGTCAGGACCAAGCTCAATGGGGCCTCCGAAGCCGCCGGGGCCGCCGCGGCGTTGCGGCCGGTCCGCCTCGGGCTGACGCACGCGATTGGCCGGCTCTTGGTTCTGGGGGCGACCGTCGCTGTCCTCACGCTCCTGGGCCGCAACGACGGGAGCTGCGCAAAGAAGCAATCCGCACAAGATGATGCACCGTTGCATAGAAGGTCCTTTAATGAATGTTCGACGTGGATCCGGCCCCAACGATCGTGGCGTCCGTCAGTGATTGGGTGACGCGTCGCAGAAGTTTGACGAGCGACCTCGTCTCTTCGGCGGTCAGGGAACTGACCATTTCGTCTCGGATGGCTTGGCCCGCTTTGAACACCTGCCGAAACTTCCGCAGCCCCAAAGCTGTCAGAGCGACCGTTCTCGCGCGCCCGTCGGTCGGGTGAGTGTTGCGCGAAACGAGGCCCCGTTCTTCAAGGAGGACCAGCATGGCTCGCACCGTGCTGGGATCGGAGGGCATGCGAGCGGCCAATTCGCGCTGTGTGAGTGCCTGGCCTCGCGCCAGTGTCGCCAAGAGTACGAACTGATCGGCCGTCACGCCGAATTTCGCAAACTCGATGTCCGAACGGCGATGGAGCGCCAGGTAGGCGGCCCGTAGCTCAAGCGGCAATCGCTCCCTCGTTTCCATCCAGCTTGTCCCTGTAGCAAGCAAATTCGTTGGCTAAAAACCGTGTGTATACGCACGAGTTTAGGCGACGGCAAGACGGCGATCAAGGGTGTTGAAAAAGATATCGCCGCGCGTTCTACTTGCGGTTTGCGCCGCTTGCTTACCCCGCTCGCCATCCATGTTTCGTCCCGTCGAATCGAATCCCCGGTTCCCTCAAATCGAAGCCGAGATCATCCGCTTCTGGAACGAGCGGCGAATCTACGAAAAATCGCTCGAGCGCCGTGCCCAGGCCCCGCCCTTTGTCTTCTACGAAGGGCCGCCCACGGCCAACGGCATGCCGCACCCGGGGCACTGCCTGACGCGGGCGATCAAAGACCTCTTTCCGCGCTACCGCACCATGCGCGGTTACCACTGCGAACGAAAGGCCGGCTGGGACACGCACGGACTGCCCGTCGAAGTCGAAGTTTGCAAGGAACTGGGCATCCACTCCAAAGAAGAAATCGAAGCGTTCGGCGTCGAGCCGTTCATTCACAAGTGCCAGGAGAGCGTTTGGCGCTACATGCGCGAGTGGGAGCGGCTGACCGAACGCATCGGTTTTTGGATCCGGCTCGATGAAGCCTACGTCACCTATCATCAGAGCTACGTCGAAAGCGTTTGGTGGTCGCTCAAGAATCTGTTCGATCGAGGGCTGCTCTATCAAGGCCACAAGATTGTTTGGTGGTGGGCGCAAGGCGGCACCGCGCTCAGCTCCGGCGAAGTCGGCCAGGGGTATCGCGAAGTCGCCGATCCGAGCGTGTATGTGCGGTTTCCGCTCGTCGATCAGCCCGGCACATCGCTCTTAGTCTGGACGACCACACCCTGGACCTTGCCCAGCAACCAGTTTGCCGCGGTTCATCCCGAGCTGGAGTATTCGGTGGTCGTCGATGAGCACGACGGGCAGACGGAGCGGCTGATCGTCGCGTCGGCGCTGGTCGAGACGATCGCGGGCAAAGTCCACCGCGAATTGAAAGTTGAATCGACGTTTGCGGGCCGCGACCTGATCGGCCGGCGCTATCTGCCACCGTTCGATTACTACTACAAGTCGCTGGGCGAGGTCGAGGGACAATTGACTGCGGGCGGCTGGCAGCACATCGCCTGGCGCGTGGTAGCCGCTGACTTTGTGACGGTCGACAGCGGCACGGGCGTGGTGCATCAGGCGCCTGCCTTCGGCGAGGTCGACTTTGAGGTACTCACTCGCGAAGCCGCCCGCTTTGAAACCGGCCGCGGAGCCGAGTTGATCTGCGCCGTGGCGCCCGACGGCAAGTTCACCGCCGAGGCGCCCGAATACGCGGGCCGCTGGGTCAAAGACGCCGATAAAGACATCAGCCGCGAGCTGCGTCGCCGTGGGCTGCTCTACCATCAAGAACAGTACCTGCACGAGTATCCGTTCTGTTGGCGGGCGGATGAAGATCCGCTCATTCAGTATCCGCGCCGAAGCTGGTTCATTCGCACCAGCCGCTTTAAGGACCAGATGCTGGCCAACAACGCCCGCATCAACTGGCTGCCCGAACATATTCGCGACGGTCGCTTCGGCAACTTTTTGGACACGAATGTCGATTGGGCCTTGTCGCGCGAACGTTATTGGGGCACGCCGCTGCCGATCTGGGCGTGCGAAGAAACGGGCTACATGGAGGCGGTGGCCAGCTACGCCGAGTTGTTGGCTAAGCCCGGTGCGTCAGGCTTTGAGGTTTGGCAGGCCGCTAAGCGGGCTAAGCCCAACCTGCCCGATGACCTGAAGGTCCATAAGCCCTATATCGACGCCGTCACCTACGACTCGCCCCGGGCACCGGGCAAGCGCATGCGGCGGGTGAGCGAAGTGATCGACTGCTGGTACGACTCTGGGGCGATGCCGTTTGCCCAGTGGGGCTACCCGCATCAGGGGCGCGATCGCTTCGCCGCGCAGTTTCCGGCCGACTTTATCAGCGAAGCGCTCGACCAGACCCGCGGCTGGTTTTACAGCCAACTAGCGATCAGCACGCTGCTGTTCGGCGATGCGGCCAGCAGCGACCACGCCGCACCGAAGCGAGAATACCCCCATCCGTTTCGCAACTGCATCGTGCTGGGCCTGATGCTCGGCGAAGACGGGCAGAAGATGTCGAAGCAGAAGCGCAATTATCGTGAGCCGCAAGAAATCTTCGACCGTTACGGCGCCGATGCCTTGCGTTGGTACTTCTTTGCCAATCAGGCCCCGTGGACTTCGATTCGCTACAACGAGCAGGCGATCAAGGATAGCATTCCCGAGTTTTTATTGCGGCTATGGAATGTCTACAGCTTCTTTGTGATCTATGCCAACATCGATGGCTTCGATCCCGCCGCACTGCTTTCGGGCGACGCTGGCCAGCTCGACACGGCGGTATTGGCCCGCGGAAAGGGGTACCGCGCCATCGCCGACCGCGGCGAGCTCGATCGCTGGGTGCTGAGCGAGCTGAACCGCACCTGCCTGGCCGTGACCGAGCGGATGGATGCCTACGACAACTTCGCCGCGTGTGGCCGCATCACCGCGTTTGTCGATGCCTTGAGCAACTGGTACGTGCGCCGCAGCCGCGACCGCTTTTGGAGCGGCGAGCCATTGGCCGACAAGCAAGACGCCTATTGGACGCTCTATGAATGCCTGCTGACCACGGCGCGGCTCATCGCGCCGTTCGCGCCGTTCATAGCCGAGACGATCTGGCAGAACCTGGCGGTGGCCGCCACCGGCGGGCGATGTCTTGAAAGCGTACATCTTTGTGAATTTCCCACCGGCGACCGAGCGGCGATCGATGAGGCCCACTCGGAGCAAATGAACTTGGTACGGGAGATCGTCTCATTAGGCCGCAGCGCTCGCATGGGCGCCAAGCTCAAAGTCCGCCAGCCACTCGCAAAGGTCGAGGTGGTGCTGGTCCACGCCCGGCATCAGGCCTGGCTCGAAGCGCACACCGGGCTGATCCGCGAAGAGCTGAATGTCAAGCAAGTGGAATTCATTCCACGGGCCGACCAATACATTACCTACACCGTCTTGCCCGACCTCAAGCGACTGGGACCACGGCTGGGCAAACGCCTGCCGGCCATCAAGCAAGCGCTGGCCTCGGCCGACGCCGCGGCGCTGTTGGCCCGGCTGGAAGCCGATAGCCAGGCGACGCTCGATTTGCCCGACGGCCCGGTGACGCTCGATGCGCAAGACGTACAGGTGCGGTTGCAGGCCAAGCCGGGCTGGGCGGCGGCCCAGGGCGCCTTGGCGGTAGTGGTGGTTTCGACGGACCTGACCGAGGAATTGGTCATCGAAGGTCTTGCCCGCGAGCTGATCCACGCCATCCAAAACCGCCGCAAAGAGATTGGCTGTCAATATACCGACCGGGTCGCGGTAACCGTCGTCACCGGTTCGCCCGAGGTGCGGCGGGCGATCAACGACTTCGCCGATTACATCAAGGCCGAAACGCTCGCGACCGAGTTATCGATTGCCTCCACGGCCGCCGGACTTGTCGAAGTCGACCTGGGTGGGCATCGCGCCGCGATTAGCGTCATCGTGGTGGCGCCGTAGGTTCAGGTGATTTCGCCGCACAACATCTGTAGGGAACGCCCTCCGTGGCGTTCTGTGGGGGGCGGATTCGACGTCGAATCGCGATTCACGGAACGCCACGGAAGGCGTTCCCTACAGAGGCCGTCACCATTTTGTCGTCAGGTGAGCTAATTACGATTTTAACGGCCCTATCGGTCGCGCCGGTCCTGCCGAAGGGGGCGCTTAGACCTTTACTAGCGGTCGCGGTTGCGCCGCGTGTGACGAATGTGCGCCCCAAGGGCGGCGCGAGCAGCCGCCAACCGGTGGTTTTACTTAGCGCGATTGCACCGCTTGGACGATTCGTGCATTGAGGTCCGCGGCTGTGGCCGGCGACGATCTGCAGCCGGGGCGTTGTGGCCGAGATTCCCGAGGGCTTGTGGCAGAATGAGTAGCGCTGGTCGTTATCATGTCCGCTGGGTCCGGCTGGCCGCGCCGCTGCTTGGCTCGGTGCTCTTGACCGGATGTGGCAGTGAGTCGAACGATCGTCCCCTACGGAGGGATGCGAGTCGCGCCGATGCGCCGCCCGCCGAGACCTTGCAACCCTGCGGCGACCCCTCGTTACAACCGTTAGAACCGGTAAACAGCACCACGACGGTTGCCGTTCAATATCCGGCCGCCGAGCTTCAGCATCCCACGCGGTTGGCGCGACCGTTTCCGTTGACCGATCCCCGCAGCCCGCTGCCGTTCATTACGATTCCGCGTCCGGCGATCCGCGATGTGCGCGCCGCTCCCCCGGATGGAACCCACCGCATCGAGCCGTTGCCGCCGGTTGACGCGCCGCTGGCGGTCGAACCGCTTCCGCCGATCGAAACACCGCACGATATCGAGCCATTGCCCGATGTCGAGCCCCTGCCTGAAATTGAAGCGTTGCCCGAAGTGGGACCATTGCCTGATGTGGAGCTGCCCGACGAGCTTCCGACGGACGAGGGGTCTGCCGCACCTTCACAGCCGGAACTGACGCCGCCTGCGATCGCCGAAAACGACGCGCCGGTTCCCGACGAGGACGATCGGCAACGGGCTCCGTTTCGTTCGGCGGAGGGCGATCTCGGCCTCGCCCCGCCCGGCAACGCAGCCGAACGAAATACGTTCCCCGTAATGAGGCAGGCGCCTGTTGTGGCGCCAGCGCCGGTGGCAGTCACGCCGCCGGACAGTGGAACGGTAAGGAGTGTGTTCCCCACAGGCGTTAAACCTGTTTCCCCTGACCCCCGGCCTCTGGCCCCTGGTCCCTCTTCCGCCTCCATGGCGGCCGTGGCCCGGCAGGCCCAACACATGATCCAACATGGCTATGAGCTCGGCGGACGCGGAGCGCTCTATTCCGCCCGCGCCGAATTCATCGCGGCCCTGCGCACGACCGTTCAAGCACTCGATGTGCAGGCCGGCGGCCGAGCGCATAGCGACGCGCTATCAGCGGGCCTCAAGGCGCTGGACGAAGCGGAGCATTTTGTGCCGCAAGGCTCGCGGCTTGAGTCCGATCTCGACATCGGAGCGTTGGTTCGCGCGCATCGCACGCCTGTTTGCAAGCGTCTGCCCGAAGACCAACTGTTGCCGGTGTTGGTGCTTCAGCGATATTACACCTACGCCCATGAACAGCTCACCACGGCGGGCCACGGCGAAGAGGCGGCATCGATGGCGCTGTTCGGCCTGGGCAAAACCTACACCGCGCTGGCCGACCAGCACAGCCCGGCCATCGTGGCCGCCGAACCTAAGGCGATGGTCTTTCACCAAGCGGCGCTCGCGACCGATCCGGGCAACTTTCTGGCCGCCAACGAATTGGCCGTATTGGCGGCGCACTATGGTGAGTACGCAACGTCCCGCGCCCTGCTGCAATACAGCATCGCGATTCTGCCGCATTCTTCGGTGTGGAAGAACCTGGCCGCCGTCCATAAGCGGCTGGGCGAAGAGCAGCTAGCCCAGGCAGCCGAGCGCGAGGCCGTCGCCGCCGCACGCCGCGAGGCCCTCGCCAAGCAGGGCAATCGCGAAGGCATTATTCCCTCGTCGGAAATCACCTGGGTCGATCCGGCCACCTTCGCGGGCCTGGGCCGCCAAACCGCCGAATGGCACAAACCGGCGGCGATGAACACGACGGACGCGAAGGCGGCGGAGCCGGCGCCTGTGCCCGATCGTTCGGCGCGCAAGGGGTGGAGCGGCTGGTGGAGGTGAGGGGGAGACGCGGAGAGGGGGAGACGCGGAGCAGGGGAGCAAAGATCAACTGGAGGGTGCCACGGCATCCGCCGCGGCGCGCACGACGTCGAATCGACGGACGACTTTTGTCGCCGCGGTGGACGCCGTGCGACAGACGTAGAATGGTGGCACGTAACAGAATTCGTGAGAATTCTGGCCGTGACGTGAGGTGTGGCCTGACTTCTCACGAAGTCAGATACGAATCGAGACGAACACGATTTAGAACAACGCATGGTACAGCCAATTCACGACGTTCCCGCAAGATCGGGCGCTGCTAGTCGAAGGGCCGCAATGATTGTCGCGGCGACGTGCTTGGCTGCGCTTACCTGGCTTGGGAGCGTGGGAGTGGTGGGCAGTGCCCGCCCTACGAAGCGATCGAACGATCGGAAAGGGGTGTCCCGCCAGCCCGTCACATCGAGGGCGAAACGACATGTCGAACTTTGCCAGGCGCTCGGTCCAGCGGCGCCGTATCCGATCAAGGGACTCGACTGCGCCACCGGACGCTGCGGCGAATTGGGGTGGAACGCCGCCCGACCGATTAACTGGCAGCGGTACGCTCAAGGCGAATACGTCGGGCATGAACGTCTGGCGCACGTCGCCCACTATCGGCTCCGCGTCGACGACGATCTGGCCTTTGTCTATCGCTTGACCCGCGAAGAAACCGCCACGCCCTATCAGCTCAACGTGGGCGACGAAGTCCGAGTGGAATCGGTCACCGACCCGCTGCTCAATCGCGACTTGGTGATTCAGCCGGACGGCTCGATTACTCTGCGGCTGCTGGGCCAGGTGCGGGCCACTCGCCGGACGGTGGCTCAGTTGCGCGAAGAAGTCGAGCACCTCTACGAAGAATACTACAAGACGCCGGCCATCACGATCACGCCGCTGCGGGTGAACACGCGGCTGGAAGATTTGCGGGCTACGGTTGATAGCCGCTTTGGTTTCGGCGGGCAGTCGCGGCTGGCCCGCGTGACGCCCGAGGGAACGATTCAGCTTCCCGCCGTCGGCTCTGTGCCTGCCCAGGGCTTGACACTCGACGAGCTGAAACGCGAGCTCGACGAACGCTACGCCCGGTTTGTGGATGGCATGGAGATCACGCCGGTGCTGACTCAGCGGGCTGCGCGCTACGTGTATGTGGTGGGCGAAGTCAAAACGCCCGGCCGCTATGAGCTGACCGGGCCGACGACCGCCATGCAGTCCATTAGCCTGGCGGGCGGCTGGAACTACGGCGGCAATCTCTGGAACGTGGTCGTCTTCCGCCGCGGCGACGATTGGCGGCTATTGGCCACGCGGCTGGACTTGCGCGGTCCGCTCTATGGTAAGCGGCCCTGCCCGGCCGACGAAATTTGGCTGAACGACTCCGACATTGTCGTAGTGCCCAAGACCGGCATCTTGGTGGCGAACAACGTGATCGACCTATTGTTCACCCACGGCCTGTACGGCATCGTGCCCTTCAACACGGTCACGTCGTTCAGCATCACCAAGTTCGGGGCGCTGCACTAATTCTGCCGGGCCGTGCGAGTTTCAGGAGCATCCGATGCCGTTACTTGACCATTTCCGCTCCCCGCTGGACGATGAATATCATTGGGAGGCTATGCACGCGACGTGGCCGGTCATGATCGTCGCCGGGCTGAGGCGCGGCGACCGCCGTCTGGGCGCCGCCGCAGCCAACGTTGGTGGTGGCCAGCGATCTACCCGGCGAGGAAGTCTACGAAGTACAAATTTACGATCGGCGACGGCGCGCCCGTTTGGTCGCGGCCATCGAGATTGTGAGCCCATCGAACCAGGATCGCCCGGAGAGCCGTCGGGCATTCGTCGCCAAATGCGCGGGATTGTTACGTGAGCGAGTGTCCGTCATGATCGTCGATGTCGTCGCCACTCGCACGACGAATCTCTATGCGGAGTTACTGGATTTCTTGGGCCGGTCCGATCCACGTGTGGGCTCGGAGCCGCTCTACTGCGCTGCCTGCCGCATGACGAAGCGAGGCGACGAATGGCAGCTCGAGTCTTGGGCTCAAACGCTGTCTTTGCGAGAACGGCTTCCCACGATGCCCTTATGGTTGGCCGACGACCTCGCCATCCCGCTCGATCTGGAAAAAAGCTACGAAGAAAGTTGCGGCGCGCTCGGCATCGCTTCGTGACCGAGACCGGCTAAGGCCGCAGCTTCTCATTGATTTTCGGATCTTACTTCAGCTTCGGCAGAAAAGGCCCCCAGGAGCCACTCCATAGTCTGCGCCCGTCCGGCAGCACGACGGCGACGGAAACTCCCGTTTTAATCGCTGGTTCGCGGCGGAAAATCATCACGAGAGGCGTTAGTTGTTCCGGCTGGCGCCAATGGGTCTGAAAGCGCCACCAGCACCGCCACGAACGAGAGCCGCGTCGGAGCTGCGATTTGGCGGCGACCGATGACTGCAAAGAACGCCTTTAAACGGAGCCTGCGCTGGCGAGATGGTGGCATGGCCTTGCCTGCGAATGAGTCATTGACAAAAAAACTAGCCGCCGCGTTTGTGGCTCAGGAACCACTCGTACAGCGCCGGATTGTTGTACGTTTCGGTCCACGAGTCGTGGCCGGCGTCGGGGTAGACGGTGAACTTCAAGGTCTTTTCGCCGGCGCCGGCTGCCTTGAGTGCGTCGACCATGTCTTGCGAACGTTGCAGCGGCACGGCTGGGTCCTTGGCGCCATGGAAAACCCAAATGGGCAGGTCTTTCAACTTCCTAGCTTCGGCGGGATTGCCGCCGCCGCAGATTGGCGCGATGGCCGCGAACATTTCGGGATACGCCGCCGCCAACGACCAGGTGCCAAAACCTCCCATGCTCAGGCCCGTCAGATAAACGCGGTTGCGATCAACGCGGTAATCCGCGATCACCTGGTCGAGCAATCCCTTCAGGGCCTCGACGTTCCAGCCACGACCGGGGCTTTGCGGCGAGACCAGGATGAATGGAAAATCGTGCTTCGTTTCCACGATCTTGGGCGGCCCGTGAATTTTGACCTTTTCCAGGTTGTCGCCCGACTCGCCGGCTCCGTGCAAAAAGAGAATCAGCGGCCACTTCTTGTCGCCTTCGCCGTAGCCCTCGGGCAAGAACAACAGGTAATCGAGCTTGACCTTCACGGTGATTTCCTTTTCGAAGTGCTTGGCCTGCTGCGCGGCCCGAGCCGGCGCCGGCGAGATTAGCCAAGCCAGACCAAGGAATGCAAAAGCGAGGGCGGCGAAAGAAAACCGTCGTCGCCGCATCGTGAGTTGAGTCATCGTTCTTCTCCAAAAGTCGTCAAGCGTGGTAGGACAAGGCGTCGCCGACGATTCTAGTCGCCCGTTGCGGCCATGAACAGCATGGGGGGGTGTGACAACTGGTCTACCCGGCGTCTGCCGGATCGTGGTAAGAACAGGCGGCGTCGGCGACACAGCCGAGGGCGGCTGTGCCACATCGCGGTTCCCCCAATTGCCGATTTTAAAGATCAAAACCGTTCAGATGTTTACTATTTGAAATCGTGGACCAATCGCTCATCCCACGCCGTGATAAAGTGGCGCTGCCGGCTAAATTGTTACTCGCCGGCTGTCTGGCGATCGTTGCCGCCTATCATTTTTGCCGTGTCTTCGATCTGGGGCATCGCAGCTACGGCGAGGGGCCGATCTTGGCGCTTACCGAGCGGCTAGAATCGGGGCCGATATCGGCCCGTTGGCGGACGGACCCTCCTTACACGCTGAGTTGCTATGGGCCGGCCTACTATTGGGCCAGCGGCGGCGTAGCGCGGCTGGGCGGATGGCGGCATAGCATCATTCCCGGCCGGCTCGTCAGCCTGGGCGCGGCGCTCTTCGTGGCGCTGCTGCTGGCGATCGCCGCCGGCAGCCGCACCAAAAACGCCGAGCTCGGCGGGCTGGCGGCTTTGATGTTTTTGGTATCCACGCCGGTCGTCGAGTGGCTGCCATTTGCGCGCGTCGATATGCTGGCGCTAGCGGGGGCGGCGGTTGCCTATTTGACCATCGACAACCGCCGCGGCGCTTGGCTGTCGGCCCTGGCAGTGGCGGCCGGCTCGTTGGCCAAGCCCACCGTCGCATTGGCGGCCGTACCCATCTCGCTGCACCTGCTGGCTTGTCGCCGGTATCGCACGGCAATCGGCTTCGCATCGCTGACGACCGTGCTCGGCGGCATGGCCTGGGCGCTGGCCCAGCGGGCCAGCCATGGGTATTTCTTGTCGGCCGTGCTCTCGGGCAATCGCAACCCCCTGTCGCTGTGGCGCGGCTACCGGTTTGGCTATGAATTTCTCGCCAGTCCGCTGGGCGTGGGCGCTTGCCTTACAGCCGTAAATCTGTGGATCGCGTCGCGCGAAAAATTTCGGCGGTCGCTTTTTAGCCTGGGCTTTGTCGTGAGCCTGGCGATTTCGACAGTGTTGGTGTGCAAGCGAGGCTCCGACCTCAACTATTATCTTGAGCCG
>DATFDL010000621.1:0-19847 GCA_035252155.1 Pirellulales bacterium | reverse complement strand
ATGGCGCGGCATTGCGATCGCGCGCCGCGCCCCATCCCCAGCGCCGCGCCCTGCGTCCCCCGTCGGCCACGCCACACGTGGCCCCGCCATTGTATGGCCTGCTCGAGCTTCCCGCGGGCGAATTCGAGGGCCCACCCAACGGCCTGACACTCGATCAAGCCATCGAGCGGCTCCTCAGGGCAAATCCCGATCTGCGTTCGAAACGCTTCGAGCTGCCGCAGGCCCGCGCCGACGTGCTGACGGCCAGCCAGCGGCCCAACCCACTTTACTTCTTGTCGGCCAACAACGTGCCCTACCAGCCCTATTCGACGGGGCGATGGGGCGCGATGCAGTACTCGCCCAGTTTCGTGCAGCCGTTCGATGTGGGCGACAAGCGCGGCGCCCGCACCAAAGCGGCCTCGCAGGCTGTGCGGGTGCTCGAGGCGCAATATCAAAACGCCGAGCGGTTGGCCGTCCACGAACTTTACCTGGCTTACACCGACGTGATTGTCGCTCGGGAGACGCACCGCTACGCCGAGATCAGCCTGGCCGGCGCCAAAGCCTTGTATGAGGCCTCGCGCGGACCGGCCCGCGACCAGGCCGTCAGCGAATCGGACCACCTGCACCTGACCATTCAATACGAAACCGCCCGGCTCGACGTCGACCGGGCACGCAGCGAGCTGCTCCGCGCCAAGCACCGCCTGGGCACGTTGCTGGCGATGCCTCGCCCCGCGGCGGCGCGGCTGAAGATCCGTGGCCGTCTGCGTCCACCGGAGCCACCCTTGCCCGGACGCGAAGAGCTGGTGGCAATGGCGCTGGCCACTCGGCCCGACGTGCGGGCCTATCGTTTGGGGGTGGGCCGCGCTCAGGCCGACGCGCACGTGGCGCGCAAAGAACGCTTCGACGACGTATTTGTGGTCTATTCGCCGTTTCAATTTCAATACAACGTGCCGATTGGCAAGCAGGACGTAACGAGCTTTTCGTTGGGGCTGATGGGTTCGATTCCGATCTTCGACCGCAACCAGGGCGAGATTCTGCGGGCCGACACCAACGTGGCCCAATCGCGGGCGGCGACGGCGGCCATCGAGGGCGAGGTGGCCGCCGAAGTCGAAACCGCGCTGGTCGAGTATCACGACAGCCGCCAAGCCGTCGAGCGCATCGAGCAGACCATTCTGCCTGCGTCGGAGCGGGCTAAGCTGCTCGCCCACCAAAAGCACCAAGCCGGGCAGGCGAGTACCACCGAGTATCTGTTTGCCCTGCGCGATCGCAACGAGGTAGTGCGGCAATATCGCGACGCGCTGATACGTCATCGTCGCGGTATGTTGCAACTCAACACCACCGTCGGCCGCCGCGTCCTGCCGTGACACATGGGTCACAGGCCGCGGGACTCAGGCTGGGATTCAGGCCAGGGCTGGCATTGTTCAGCCGCTCCTAATTGCTCGTAGCACTACCCCGGGTAATCGGCGACGTAGACGGCTTTGACTTGTGTGTAATCCAAAAACGTCTCTTCGCAATTCACGCCGCCGCCGGGGCCACCGGAAATGCCCTGGCCGCCGTAGGGCAGACCGTAGGCGATCGAGTTGTGGCAGTTCACCTGGCAGGTGCCGTCGCGGAACCGCTTGGCTAGCGCGATCCCACGCTCGATGTCCCGGGTCCAAACGCTCGCTCCTAGCCCGTAAGGCGAACTGTTGGCTAGCTCCAGCGCCTCGTCGGCCGACGAGACCGGGCAGATCGTGGCGTAGGTGTGAAACACCTCGACGGGGTTCACGTTCAGCCCCGGCTCGGTGCGATAGAGGGCCGGTTTCAGATAAAAACCTTTCTTGCCGGGCACCACCGCGTCGCCGCCGGTCAAGAGCGCCGTGCCGCCGCGGGCCACCGTTTCGCGCTGGGCCTGCAAGATGCGCCGCCGCTGCGTGGGGTTGATCACCGCGCCGAGCTGCGTGCCCTCGTCGGCCTGATAACCGATCTTGAGGTCTTTCATGAAGGCACATTGGGCGTCGATGAAATCGTCGGCGATCTGGCGGTCGACAAACACCCGGTGAATGGTGCAGCAGGTCTGCCCATAATGCTGGTTTGTGTAGCGGCCGATCATGCGGGCCACGACCTCGGGATCGGCGTCGGCGAGCACGATGGCCGCGCCATTGCCGCCCATTTCGCGTTTCATCCGCGTGCCGTGCCGGTCGCAGGTGCGCAGGATCGCTTGCCCGACGCCGGGCGAGCCGGTGAACGAGATGAACCGCACGCCGGGATGCTCGGCGATGGCGTGGCCGGTGATCTCGCCGCGGCCGGGCAGCACGTTGACGTCGCCCGGCTGAAAGCCGGCCTCTTCGGCCAGCTTGCCGATGTACAAGGCCGACAGCGGCGTGTCTTCGGCCGGCTTGATGAGCACCGTGTTGCCCGAAAGCAAAGCCGGAAACATGAACCACGAGGTCAGCACGAGCGGATAATTCCAGGGGATGATGCCGGCCACGACCCCCCAGGGTTCGCGATAGCTGAAGCCGCGAACTGCGTCGGAAACCTGCATGGCCGGGCCGTCGCCCATGGGGATGCGGCGGGCCACGCCGGCGAAATACTCGGCACACTGGCGGATCTGCGTGAAGTCGCCTTGCGCCAGTTCCGAGACTTTGCCGCCGTCGCGGATCTCGCAGGCCAGCAGCACGTCGCGATCGCGATCGCAGAGCTCAACCAGCCGGTTGACCAGCTCGATGCGCTCTTCGACATCGACGTTGCGCCAGGCAGTGCGTCCGTTTCCCTCAAAAGCGTGTTGCGCCGTCTCGACGGCCCGCGCGACTTCGGCTTCTCCCATTTCGCAAACGGTGGCGAGCACTTCCTGCGAGCCAGGGTCGATGGTCTGGAACGTGGCGTTCATCGAACCTGGCACTTGTTCGCCATTGATGATGCCGCCCAGCGGTTTGCCGCCGTTGCGGCAGAACTCGGCGAATTTTTCCGGCGTGCGGAAGGCGGCGGCGGTCAGGGCACGGATTTTTTGCGAGGCGGGCTTAGAAGTGGCGGTAGCCATAAGAGGCGACTCCGAGGGCGTGTGGGATTTTTTATTAGGGTACTGGGAACAGGGGATAGGGTACAGGGGGCGAGGGGGCGAAGGGGCGACGAGCCGGCCGGCCGCGGAACCGTGAATCAGGACCGGAAGATCGGAACGCTAATTGACAAGGCGCATGTTTTGCAGGCCCCTTCTCGACTTGGCAGCCGCCTTGACGGAGAATTGGAGGCGGTGACTGGGCTGGGCAGATCGCCCGCCACCAACTACTAGCCACCAACCATCGCCCCGTGCATAGCCACAACGGCCAACTTGTGACGCTTCCGAGTGATCCGCTCTGGTACAAAGACGCGATCATTTACGAGCTGCACGTGCGCGCGTTCTACGATCACGACGGCGATGGCATCGGCGATTTTCAGGGGCTGACCGAAAAGCTCGATTATTTGCAAGACCTGGGCGTGACCGCCCTCTGGCTGCTGCCGTTTTACCCGTCGCCCCTGCGCGACGATGGTTACGACACCGCCGACTACACCGAGATCAACCCCATCTACGGCTCAATGCGCGATTTTCGGGCGTTCTTGCGCGGTGCCCACGAGCGCGGCCTGCGGGTGATCACCGAGCTGGTCATCAACCACACGTCGGACCAGCACCATTGGTTTCAACGTTCGCGGCGGGCGCGGCCGGGCAGCTCGTGGCGCGATTTCTATGTCTGGACTGATACGCCCAACAAATACCAGGACGCCCGAATCATCTTTAAGGATTTCGAGCCGTCGAACTGGACCTTCGACCGCGAGGCCCAGGCCTATTATTGGCATCGCTTTTACAGCCACCAGCCTGATCTGAACTTCGACAATCCCCGCGTCCGCCGGGCGGTGTTTCAGGTGATGGACCGCTGGCTCGACATGGGCGTCGATGGTTTTCGGCTCGATGCCATTCCGTATCTGTTCGAGCGCGAAGGCACCAATTGCGAGAACTTGCCCGAAACGCACGCCTTCCTGCGCGAGCTCCGCAAGCACATCGACGATCGGTTTTCCGACCGCCTGCTGCTGGCCGAGGCCAACCAATGGCCGGAAGACGCCATCGCCTATTTCGGCGAGGGGAATGAGTGCCACACCGCGTTTCATTTTCCGCTGATGCCGCGGCTGTTCATGGCCACGCAGATGGAAGACCGTTTTCCGATCGTCGATATCTTGCAGCAAACGCCGGCGATTCCGGCCAACTGCCAGTGGGCGCTTTTCCTGCGCAACCACGATGAATTGACGCTCGAAATGGTCACCGACGAGGAACGCGACTACATGTATCGCGTCTACGCCCACGACCGGCAGGCCCGCATCAACCTGGGCATTCGCCGGCGGCTGGCCCCACTGTTGGGCAACAACCGCCGCAAGATCGAGCTGATGCACGGGCTGTTGTTTTCGCTGCCCGGCACGCCGGTGCTCTACTACGGCGACGAGATCGGCATGGGCGACAATATTTACCTGGGCGACCGCAATGGCGTGCGCACGCCGATGCAGTGGAGTCCCGACCGCAACGCCGGATTTTCCAAGGCCAATTCGCAGCGGCTGTTTTTGCCGCCGATCATCGACGCCGAGTACCACTTTCAGAGCGTGAACGTCGAGACGCAGCGGCTGAACCCCGAGTCGCTCTTGTGGTGGACCAAGCGGCTGATCGCCCTGCGGCAGCGGCACCCGGTGTTTGGACGCGGCACGCTGGAGTTTCTGTTTCCCGATAATGCCAAGGTGCTGGCCTTCGTGCGTTCCGATGGCAAAGAAGACGTGCTGGTCGTGGCCAATCTGTCGCGGTTCGCCCAATGCACGGCGATCGACTTGTCGCGGTTCGACGGGCAATTGCCGGTCGAGATGTTCGGCCGCACGCCGTTCGCACCGATCAGCAAGTCGCCGTATTATTTGACGCTTTCGCCGCACGCTTTTTATTGGTTTGCCATCGAAAAGCAGACGGCGGGCGACGGCGCCGTGATTGCGCCGGCCGCCGAACTGCCGCTGGTGCGAGTCGAGCGAGAGTGGACCGACGTCTTTCGCGGCCGAGCCAAGACGCGCCTCGAAGCACTGCTGCGCGAATCGATCCGATCGCGGCGCTGGTTCGGCGGCAAGTCGCGGCCGATCCAAAACTTGCTGATCGTCGATTCGATCGATATCGATCCGCCCGAGGGCCACCAGCCGACGATTTTGGCGGTGCTGCGCGTCGACTATGCAACCGGTGAACCAGAGACCTACATTTTGCCGATCGGGTATGTCAGCGCCGATGCCGCGGCCGAGCTGCAAAGCAAGTCGCCGCAAGCACCGCTCTGCCGGCTGCAGCTCTCCGACCAGGCCGAGCCCGGCGTGCTTTACGACGCACTCTGGCACAACGATTTTCCCGCCAGTCTGCTCGACGCCATCCAGCGGCGGCGGCGTTTCAGGGGCCGCACGGGCGAGCTCATCGCGCGATCGACCAAAATCTTGCGCAGAATGGCGGGCCTGCTTTCGCCGCCGCCGCCGACCACCGTGCTCAAGGGCGAACAGAGCAACAGCTCGCTGGCCTACGGCGATCAGTTGATTTTCAAACTCTTCCGTCGGGTGGAGGCGGGCATCAACCCCGACCTGGAAGTTGGCCGCTTTCTTACCCAAGAGACATCGTTTATGCATGTGCCGCCGGTGGCCGGCTCGCTTGAGTACCGCGTCGGACAGGAAGAGCCGCTCATTCTCGGCATACTCAGTGGGTTTGTGACCAATCAAGGCACCGCCTGGCAGTATACGCTCGAAACTCTCGCTCGTTACTTCGAACACGCCACCGTCGAACCGGTGACCGAAGAACCGGGCGGTGAGACCATCGGGCAGACCTTGGTCGACTTGGCCCAGCACGACTTGCCGCAGGCGGCCACCGAGCGGCTCGGGGCCTATCGGCAATCGGCTGAGCTGCTGGGCCAGCGGACCGCCGAGCTGCACCTGGCTCTGGCGGGCAAGACCACCTTACCCGACTTTGTCTCCGAGCCGTTCACGCAGCTTTATCAACGCTCGCTCTATCAGTCGACGCGTAAGCTGACCAGCCAAACATTGGCGTCGTTGCGCAGGCGCGTCTCGTCGCTGAGCGAGACGGTTCAGGCCGAAGCCAAGGCCCTGCTGGATCGCGAGGCCGACCTGAACCGTTGCCTGCACTCGATCATGAGCCGGCGCATTCATGCCCGGAGGCAGCGAATTCACGGCGACTATCATCTGGGCCAGGTGCTCTACACGGGCAATGACTTTGTGATCATCGACTTCGAGGGCGAACCGACCCGCTCGCTGGGCGAGCGGCGGATGAAGCGGTCGCCGATTCGCGACGTGGCCGGCATGATTCGGTCGTTCCATTACGCCGCCTACTCGGCCTATTTCCGGCACATGGAAGAAGTGCCCGAAAACCGCCAGCCGCTGCGGGCCGCCGCCCGTTATTGGTACGTCTGGGCCAGCGTGGCGTTTTTGAAGCGGTATCTCGAAGTGGCGGGCAGCGCCGGCTTCATGCCGCCCACACCCGACGAATTGAAGGTGTTGTTGAACGTGATGCTCTTGGAAAAATCGGTGTATGAACTGAGCTACGAATTGAACCACCGGCCCGACTGGGTCGAGGCGCCGCTATTGGGCATTCACGAGCTGCTCGACGCTACGCAATGCGCGGCGACCAAACCGGAAACGAAACCGCCTGAGGTGACCAGTCAGCATACATAAATCGGAATCATTCGACCAAACCCGGTGGCTGGGGCAGAGCCTTGGCGATGCCCCGGTCGGTTTAATGCCGGGGCATCGCTAAGGCTCTGCCCCAGCCACCAGTCCGAGACTCAGAACCTTCCGCACTCCGCACTCGAATACCATGGCCACACAATCTCCCACGCTCCAACGCCCCTCGAACGTCGCCCAAGCCAGCTTGCTCACCTCCGACGACCTCTATTGGTTCAACGAAGGCACCCATGCTCGGCTGTATGAAAAGCTGGGCGCCCATCCCGGTGAAGTCGAGGGAACCGCCGGCACGTTCTTCGCCGTCTGGGCGCCCAACGCCCGTCAGGTATTTGTTGACGCCTATGGCCAGGGCAGCTATGCCCTGCGTTCGCGCGGCACCTCGGGCATCTGGGAGAGCTTTGTGCCCGGCCTGGCCGCGGGCACGCTCTACAAATATCGCATCGTGTCGAACGTTGGCGGGCATCAGGGCGAAAAAGCCGATCCCTTCGCATTTCACGGCGAAACGCCGCCCAAAACGGCCTCGATCATCCATCCGCTCGACTACGAATGGCGCGACCACGATTGGATGTCGTCGCGCCGCGGCCGCAATGCGCTTGACGCGCCGATGTCGATCTACGAAATGCACCTGGGCTCATGGCGCCGCCGGCCCGATGGCACGTGGCTGACCTATCGCGAGCTGGCCCCGCCGCTCATCGAGCATTTGCAGCGAGCGGGCTTCACTCACGTTGAATTCCTGCCGCTGATGGAGCACCCATTTTACGGCTCGTGGGGATATCAAACCACCTCGTACTTCGCCCCCACGGCCCGGTACGGCACGCCGCAAGATTTGATGTACCTGGTCGATCAACTGCACCAGGCCGGCATCGGCGTGATTCTCGATTGGGTGCCTTCGCACTTTCCCACCGATGGCCACGGCCTGTCGTTCTTCGACGGCACGCACCTGTATGAACACGCCGATCCGCGGCAAGGCTTTCATCCCGACTGGAAGAGCTTCATTTTCAACTACGGTCGCAGCGAGGTGCGCAGCTTTTTGATGTCGAGCGCGCTATTCTGGCTCGATAAGTATCACGTCGATGGCTTGCGCGTGGATGCCATCGCCTCGATGCTGTATCTCGACTACTCGCGCAAGGCGGGCGAGTGGATCCCCAACGAGCATGGCGGCAACGAAAACCTGAACGCCATCGCCTTTTTGCGGCAAATGAACCAGCAAATCTACAAGGCGTACCCCGACGTGCAGACCATCGCCGAGGAATCGACCGCCTGGCCGATGGTCTCGCGGCCCACTTATGTGGGCGGGCTGGGCTTTGGCATGAAGTGGGACATGGGCTGGATGCACGACACGCTGCACTACATGGCCAAAGACGCGGTCTACCGCAAGTTCGAGCACAACGCGCTCACGTTCCGCGGTATGTATGCCTATTCCGAAAATTTTGTCTTGGCCCTCTCGCACGACGAAGTGGTGTACGGCAAAGGCTCGATTTGGAACAAAATGGCGGGCGACGAATGGCAGAAATTTGCCAACATGCGGCTGTTGTATGGCTACATGTTCACGCTGCCCGGCAAAAAGACGCTCTTCATGGGCGACGAATTCGCGGAGCGCAAGGAGTGGAACCACGAGGGGCAGCTCGATTGGGGCCTGCTGGGCGCCGAAAAGCATCAAGGCATTCTCAACTGGGTGAGTGATCTGAACCGCTTGTATCACCAGCAGCCGGCACTCTATGAACTCGACACGCAGCCGGGCGGCTTTGAGTGGATTGATTGCTGCGATACCGAAGCCAGCGTGATCAACTATATTCGGCGCGGCCGCAACGACCCGCTGGGACTGGTGGTGGTGTGCAATTTCACGCCGGTGCCTCGGCATAATTATCATCTCGGCGTGCCCGCCGGCGGTTACTGGCGCGAGATTGTCAACAGCGACGCGCCGTATTACGGCGGCAGCGGCATGGGCAACATGGGCGGCGCCGAGGCGGTGCCGATCGCGGTGCACGGCCGCCCGCATTCACTGACGGTCACGCTGCCCCCGCTTGCCATGCTGGTATGGCAACACGCCTCGTAGAACGGAATTCATTCCGTTGCTCCGAACGGAGGGAGTTGCGGAACCCGTCCGAGCGCAGTATAACGCGCGCTTCTGCCACGTGTTCACTACGCTCTGTTGGAGAACACACGATGAGCATGCCGCGCCGTCAAAAGGTCTTGCTGGTTGTTTTCCTGGTTTTGGCTTCCGTCGCCGTCGGTTATTTCTCTTTCGCCAAGCGGCAAACGCGCAAACGAGCGGCCCACTGGGAGGCCATGGACGCGCGTGTGCGCGAATATCAGAAATTCAATCAATCAACGGCCGATGCCAACGGTCCGGATATAAGACAGCAGGCGGCTGCCGCGCCTGCGGCCAAAATCGTGCCCGGTTCGAACGCGCTCATTGAACCGGTCCATCTGCTGTGGAAGGATTCCGACTGGGAAGGCAAACTTCTGGACGACGTCGACGGCTGTCTGCGCGTGGCGGACGACACTGATCTGATCTGGTGCGGCAACGACGTTTTTTTGATGAACGAGCCGGGACGGCTCGAGCATCTCTGGTCCGACCCGCCCGGAAGTGGCTTGCCCCTCGAAAACATCGCGTTTATGACGCCCGGCCGCAGGCTTTGTTATGACGGCCGTTATATCTGGCTCGAATCGGGCCGAGATCCGTTTCAGCGATTGATGGTCATCGACCCGCGCGAGCGCCAGGCATGGGAATTCGGCAGTAGCGCTACGGGACTTTTCTCGGCGGGCGGTGGTCGCAATGCGGTTCAGACCTCGGGGGCGGCGCCTGGTTGGTTTCCAAGTTCGGAACCCACCGGGGTCAGTCTGGCGCCCATCGGGCCGGGAGTGGTTTGCGCATTTTTCGTCGGGCGTGATGCCTGGCTGGCGCTGCTACATTTCAGTCCCGACGGCCGGCGTGAAGTTGAGACCGTCGACGTACCACGCCCCATGACCCTCGACAAGCACCGGGAGCAAATGTTCTCGCTCGAAACGACGGTCTCGGGACAACCCCTGCGACGAATCATCGTGGGCCGCGAATTTATCGCGCCCCTTGTGCTCGATCCGCAGTCCCGGCAGATCTCGGCGGCGCCTGCCAACACCTCTCTCGTCGGCTTTCGCACCGCGCATTGGTGCCTTCACGACGGCGCCGTCTGGTGGCAACAGAAGCTTGCCGACGGCGACCGCCACACGTTGCTATTACGAGCGACGCTCCCCGATCTGAAACAGCAAGTCGTTCTTTCCAATGTTCCGCCCGCACTGTTGGCGTCGCATGAGCGCGGTCTGGTATTGGTCGGAGAAGACTGTTGGCTCTTGAACGACAAGTCGCTAGTACTGGAACGACTGAACGCCGATTGTTTTTGGACGTTTTCAGACCGGCTTGTGCCACCGCCTACAGCGTCGCCCGGGGCCGCGCCCGAAGGGCCGCCGCAACGGCCGCTAGTCGTCAAGCAAGAAACGCAGGAACCGGCGCCAAACCTCGACGAGTTGTTTGAAACGCCGCCCGGAAGCCGTACCGCCGCTGGCCGGCGATTGATCCATCCGACCAGCCTCTATTCCAGCAGCAACTACGGCTTGCTGTTAGAAGTTTCGCCGGCCTCGCGTGATTGGAGCGAACTATATCAGGTCACGATCGACGGCGCGGCGACCGACAGCCGCACGCCGGCGCAACCTGCTGCCGGTCCGACGCAACGGGCAGCGACTTCCAGCCGGCTCACGCTTGTAAGGCAAGGCGGCGATCCGGTGACTAGTACGCGGCCATTGGCGATGCTCGCGGGCGCGGTCGAACCCGATCGGATCCATCGGCGCGACCGGTTGCCCGTCTTAGCGCGGGAGTTGGTCAGGCAATCGCTGCTGTTGGCGGCCAGTTCGGAGCTGGGTTGCGTGCCAGCCGACGAAACCATTGGCGAGTCGCCGCGCGGCGAGTGGACCGCCGGCGCTGAGTTTCAACTTTCGACGTGGTTCCGCGACGATGGCACCGCCGAGGTTTCACTGCAAACCGTAGAAGATGATACCGACGAGACCGTTTCGCTCTGGCAGCAGCCCCTCAAACTACGAAACCCCGGCGGAACGTTCGATTATCGCCTGCTCGCAGAGACCGCCGAACGATGGTCGCGAGAAGAGTTTCCTCGCCTGCTACGGGAGTCGTTGCCCGATATCGGGCAGGCGGCGAACGACGTTGTCCCGCGGGAGGTCACCAGCGCCGCCATCGAGCGAGATTTGAATCAAATGTCGTTCTTGCCGCAGTTCGTAGCCGTCCGCGCATGCGCTTGCGCAGCCGGTGATGAGCCAGACGATCGCTTGGGCGGGCTTGTGCGCGGTTATGCCAACCTCGGCGTGCTCACCGCGCACCATTGGGCGATGGCGCACAAGGTGTTCCAAGCGCGGGCGCTCCTGTATGCGCAACGCTGGGTGGTGGGCAAGCCGGCGTCGCCTTCGGCCCTCTGGCATCGCGCGTACGCCGCGGCGCTGGCTGGACTGCCGCGCGATGCTCTGGAAGACATTGCCAAGGCGGATCAATTGGCCAGCGGCGACCCCGCCGCCGACGGTCACCTCCGCCCCGTGTGGGTCGACGTGATCGCCGCAGCCTGCCGCTGCGATGACAACGCTTTGGCGGCGTACAACCAAAACGACCAAGTGGCGCAGTTGGCTGGGCTGCTCCGTCTTTTGCACCTGAGCCGGTTGCAGTCGTCGGTACTCGCCACGCAGGCGGCCACGAACCTCCTAGAGCGCCAGCCCGAATGTTTCCGTGCGTATGACGTCATGTGCGATTGTTGCTTGTTCGAGGAGGTACGTCCCAGCACCGCGACCGCGTTAACGGTGTTTCAGCAGCGTTTTCCGGAGCGACTGCGCGAGCTGCCGGAATTGCCGGCTTCGGTTTCCGAGCAAATCGATTCGGCGTCTGACAAGGGCGATTTGGCTGAGCGGTTGGCCACGGCGTTGCGCGAAGCGCCTCTCAGCGACCCCTGCGGGCTGTCGTGGCAGGCGCTCGGGGCGCTGGCCCGAGAAACGCTGTTCATCCAATGCTGGCGAAGAGCACATTTCTTGCACTTCCAGGTTGCCGAGCCGGCCGATGAATTCCTGGCTTCGTCCGCCTCGTTGGTGGCTCATCATCCTTATCGGCGGCTGTTCGACTTCTATGCCGACGCCGAGCAATCAGGGCCGCCAGAAAAGCTCGACGAACGACAACAATCGGCCGCGGCTGAGCTGATTGAACGGCTCGATCTGGCGTCGGTGAACGAGGCGCAACAACGGATTTACGACCACTTCTTCGGGCGCGCTTGGCAGGTGCGGAGGCCCGAGCAATATGTGGCGGCCGTCGCGCGACCCGCGCGGCATCGAGACGATGTGGTCGGCGATTTGTTGGACCAACTTGACGACGAAAAGCGAGCGCGGCTGCTGCCGCTGACGTTTGGCGGGCTCGATCGGGTCGCAAACATCAACGGCTCCGGCGAGGCCCTGCATGAGACGGCGCAGCGGCTTCAGACAATTAGCCCCGGCAGTCCCGACGCGCTGGCGGCCGCGGTGCGATCGAATATGACGCTTGCCAGCAAGCTGCTCGGCTCCTTGTTAGATCGCTATCGCGATAGCCCACAGGTTTTGCGGGCGCTGGTAGCACCGGCGGCCCACGGCCAACGTTGGCAGCCAATGGTCGTCGAAGCCCGGCCGCAAGCCGAGATCGTTCCTTCGCAAGAGGCGCGCGACCAGCAAGTGCTACGCGCGTACATCAAGCTCTCGCCCGACGCCTGGGCCTATCTGGCGCTCGCCCGCTCGTATTTCGCCGATGGCAAGCTCGATTCCTGGCAAGCCCTGCTCGACGAGTACTTGGCGCACAGTGCGGACGGCGCGCAGGCATCCAGTCTGCGCCTTGAAATTGCAAACACCTTTCTTGCCCGCGGGGAGTGGGAGAAGGCATTGCCCTACGCCGAAGCTTCCGCGGCCACGAATAGTGAGGCGGGCATGATTTGCCTCATCCGCTGCTATCAAGGCCTCGGCGATGACGAACAAGAAGGCGCCTGGCACGAGCGCATCACCGATCGTTTTCCGTCGGCGGCGACTGCCCGCGACCATTACTTATGGTCGCGGCGCACCGGCCTTGGCGACGCTCGGGCGTTGGCGGACCGGGCATTGACTCGCATCGGTCCCGGCCAGTTGTTCGCCGCGCCCGCTGAACAAATGCGGTTTGCCGCATTCTATTGGTTGGCGCATCGGCCCGACGAAGCAATTCGCTGTTACGAATTGGCGGCGAGCATGGCCCCCGAGCAAGGCAACCCGGCTTTTTGCCATCTGTGTATCGCGTTGATCAGCGAGGAAAAGGGCGATCGGGCGTCGCGCGACGAGGCGCTGGCGCAAGCCACGGCCATGCGCAGGCCGGAATCGCAGCATTTTCAAAAACTGAGCGACTGGCTGAGCGAAGGGTTCGCTGCCCAAAAGCTCGACGTCGACGCCGCTGGGCAGTTTGTCGCCGAAGCGCCACGCAACGATCGACCGGCGATGAACTATCTGGTCGGCTATGCCATGTTGCTGACGCGGCAGTCGCAAGACGCGGTGCAGTTTCTGCAAATGGCCGCCACGTTGGGGCAAGGGGCCGGCGCGCCAAGCCGCACTTTGGCTTCGGCGGCCCTGCGCGACCGTGGCCTAATTCCCGGCCGCCTCAACGAGCCGCTCAAATGAGCCGCCGTGCCGGCCCGGACTAAAAAATGCCGTGCCCCACGACCACCGAACTGACTTCCGCATCGGGCAGCGCGGCTTGGAGTTTTTTGATGCCTCGCGCCGTGACCATCGTGCCGTCGAGTCGCACGGTTTTTAGTTGTTTTAACTCATAGAGCGCCGTCAGTCCTTCGTCTCCCACCAGAGTTCCACTCAAATCGAGCGAAGTCAGGTTGCGCAGGCCCGTGAGACACTTTAGATGCTTGGAAGCAAGGCGCGTGTGTTCCAGTGAAAGCTGTTCAAGGTGTACCAGCCGCCCGATGCTGCGGGCGGATTCTTCCGACAAGCCCATGTTGCCGATCACCAGCGCCCGCAGTTTGGGCAGGGCAGAAAGTCGGTCGAATCCGGCGCCCGTAAACCGGCCGCCGTAAAGCTCCAGCCGCTCCAGGTGGCGGAGCCGGCTGATCGACTCCAGCGACTCGTCGCCGACGCCGGATGACACCGAGAGATGACGCAAAGACTTTTGCTTGGCGATGCGGGCGATGTCTTGCTCGGCCACATTCTTGACCTGGACAGACACCAGGTCGGCGAAGTAATCGTCTCCGAGCACGCTCCGCAGCAGCTTTGGTCCGGGCGGAGTGGGTGGTGTGCCCAATTGGACAGGGCCCCACTGATATTGATAGTCGTAGGCCAGTTCTCCGCCCAAGTTGTTCACCATCCGAACCAGGTATCGCTGCCGTCGCACCTTTTCGGTTTTCAGCCCCAGCCAGATGCAGCCCGCCGTGAGCAACACCAGAAATGTCCGCAGCGAAAACTGCAACATGCGGCGCAAGACCGGTCGACGACTAGACATGGAGGTCACCTACGCAGCGATCAAAGCGGGCGGGCGAAACATGGCCGACGAGGAATCAACAATTGTTTTGTACGGTCGCTGGTCCAAGATTTGCAACCCTTCAGGCTTCAGACTTTCATGCTTCTAACAGATAGGAGCGACAAGATGTTACGTTTCCCTTTGCAGATATGCTTCGGCCTGGCGGTTTGGGGAGCGGTCGCCATCGCGCTTCCGCCGAGTTCGGCCCAAGCCCAGCCGCCGCGCGGGCCGCGCGATTATTTCGATCGAGGCGATTACAGCCCAGGCGACTACGATCGAAGCGACGCTCGCGACCAGGTTTTTGACGGCCGCGTCTACGAAGATTCGTATGCCGATCGCGATGACGAAGACGCATACCGCCGCTCGCGCCGGTACGACAGCAACGACGAGAGCTTCAGCGAATCGTATCCGAATTTGCCGCCCGCGCGCAGCCGCGCGCAGCCACCGTCGCGGAGCCGCGCGCAGGCAACGTCGCGCAGCCGCGCCCAGCTTGAGGCCGACGAAGACAATTACGGTCGGCGGGCGCGCACGCCGTCGCGTCCGGCGAGCCGCTATCGCCGGTATTCCAGCGACTACGTCGAACGCAACGCTTACGCGGGCGCGCCGGTCCGCCGGCACTATTATGGCGGCTACGACCGCTATGACTCGCCGGGCTATTTGGACGACGCCGGCCGGGCCGCCTCGCTGGCCAATGGATATTCACAGCGCGGCGTCGAGCAATACCGCGACATGTATGGCCGTGGAGTCCGCACGAACGACGTCTACCCCTTGCAGCGCAATGTGAACCCGCGGCGCTGGCGCGGACGCGATCTGAACGGCTCGGTGGCCGCCGATGACGAAGACACCTCGGGAGCCGACGAGGTCGAAGACCTGATTCGCAAAGAAATGTCGGTGCGGCCCGGAGCTAACCTGCGGGTTTCGAGCAGCGGCACCTATACGATGCGAAATTACGTCGACACGGGCAACCAGGTTCACGCCCGGTTCCGGCTGCCGGTACACAAGCGGTGGGCATACGGCCGGGGCCCCTAGCCGTTTCTTGCATTTCCGCCCAAGCTCCTTTAATCTGATGGCAGGCCGCTCGGCCTCGATCGCTGGGTGGGCCTGCGCGAATTCGCACGGGCCAAGGTCGACCTGGACGATGCGATTCGCTTGAATCCGCGCGACGCCGCGGCCTATCGCGGCCGCGCCGCCACGTGGTTTGCCTCCGGCGATCACGACCGCGCCATCGCCGATTACACCGAGGCCATCCGGCTGTATCTCGACACCTTGGCCGCGGCCTGCGCCGAGTCGGACGATTTTGGCGCGGCCGTCCGCTGGCAGACCAAAGCCCTCGCGCTGATCGCCGATACCAACCCTGCCGAGCGCACGTTGATGGAATCGCGCCTCGACCTCTACCGCGCCGGCAGGAGCTATCAAGAAGATACGCTGGCTGAGTAATACTGCCGTCACTGGGCATCTCGGCGACGCCGCGAAAAAGTTGCATTTTGGTCTGCCCGCCGCTAGGCTAGCAGGCAGCAGTTCCAACGCAAGGCTTCTCCGCCGCCTTCCGACCCCATGCCGCAGGCCCAGCCTTCGGCGTAGCGACGCGACGCCGGGAACCAAGCCGCGCGTTTGCCGGTGCGAGGAAAGATATCGAAGTTGGCGATCAACTGGGATCATGCCGCGCGCAAGTGCTTGGCGTGACGGACTAATTTGGGCCTGGTTGGGCGCGCTGCAAGGCCTCGATGCTGTTGATGTGAATCAACGAGCAATGCACCGCTCGGTCGGTCTCCGGGTAACCGATGATGATGCGAGTCCTAAGAATCATGACGTTCTCTTGATGGCGCACCTGGTGTTTTTCGCCGTTCGACAAGCGAACCTCGAACGGCTCAAAGGGGGCTCGGTGCAACCATTCCTGAATCGTCTCGGCGTTCATATCAGCGCAGGGAAGACGAAACTACGCCCGCTGAAGTGGTTGGACTTCGGTGACGTGTGCCAGCGCGCACAACGCGAAGGTGTCGTTTTCGGGAAAGCCGATGAACAGATTGCTCTTGAGTACCACCGCGTTTTCTGGGTGGCGGACTTGATGGACTTCACCGCTCGACAAATGAACCTCGAATGGGACGAACGGCTTTATCCGCAACATGGCTTGAATGGCTTCGGCGTTCATATACCCAAGTCTACCAGGACGGACAACGAATGACAAACGAGAGCGATGAGCCCGCCGGCAAACGATTGCGCCGTTCAAGAAAAACGCCCGCTGACAACGCAGGTCAACGGGCGTCTGGCAGTGGAGCGGAAGGGAGTCGAACCCTCGACCTTCGCATTGCGAACGCGACGCTCTCCCAACTGAGCTACCGCCCCCAAGATCGCCGTCAATTCTAGGATTGCCGGGGCCGGTTGTCAAAGCCGGACGTTCGTTATGGCAATCCCAGGCTGCGGCGATAGGCGGCCCGTTGCTGCTCCCGACCAAGCTCGTCGGTGATTTGCGTCCAGGCCGCAGCGGCGGACTGGAGCGCCTCTTGGCTGCTAGCTTCGCCGCGCAGCGTGCGCTCGACCGCTTCGTCCAAGGCTTTGAGATATTGCCGGCGGCCGCGCAGGCGCGGCGCGCCCAACACCTCGACCGCGCTGAGCGACCGCTCGACGACTTCAACGTATTCAGTCGCCGCCGCGTCGCCGAGCCGGGCATCGCCCCATTGCGGACCGGCGTCGATCTGTGAACGTCGATAGACAGTCGTAGCCCGGCTGGCCGTCGCAACCCGGTCGCCCCACTTGGGCCCCGAGAGCCAGGCCAGCAGCCGCCAGGTCGCGTCGTCGTGCTCCGAAGATTTCGAGACCGAACCGATGCGCCCTGAAATGCCCAACAGCGGCACGTGCTGCGGCTCGTCGGCGCGGCGCATTTCCCACGCCCGTATTTTGGGATTGTAGACGTCGCTCGAGCCGGGCAATTCAATAAAACCAACCTCCCATTGTCCCGGCTGGGCGTTTCCGTCGCGCTCGCCTGCGCGCTCCTGGGCCGAGCGGGCCGCCGGCCAGGTCAGCGCCAGACCACAACGGCCCTCGAAAAACGCCTCGCAGACACCGGCGGGATCGGCCCGCAACGAGTCGGCCGACAACCGGCTGGCGGCACCCAGCTCGTCCAGCGCCCGGACGAACGGCGGACCGGCAATCAGCGGAGACATGGTTTCGATGTCGAACAGCGCCGAATAATGGTTGCGGTGCTTGGCATAGGCGGCGGCGCGGGCCAACAGCGTCAGCCCGGCCCAGTCGGAGGCGAGCGGCTCGATGGCGCCAGACCAGGTCTGCACCGCTTCGCCGCTCACGCCCAGCTTCTCGCCGTCGGCAAGCAAGGCCGCCAGATCTTGATACTCCTGCCAGGTGCGGGGCGGCTGGCGATCGAGTTGCCTGAGCAGGTCGGCTCGGTACATGCATACCAGCACCGGCGAGCCGAAGCTGACGCCGTAAGCAGTCGATCCCCACGAGGCGTCATGGGCCTTGTCGGCCTCGAAGACGTCGCCGCTCGCCAAATCGCCGCTGGTCGAGACACTCTTAGGCAGCGGCGCGAGCCAGTCGCGTTCGACCAACAGGCCCAAATCATACGCCGGGTAAATGACCGCGTCCGCATCGAGCGAATCGGCGTCGAGAAGCTCATTTTCCGCGATCTGGCTTACGTCAAGCTCGCTGCCGGTCGAGCCGCGCCACTCACCTCGCAGCCGCCCGATGGCCTCGGCCAGCTCGGCATCGTCGGCAACCACCAGCTTCAGTTCGACGCCCTCGAAGGGCAGCGCCGTTACCGCATCGGCGCTGTCGGGCTGTTTGTCGGCCGAGCAACCGCCAACCACGAAGGCGAGCACCGCTGTAAGCGCCAAACGGTAAACGCGGCTGGTCGTAAGGGGCCGCATGGAATGATCAAGCTGGGTGCCGAACGGAGACAGCGCATCGTATACGGCTCGCGCGTTCAACGTCAAATACGCCCCGCCGGTTGCGATGGTTCGCTTCAGCCGATTACAATCGCCAACCATCGAAGAAACCGGGGCATCGCCGAGGCTCTGCCCCAGCCACCGGTCAGTGAGTACGGTACCCCAGCCTCTAGCCCCCAGTCCCCAGCCCCTCCTCATGTCCGTCTTTCTCGGCATCGACATCGGCACTTCAGGCACCAAGACTCTGGCCATCGACGAACATGGCAAGATACTGGCCGACGCCACGGAAACCTACCCGTGCTACCATCCGAAGCCCTTGTGGAGCGAGCAAGACCCCGACGACTGGTGGCGGGCCACCGTGACTACAGTTCGGGCAGTGCTCAAACAGGCTCGCTTGAAAGCCGCCGACGTCAAAGCGATTGGTCTGTCGGGACAGATGCACGGATCAGTCTTTCTCGACAAGAACGACCGCGTCATTCGCCGCGCGCTGTTGTGGAACGATCAGCGCACCACGGCCGAGTGCGCAGAGATCGAGCGCCGCGCCGGCGGCCGACGCAAGCTTATCAAGCTGGTGGCCAACCCCGCCCTGACCGGCTTCACCGCGCCCAAAATCCTTTGGCTGCGCAACCATGAGCCGCGGAACTTCGATGCCCTGCGCAAGGTGCTCTTGCCGAAGGATGAAATCCGCCGCCGCTTGACGGGCGAATACGCCACCGAAGTCAGCGACGCCAGCGGCATGCTGTTGCTCGACGTGGCTAAACGCACGTGGTCGAAGCCGCTGTTGGAAAAGCTCGAACTCGACGCCGATCTACTCGCTCGCTGCCACGAGTCGGAAGAAGTCACCGGCACGCTCACGCGGCAGGCCGCCCGTGAACTGGGACTCTCGGCCGAGTGCCGCGTCGTGGGCGGGGCCGGCGACTGCGCGGCCGGGGCGGTCGGCAACGGCATCGTCAGCCAGGGCGTGCTGAGCACGTCGATCGGCACATCGGGCGTGATGTTCGTGCATAGCGACGAAGTGAAGATCGATCCCGAGGGCCGCATTCACACGTTCTGTCACGCCGTGCGCGGCAAGTGGCACATGATGGGGGTCACGCTATCGGCTGGTGGTTCGTTGCAATGGTTTCGCAACCAGCTTTGCCAGATCGAGGCGGCCGCCGCGCGCAAGGCCGGGCAAGACCCCTATCCCGTGCTCACCCGCGAGGCCGAAGCGGCGCCGGCCGTCAGTGCTGGGCTCTTCTTTCTGCCGTATCTGTCGGGCGAACGCACGCCGCACGCCGACCCCAACGCCCGCGGATGTTTTATCGGGCTTACGCTGGCTCACACGCGGGGCCATCTGGTGCGGGCCATTATGGAAGGCGTGGCGTATTCGCTCCGCGACAGCCTGGAGATTATTCGCGGGCTAGGCGTGCCTGTGCGGCAGATTCGCGCCGGCGGCGGCGGCTCGCGCAGCGCGCTGTGGCGGCAGATTCAAGCCGACGTATTCGGCCAGAAAGTAATGACGCTCAACGCCGAAGAAGGCGCCGCCTACGGTGTGGCGCTGCTGGCGGCGGTGGGCGCCGGGGCCTTTCGCGATGTGCGCGAAGCCTGCCGGGCCGCCATTCACGTCGTGAGCGAGACAACTCCCAATCGCGCGGCGCAGAAGCGTTACGATCAAGCCTTCCCGATCTATCAGCGGCTCTACCAATCGCTCAAAGCCGATTTTCAACAGATCGCGACACTGGACTAGT
>DATFDL010000620.1:0-6965 GCA_035252155.1 Pirellulales bacterium | reverse complement strand
CTTTGCCTTTGTATGGTTCGGGCTTGCGTACCGCGCGCACCTCGGCGGCAAACTGACCCACGAGCTGCTTATCCGACCCTTTGATGACGACGTGCGTCTGGTCGGGGCAGGTCACCTTCAGGCCGGTGGGTATCTTTTTGTGGACCTCGTTGGCAAAGCCGACCCGCAGTTGTAGCGTGTTGCCTTGCACGGCCGCCAGATAACCCACGCCGACGACTTCGAGCCGTTTCTCATAGCCGTCGGTGACGCCTTTGAGCATGTTTTGAATCAAGGCGCGGCTGAGCCCCTGCAAGGCACGGGCGGTGCGCGACTCGCCATCGCGAGTCACCGAGACTTGCTTGGCCGCTTCGTCGACCGTCACGGCCACTTCGCGCCGGAACGCCCACTGAAGCTTGCCCAGCGGTCCCTCGACCGCAATGGTGCCGTCGTTGACCGCCACCTTGACGCCGCCGGGAATGGTAATCGGTTTTTTGCCGACGCGAGACATACTACCTGCCTTCGACCTGCTTGCCCGCTTGCTGTTTTTCTTTTACCAAAGTTCGCACAAAACTTCGCCGCCCAGATGCCGCTGCCGAGCCTCACGGTCGCTGATCACGCCGCGGCTGGTGCTGATGATCGAAATGCCCAGACCATTGAGCACCGGCCGCAAACTATCGGCGCCTTGATAAATCCGCCGCCCCGGCTTGCTCACTCGTTTGATGTGCCGGATGACGCGCTCGCCGTTGGGACCGTATTTCAAATGGATGCGAAGCTGCGGGCTAGGCCGGGCCTCGACCTCTTCCCAGTTCCAGATGTAGCCTTCGCGCTTGAGCACGTCGGCCATGCCGCGCTTGACCTTCGAGAGCGGCATCTCGACGACGGTTCGCTCCACCCGCACAGCGTTGCGGATGCGGGTCAACATGTCGGCGATCGGGTCTGTCATCATCGTCGTTTGGTTCCCTTCACCAGCTCGCCTTTTTCAGTCCGGGAATCATCCCATTATCCGCCAACTTGCGCAAACAAATGCGGCAGACGCGGAACTTGCGATAAACGGCACGCGGGCGGCCGCACAACTGGCAGCGCGACTCGCGCCGCGTCATAAATTTCGGCGTCCGCCGGGCCTTTGCGATTTTCGATTTACTGGCCATGTGTGGTGTGTTTGGTTGTCGTGCAGTCTCTAAGCCTTCGCCCCCGCTTTTTCGTCCGTCTTGAACGGCAGGCCCAGCCCCCGCAACAATTCGAGCGATTCCTCATTCTTGTCGCTGGAAATGACCATCGTAATGTTCATGCCCTGCGGCCGCGTGAACTTGTCGGGATTCAATTCGGGAAACACCAATTGCTCCGAAAGCCCCAAGCTGTAATTGCCGTGGCCGTCGAACGCCTTGGGATTCAAGCCGCGGAAATCGCGCACTCGAGGCAAGGCGATCGAAACCAGCCGGTCGAGAAACTCATACATTCGCGTGCCGCGGAGCGTGACCTTGCAGCCGATCTCCATGCCTTCGCGGAGCTTGAAGTTGGCGACCGACTTGCGGCTTTTGGTGACCGCCGGCCGCTGCCCGGAAATCTGCGTCAGTGCGTTCACCGCTTCTTCCAGGTGCTTCTTTTCGGAAATGGCCGTGCCGACGCCCATGTTGATAATGATCTTTTGCAGCCGCGGCAGCGCATGGCGGTTGGAGCGGCCGAGCTTCTCTTTCAAGTTCGGCAGCACCTGTTTTTCGTATCGTTCGAGTAATCGCGGGGGCATAGGGGTATTCGTCTTTACGATAAATCTGAACGACGATCTCGCCGTCTCGTAGGATGGCCTGCTAGGCCGTCTCGTTTTTTTCGTTCGCGGCGTTACTCGGCCGCTTCATGTTCTGGACGGCCTGGAAGGCCATCCTCCCTTTTGTCATTCGGTGCTCACGCTTTCGCTGGCTTCGCCTTTCGCCGCGGGGGACCGAGCGAACCGACGCCGCGGCCGCATTTCTTGCAAACACGCTCTTTGCCGCCGTCGGCGGTCAACTGCGAGCGGGTGCGCGTGCGCGCGTTGCACGCCGGGCAGACCAGCAACACATTGGAAATCTGGATCGGCATCTCCTTCGAGAGCCGGCCGCCCTGCGGATTGCGCTGGCTGCGCCGCACGTGCTTGTAGACGCGGTTGACCGCCTCGACGATCAGCTTGCCCGCTTCGCGGTCGATCGACAGCACCTTGCCGCGCTGCCCGCGATCGTCGCCGGTAATGACTTCAACCGTGTCGGAGACCTTGATATGCATCACACCACCTCGGCCGCCAGGCTGACAATTTTCATGAAGTTCTTTTCGCGCAGCTCACGGGCAACCGCGCCGAAGATGCGCGTGCCGCGCGGGTTGCCGTCGTTGTCAACAATTACCAGGGCATTCTGATCAAACCGCACATAACTGCCGTCGGTCCGCCGCGTGGGCTGCTTGCAGCGGACGATCACGCCGCGGACGATCGCCTTCTTTTTGATTTCGCTACCCGGGATCACACTTTTGACACTGCAGATAATCACGTCGCCCAGGCTGGCGGTCCGCCGGTGGCTGCCGCCGAGCACCTTGATACACATCACTTCCTTGGCGCCCGTATTGTCGGCGACCGTCAGCCGTGTTTGCATCTGAATCATGGCTTAGGTCCCTTCCAATTCTTGCGCCAGCACGTCGCCGCTTTGGCGGCGCGAGGCGGCCCGCAACGCCGCAAGATCGACCGCTTGGCTCTTGCTCACCACGCGAACCAACTGCCAGCGCTTAAGCTTTGACTTTGGGGCGCATTCGACGATTTCGACCGTATCGCCCATGTGCGACTCCTCGTGCTCGTCGTGGACGTGGCAGACCGTGCGGCGGCGCAAAAACTTGCCGTACTTGGGGTGTTTTACGAGGCGGGGGATTTCCACCCGGCGGCTTTTGGCCGTCTTGTCGCCCGTGACAATTCCTGTTTCCACACGTTTAGGCATGGGCGTGCTCCCGTTGGGCGCGCTGAGTTTGAACGGTTTTGATGCGGGCGATCAAACGGCGATGCTTGCGCAACTCGCTCGGGGCGTCGAGCCGTTCGGTCTGCGCCTTGATGCGCAGCCGAAACAGCGTTTCGGCGGTCTCTTTCAACGTCAGTTGCAACTGCTCGTCGCTCATCTCGCGAAGTTCAGAAGCTTTATTCATATTGTCCTCCGGCGCACAAACCGCACTTTGACCGGCATCTTGTGGGCAAGCCGCCGGAAACAAATTCGAGCGGCCTCTTCCGAGACCCCGGAAATCTCGTAGAGCACTGTGCCGGGCTTCACCACCGCGGCCCAAAACTCCGGCTCGCCCTTGCCCTTGCCCATGCGCGTCTCCAGCGGAATCGACGTGATGGGCTTGTGCGGGAAGACGCGGATATAGAGGCGGCCCTCGGTGCGCAGATATTGCTGCGCGCTGATGCGGCCGGCCTCGATCGTGTTGGCGCTGATCCAGCCGGCCTGCATCGACTGCAAGCCGTAGTCGCCAAACACGACGCGGTTGCCGCGCGTGGCGTCACCTCTTATACGTCCTCTTTGGCTTTTTCGGTGCTTGACCCTCTTGGGCATCAGCGCCATGGATTTCTTCCTCTTGATACATGCCTTGGTTGATCCAGACCTGCACGCCGATGTGCCCCTGCGCGGTCATGGCTTCGGTAAACCCGTAGTCGATCTTGGCCCGCAACGTCGAAAGCGGCATCGCGCCGGCGATCTGCTTTTCGCGGCGGGCCATTTCCGATCCGCCCAACCGGCCGGCCAACTGCACCTTGATGCCCTTGGCGCCGGCGTCCATCGTTTGCTCGATGGCTCGCTTCATCGTGCGGCGAAAGCTGGCCCGCTTGGCCAATTGCTCGGCGATATCTTCAGCCACCAACTGGGCCTGAATCTCCGGGCGGTTGATTTCTTCGATCTTGATGTTGATGCGGCGGCCGACCAGGTTTTGCATTTCAGCCTGTAGCCGCTCGACCTCTTGACCCTTGCGGCCGATGATGATGCCCGGCCGCGCGGTGTGGAGCACCACCTTCACTTCGTCACGCGTCCGCTCGATCTCGATCCGCGGGATGCCGGCGAACTTGTACTTCTCTTTGATGAATTTGCGCAGCTTGCAGTCTTCGAGCAGCAGCTCGCTGAACTCCTGCTTCGAGGCGTACCAGCGGCTTTTCCAACCGGTCATGATGCCGGTGCGAAAGCCGGTCGGATGTACTTTTTGACCCATCGTGCGTTACCTATTCGATGTTGTCGACAGCCACGCGAATGTGGCTCATGCGTTTTTTGATCATGAAGGCCATGCCACGGGCACGTGGACGGATGCGTTTGAACATCGGGCCGCCGTCGATGCGGACATCGACCACGACCATGTTTTGCAGGTTCGACGCCCGGCGATCGTCGGCGTTGCCCAACGCGCTTTTGAGCACCTTTTCCAACAGCCGGGCTCCGCGCTGCGGCTGATAGCGCAGAATGTCGAGCGCTTCGTCGGCGTACTTGCCGCGAATCAGGTCGGCGATCGGACGCACCTTGCGGGCGCTGATGCGGGCGAATCGGTGGACGGCTTCGTAGGCCATAACGGAGGGTTCAGGGTTCAGGGTTCAATTACTTCTTGCCGCCTTTGCCGCCGTGGCCGCGGAAGGTGCGGGTGGGGGCGAACTCGCCGAGCTTATGCCCGACCATGTCTTCGGTCACGAACACTTTCATGTGCAGCTTGCCGTTGTGGACCATGAACGTATGTCCGACAAATTCCGGCACGATCGTGCAGGCCCGCGCCCAGGTTTTGATGGGCGTTTTAGCGCCCTGCTGGTTCAGTCGTTCGACCTTCATAAACAATTTGGGGTTGATGAAGGGGCCTTTTTTCAGCGATCGTCCCATTTGAGTTTCCTAGTCAAACTTCTACCGATGGCGCTTCCATCAAATCTTGATTTGTCCGTACCGTACCGAGCGCCGCCGGCGCACGATTGCCGAGTTCGAGGGCTTGCGGCGCTTGCGGGTGCGGCCGCCCTTGGCCAGCTTGCCCGTGGGGCTGACCGGGTGACGGCCGCCCTTGGTGCGCCCTTCGCCGCCGCCGTGCGGATGGTCGATGGGATTCATGGCCGTGCCGCGCACGTGCGGCCTCCAACCCATCCAACGCTTGCGGCCCGCCTTGCCTAGCACAATGTTCATGTGGTCGGGATTGCTCATCGAGCCGATCGTCGCTCGGCAGGCGGCGGGTACGCGGCGGATTTCTCCGCTGGGCAGCGTGATCTGGGCCCAGTTCGCGTCTCGGGCGGCCAGCACGGCGCTGGTGCCCGCCGAGCGGCACAGCACCCCTCCACGTCCCGGCAGCAGTTCGATATTGTGAATCGACATGCCCAACGGAATGTTCCGCAGCGGCAGGCAGTTGCCGACGGCGGGCGGAGCATCGGGACCGCTCATCAGCTCGGCGCCTTTCGCCAGGCCATGCGGGGCAAGGATGTAGCGCTTCTCGCCGTCGACATAGTGCAGCAGGGCGATGCGTCCGCTGCGGTTGGGATCGTACTCGATCGAGTGGACTCGCGCCGGCACGCCATCCTTATTGCGGCGGAAGTCGATCTGCCGAAGCTGCCGCTTGTGGCCGCCGCCGCGATGGCGCGCGGTGATCCGCCCTTGGTTGTTGCGCCCGCCCGTCCCGTGCTTCGGCAGCAGCAACGACTTCTCCGGCTTCGCGCCCGGCGTCAGCTCGGCGAAGTCGCTCACACTGGCGCCGCGGCGGCCGGCGGTGGTCGGTTTATATCGGCGAATTCCCATGATGCTTTCGTTTCAGGTAGCCCCGACACTCCGTGGCGGGGTCTTGGTCGCCCTAGGCGACCGCCCGTCTCCGCCACGGAGTGTCGGAGCTACTTTGTTTTAGAAGAAGTCGATGCGGTGCTCGGCGCTGAGCTTGACGATGGCTTTCTTCCAGTCTTTGGTCTGCCCGCTGCGGAACCGGTTTCGGCGCGGCTTGCCCTTGCGGGTGAGCGTGCGCACGTGAATCACTTTGACATCGAACAACGACTCGATCGCTCGGCGAACATCGAGCTTCGTGGCCTGCCGATGCACCTCGAAGGCATAGGCGTTGTAGCGCGTCGAGCGATGCATACCTTTTTCGGTCACCAGCGGGCGCAAGATCACCTGGTGCGGCTCGAGCACGATTGCCGGGGCGGCGGCTGGCGATTCAAGGGCTGGATTGGCTTCGCTCATCGCTTAAGGGTTCAGGGTTCAGGGTTCAGGGTTCAGCACTCTCAATCCAGGATTTATCACTTGCGCCGTCGCCCACTCGCGCCCTCGCCTTGTCGCCCCTTCGCCTCTTCGCTCCCTCGTCGCCCCGCTCGCTCGCGCAGGGCATCCAGCGCGGCGCGGGTCAGCAGCAGCTTCTGCGGGCCAAGCACCGAAAAGGCGTTCAGCTCGCCGACCGGTGAGACCGTCACGCCGGCGATGTTGCGGGCGCTTTTGTAGACGTTCACGTCGTGACCGGCCGTGGCGAGCAGCAAGGTTGTCTGGTGGCATCCGAGCGCTTTCAGCACGGTGGCCATCTCGCGAGTTTTGGGCGCCGACATCGACAACTCGTCGATCAAGACGACCTGCTCATCGCGGATCTTCGACGCCACCGCCATCCGCGTGGCCAACTGAAGCGCCTTCCGCGGCAGGCGATAGGTCCAATCGCGTGGACGCTTGGCGAAGATGTGCCCGCCGCCGCGACGAATGCCGCTGCGCCGCGAGCCGGCCCGGGCGTTGCCGGTGCCTTTCTGGCGGTACATCTTCTTGGTGGTGCCGGCCACTTCGCCGCGGCTCTTCGACCGGGCCGTGCCCAGCCGCACGTTCGATTGATACATCACCACCGCGTCGTGCAGCAATTGCTTGTTGATCCGCGGCGCAAGCTGGGCGGGGTCGATCTCGTAGCTGCCGACTTGCTCGCCCGTCCGGTTGTAAATTGGCAACGTGGCCATGATTCATCAATCCTACAGCTTATTGGCCAGTTTTATAGTTTATTGGTTTGCTGAATGACCACATAAC
>DATFDL010000619.1:0-6489 GCA_035252155.1 Pirellulales bacterium | reverse complement strand
GAAAAGCGGGTGGTAGTGGGCAGCTACGTTCTAGCGTTCAATCATCGCTCCGCTGGGACAAGCCCAGACGGTGGCGACATTCATTACCGATCTTGGATGTCAAAACCGATCAGAGCTTCCTATCCCGACTCCAGCAAGCTCGCCACCGCTTTGGCGATCATTACTTCTTCGTCGGTGCGAATGACGCGCACCATGACGCGGCTGGCGTCGTCGGAAATCACCGGCTCGCCCGACGTGTTGCGAGCCTCGCTGAGCTGAATTCCCAAAAAATCGAGCCCTTGACAGATGCCGGCTCGAACCTCGGCCGCATTCTCGCCGATGCCGCCGGCGAAAATCAAGCCGTCGAGCCCACCCAGCGCCGCGGCGAACGAGCCGATCCACTTGCGGGCCTGATAACAAAACATTTCGACCGCTTCACGGGCCCGCGGATCGCTGGCCTGGCGCTGCAAAAGATCGCGCATGTCGGAACTGGTCTCCGAGACGCCCAGCAGGCCCGAGCGGTGATTGACCATGTTGTGGAACTCGTCGCCAGTCATCCCCTCGGTCGCAAGAAAATAGCGCACCAGGCCCGGATCGAGATCGCCGGTCCGCGTGCTCATCACCAGCCCGGCCGTGGGTGTAAAACTCATTGACGTGTCGATACACTGGCCGCCGAGCACCGCAGCCATGCTGGCGCCGTTGCCGAGATGCGCCAGCACCAATCGGCCCCGCGCCAGCCGAGCGTCGAGCCGCGAAAGTTCTTCCATGAGATAGGCGTACGACAAGCCGTGAAACCCGTAGCGGCGAATGCCTTTGGCTTCGTACTCGCGCGGCAACGGCAGCATGCGCGCCACCCGCGGCAGATGCCGATGAAACGTCGTGTCGAAGCAGGCCGCCTGCCGGACGCCCGTCAGCCGTTGCTCGAACGCCTCGATGAGTGCGATTTCGCCGGGCAGGTGTTCGGGATCGAACGGCGCGATGTGCCTTAGTTCGGCGAGCGCCTCAGGCCCAATCCATTGCGGCTCGATCAATTTGTCGCCGCCGTGAACAACGCGATGACCGACGGCGGCCAGGTTCGACAATCCGACGTGCTTTTCGAGCCAATTCAACAATTCGCCGACTGCCTCGTGGTGATTCGCAGCGGCGAGGGCTTGACGGACGGAGGGTTGATCGCCCTGGCTCACGTTCATCGCGGGATCGCTCAGCCCGATCCGTTCGATGTCGCCCTTCAGCCGCCGTCGCACCGGATCGACCGAGTCGAACAGAGCGAATTTGATGCTGGATGAGCCGCCGTTGACGGTCAGCACCGCGTCGGACGACGTGGTGGCTCGAGCGGCGGACTGGCTGCCGTGCGGCATGGCGATCCCGCGTGTCTTGACGGAATGATGGTGAAGAGTACAAGAGTATTACCGTGCCAGCCGATCGGAACAAGCCGCCGGCGAAAAAAGCCGCCTGAACTCGTGGAGACGAGCCATGCTATCCGTTGATGCTTCCGGGCTGCGATTGAGCTCCAAGCCTTCACGGCGCGACGTGCTTCGCGTCGGCCTGCTGGGATTCAGCGGCCTTACGCTGCCGCGGCTGCTGCATGCGCGTGAAGCGTCGGGCAACGCGGCCGCCAGCCGCGGCAAGTCGGTGATCATGATCTGGATGCGGGGCGGTCCCTCGCACATTGACAGCTACGACATGAAGCCCGCCGCCCCGGCTGAAGTGCGGGGCGAGTTTCGCACCATCGCGACCAACGTGCCCGGCATCGAGATCTGCGAGCACCTGCCGCGGCATGCGACCATCATGGACAAGTTGGCGATCGTGCGCGGTATTCAGTCGAACGACCTGGGGGACCACACGCCGCACTATATTTTGACGGGCTCTCCCGACCGCGGAAAGCGGCCGGTGTTCGGTTCGATCGTCGGCTATCTGCGCCCGCGCACCGATGGCTTGCCGCCCTATGTCAGCCTGATGTACAAGCCGCCCGGACTCTATGACAACGAAGGCCCGCTTTACACTGGCGCAGCTCATCGGCCGTTCGTGCCCAAAGCCGAAGGACTGGCCGACCTGAGTCTAGTTCGCGGCGTATCGCTGGAGCGCTTGCGCGACCGCCGCACTTTGCTGCGCCGATTCGACACGCTGAATCGACAACTTGATCGGCAGGGCACGATGTCGGCGCGCGACGCCCACACGCAACGGGCTATGGAGATGATCGCCTCTCCGGTGGTGCGCGACGCCTTTGATCTCTCACGCGAGCCGGCCGAAACGCGGGAGCGTTACGGAAAATTTTGCGAGAACTTTTTGCTCGCGCGCCGCATCGCCGAGGCGGGAGTGCCCGTGATTACGCTCAAGGTGGGCGATTGGGACACGCACGAGCACAACTTTCGCGACATGCGCGAGCAACTGCCGCAACTCGACCAAGGCGTTCATGCGCTTGTGACCGACCTGCATGAGCGCGGCTTGGAACGAGATGTCGCCGTGGTCCTCTGGGGAGAGTTCGGCCGCGCCCCGCGCATTACCCGCGGCGACGGCCGCGATCATTGGCCCGAGGCAGGCGCGGCGCTCGTGGCCGGCGGAGGCTTTCGCGTCGGCCAGGCGATCGGTGAAACCGACGGCCACGGTGCGCGCTCGAAGTCGGCCCCCTACACGCCCGGCAACCTGCTGGCCAACCTTTATCAGCACCTGGGCATCGACCCCGCCACGACGATCGCCGATTTCAACGGCCGACCGATCTATTTGCTCGACGATCGCCGGCCGGTTCGCGAGCTGCTCCCATACCCAACCCCGGCCGTTTAAGCTATGGTTGTCGGTGGCGCTGGCCGCGGTGCGCGAGCGCCTTATTGGAAGCAGTGGTAAAAAGACGGCGATCACGCCGAGTATGGTTCGATTCAGCGGATCGCTACTTCGCTACCCCGCCCGTGCCGCACTGGTGTGGTATGCGGGTCTGATCGCCACTGGCGCGGCGCTGCTGATGCTGCCGCAGGCGGTCGTGCCCGGCGTCAAGCGGCTCTCGGCCATCGACGCGGTCTTCACCGCCACCAGCGCAAGCTGCGTCACCGGCCTCTCGGTGCGCTCGACGGGCAACGATCTGTCGTTGTTCGGCCAGGCCGTGGTGCTGCTGCTGATTCAGATTGGCGGCATCGGCATCATCACCGTCACCACCTTTATCGTCTTGCGATTCGGCGGCAGCGAAAGTCTGCGGCACCGCTTGATCCTCACGCAGACATTGGGCAGCGCCGAGCGCGATTTAAAGCTGATGATCGGCAAGATTCTGCGGCTAGTGTTTGTCTGCGAGGGAATCGGCTTCGTGCTGCTGGCCACGCACACGCTCGGCGGCGGAGCGGCGTGGCCCGCCCTTTGGGAGGCGCTCTTTCATTCCATCTCCGCATTTTGCAACGCCGGTTTCTCGTTGCACGACTCCAGCCTATCCGGCGACCGGGCAAACCCGCTGGTCAACCTGACGGTGATGGGGTTGATCATCACGGGCGGCCTGGGCTTTCCGGTCATCAAAGAGGTGGTCGAAGTCGTCTGGTCGCGGCGGCCCGGCCGCTGGGGCCGGCTGAGCATGCACACCAAGATGATGCTCATCGGCACGGCGCTGCTTTTGACCGGCGGCGCGCTGGCGGTACTGACGCTCGAATGGCACAATGCTCTGGAAGGGATGCCGTTGGGCGAGAAGCTGTTGGTCGCCGGTTTTCAATCGACGACTACGCGGACCGCCGGCTTTGAAACCGTGCCGATGGGCACGCTTACCAATGCCACGCTGTTTGTCTTCATGTTGCTGATGCTCGTGGGGGCCGGGCCTTGTTCGACGGCGGGCGGATTCAAAGTCAGCACGCTGATGGTGTTAGTCTGCCATGCCTGGTCGAAGATTCGCGGGCTGCACCGGGTGCATCTGTTTCGCCGCTCGGTGCCCGAAACGACCATTGACGGCGCCTTGGCGACGTCACTGTTGTTCGGCGTGGTGGCGGCCTCGGGCCTGGTGGCCTTGCTGGTGGCCGAGCAGGCCGACGCGCCGCACCGCTCGGGCGCCAATCTGTTTCTCGACGCGGCTTTCGAGGTATGTTCGGCCCTGGGCACGGTCGGGCTAAGCACCGGCATCACTCCCGACCTCGGCACGCTGGCCAAGGCCGTATTGATTGTCTTAATGTTTCTGGGCAGGCTGGGTCCAATTTCGGCCTTTGTCGCCCTTTCGGGTGGAGAACGGCGCGACCGTGTCGAGTATCCTAAAGAAGAAGTTCTGATAGGCTAACCATCGTGAAAAGCGACAAACGGTTTGTGGTGCTCGGGCTGGGGTCGTTCGGCACCGCGCTGGCCCGGCGGCTGTCGGAGAACGGGTGCCGTGTGACCGGCGTCGACCAGAGCGAAGCCCGAGTTGAAGCCCTGAAAGATGTGCTCTATGAAGCAGTCGTGGGCGACGTGACCGACCGCGCCACGCTCGAAGAGCTGCTCGTGGCACAGGCCACTGCGGTGTTTATCAGTTTGGGCGAAAAGATCGAGACTTCGCTCTTGACCGCGTTGCACGCTCGCGAGGTGGGCGCCCGGCGGGTGGTAGTCAAGGGCGTCACCGACGAGCACGGCCGCATTCTTCGACATTTGGGCGTCGAGCGGATCGTTTTTCCCGAGGCGGAAATGGCCGTGCAACTAGCCGACAGCATGACTTGGCCCAACGTGCTCGACGCGCTAGTGATCGACACCGAGCATCGACTGATCGAGTTGGCGGTGCCCGAAGCACTCTCAGGCCAGACGCTGCGCCAGCTCGATCTGCGACGCAAATATGGCTGCCTGGTGCTGGGCGTCAAGGATCATCTTACCGGCCATCTGACACTCAACCCCGACGGCGATTTCCGCCTGACCGACGATCAGCTTCTGCTGGTCATCGGCCGCAAGGAGGAATTGGCGCGGATGAGCCAGCTATCGTAATACCGGAGGAGGGACTTGAACCCTCACGACCTTGCGGTCACTGGATTTTGAATCCAGCGCGTCTGCCATTCCGCCACTCCGGCGAGCGACTTGCGATCCAACAGTTTGCAGCGTTTTTGGGCGATTGTCAACGCGCGGCTGCGAGCTGCTGGTCGGAGCGCCGCTGACGGGGCGATCGCTGGTTGTGGATGGCATCGTGCTTTACAATTGTTGGTGTCGCTGCGCCAGGGGGGCGAGAACGATGAGTGGTTGGGGCCGGAGGCCGCGTCGATGGCAGGAATGATTGTTTGCTTGTCCACGGCTGTGATGGGGGTCGACTTCGGTTGGCAGCCGGTGGCGGGCGGCGGCGTCGAATATATTATTCAGATCGAGCCAAACATGCTCGAACGGTTGAAGGACGGCCAAGACATTTTTAGCGATCTGCCGCCACGGGCCCGCAACATTCGCGGCTATCGGATTACCGTGGGCACGGCACGTTTGCCTCATCACGGCCAACCACCACCGCTCGACGCGGACGGACAAGACACGTCGCCGCCCCTGGCAGGGTCAGATGCCGGGCTTCGAGCACATGTTGCGCCAGGTGAGGCATCGATCGTCGATGGCCCGCTGCCAGGCCCTGTGCTCGCTCCCGCGCTGGCCTTCGACCCACCGACGACCGCTCGCAAGCGACCGAGCTCCGAACCAACTCCGCTCGCTCAGCCCCATTCTGCGAAGCGCCTGGAAACGCGGCCAACCGGCTTCAACCAAGAAGCAACGAAACCCGTCGGTCATCAAGGTGGCACGCCGCCGGGGAAAACCAAAGCTAAGGGAAAGCCCGGCACCGAAGCGAAATCTGACGCGAAAGCCAGGCTGGCAGCCACACAGCCGGGTCACGATGCCCCCGACAAAAAAGCAACACAGCCGACGAGGCCGAGTATCACGGTCCTCGGGCTTTTTGCGTCGCTGGGCGGGAATGCCTTCTTGCTGTGGGTGGCCGCCGGCCAACGCTCGCGCTACCGCGCGCTTGCGCGATTGGCGAAAGCGGCTTCGTGACGACGCGGAATATGCTCGGATGGGTGAACTCGCAAGCTTTTCACCGCAACACAGCTTTCTCTTTGCGTCCTTTGTTTCCTTCTGTTCAATATCTTTGAGTGCCACATGCCCGAACCCACGCCCGTCGAAAAATCTGAGGAAGAATGGCGGCAATTGTTGACGCCCGAACAGTACCGAGTGGCTCGGCGCCACGGCACCGAGCGTGCCTTCACGGGCGAATATTGGAACTGCCATCAGCCAGGCACGTACCGCTGCGTCTGCTGCGGCGCCGAACTGTTTCATTCTGACGCCAAGTTCGACTCGGGCACCGGCTGGCCAAGCTTCTGGCAGCCAGCCGATGCCGAAAACGTCGCCACGCAGACCGACCGCGGTTTTCTTATGGTCCGTACCGAGGTGCATTGCAGCCGCTGCGGCGCCCACCTGGGGCACGTTTTTGACGATGGCCCGCCGCCTACCGGACTGCGCTATTGCATCAACTCGGCCTCGTTGAAGCTGGCTCCGCTGCCTACAGAAGACGAATCTTGAACAGAAGGCAACGAAGAGAGCAAGAAAAGATCGAAGCAAGAAATG
>DATFDL010000618.1:0-2619 GCA_035252155.1 Pirellulales bacterium | reverse complement strand
CAGGACGTGGCCAACGTCGAGCGCGAGATGTTGCACGCCATCACATTCGCCGACCTGGTCGAGCGTTCGCACCGCCAGACGGAAAACATGTACTATATATAGTCGATCAGCTCGTAAAAGACGTTACGCTGCCGCGGCACGTAGCCCAACTCGCGAATGGCGCCGCGCATTTGCTCCAGCGTCAGGTAATGCACCGTGCCGGCGCTGGCCACCACGTTTTCTTCGATCATCAGGCTGCCCATGTCGTTGGCGCCGTAGATCAGGGCGATCTGCCCGACCTTCAAGCCCTGCGTCACCCAGCTTGATTGAATGTTGGCGATGTTGTCGAGGTAGAGCCGGGCCACCGCTTGCGTCTTCAGGTAATCAAAAGCCCCGGCCTTTGGCAGATGGGCCAGATCGGTGTGCTCCGGCTGAAACGTCCAGCAGATGAACGCGGTGAAGCCACCGGTTTCGTCTTGCAACTGCCGCAGCCGCTCCAGGTGCTCGATGCGCTCGGCGAGCGTTTCGACATGGCCGAACATCATCGTGGCGCTGCCGCGTCCACCTAGCTCGTGCCAGACGCGGCAGACGTTCAGCCAGTCGTCGCTGAGTACCTTGCCGCGGGTGATCTCTTTCCGCACGCGGTCGACCAAAATCTCGGCACCGCCGCCCGGCAGGCTGCCCAGGCCCGCCGCCTTGAGACGCTCGAGCACGGTCCGCAGCGGCAACTTGTTGACCTTGGTAAAGGCATGAATTTCAGGCGGGCTGAAGCCATGCACGTTCACTTGCGGAAAACGCAGCTTAATGTCGCGCAACAACTCCTCGTACCACTCCAGCTTCAGGTCGGGGTGCATGCCGCCCTGCATCAAGATCTGGTCGCCGCCCAGGTCGACCGTCTCTTGGATCTTTTGCAAGAGCACGTCGCGATCGAGCACGTATCCTTCGGGATCCTTCGGCCGCCGATAGAAGGCGCAGAAGTCGCACACCGCCGAGCAGACGTTGGTGTAGTTGATGTTGCGGTCGATGTTGTACGTGCGATACGGTTCGGGGTGCAGCCGGCGCGTGACGGCGTCGGCCGCCCGGCCCAGGGCCACCAAATCGCGCGATTCCAACAGCGCCAGTCCTTCGTCGGGCGAAAGCCGCTCGCCGCCGACGGCCTTTTCCAAAATTGTTCGGGTGGCGGCTACCATGAACCGGAGATCGTCGTCAGTTCGAGTTTCTGGGCCAATTGCCGGAACCGTTCGAGGCCGGCTTGCTCGCGCGGACCTAAATGAAAGTATAAGTTGTCGCGCAGGTACGCGATGCACTGCGGAGGCGACAAGCCGAGCGGCGCCGCCTCCCTCTCGGCGATCTCATCCAGATTTGCCAGCCCCAAATCACGGGCTTGCGAGAGCAACTCCGCCAGGCCGGCCAGTTCGACGCCGGGTCGCGCAACCCACATGGCAAACACGAACGGTAGCTCCGTCCACCGACACCATTGATCGCCCAGGTCCCACACGGCGGCGAACGGGCCGCCGGGCGAGTGCATCGCCCGATCGCCGATGACCAGCACGGCGTCGGCCGATGAATCGCGCACCGTCGAACCGATCGCCAGCGGTTCCAAGCGCGGATCGAGATCGAATCGCTCCTTCAGCAAAACGCGAGTCAGTGCAATGCTGGTGCGAGAGCCTTCATCGAGCGCCAGCGTGCGGATTTCTTCGATCGGCACGCGGCTGAAAAGTTTGACCGACATCACCGGCCCGCGGCAGGCGATGCACGCATCGGAGACGATGGTGTAGCTCGGGTCTTGAAAGTATTCGATCGAGGGAATCAGTGCGACGTCGAACCGGCCGTTTGCCAAGCCGTCGGCCAAGCGGCTGGGATGGTCGAGCAACAGCTCGACCCGCGGCGCCAGCTCGCTCAGCCGATAAATCAACGGCTTGGTGTTAAGGTAGCTGACCGCGCCGAGCCGGATTTTGGGGTGGGGGGTAGGCATGTGGGCGTATTCTAATCGTCCCGCGGAAGGTTGGCCACCGGCCACGAATCGAACCGTAAAACTGCGGAATGGTTAACGTCCTGCCTTTTTTAGCGCCCCCACCCATACCTTGACGCCGCCGGGCGGCGCTCGCAGCTCAGAGTCGGTGAAAGGTTTTCTGCAGCGCCGGTGTCTTCGGTTGCGGGTGCCAATGCGGAAGACCGGCGCCCTTGACTCCACAGACACAATGTCTTACAAGACAGAATGTCTATAACCTGCGTTCGGATGGGCCGGCTTGGCGATGTTTGGCACACAAATGATCGGCGAAGAAGTGAATTTGGACGAGCGTGGCCATGCGCGGAACTCTGCGGCCGGAGTGCTGGCGCGCGAGGCATCCGATTGGCTCAAGCAAGGTCAAGCCGCTCCGGCGGCAGAGGCCCTCGAGCAGGCCCTGCTACTGCGGCCCGATTGGCCCGAACTGCACAATTCGCTGGGCGTGGCGTTGCGGCTGCAAGGACGCCTCGACGAAGCTCTCTCGCATTGTCGCGAAGCGGTGCGGCTGGCGCCCGACATGGCCGAGGCCCGCAACAATCTGGGCAGCATGCTGACCGAGCAGGGCAAGCTTGAGGAGGCGATCGACAGCCTCCGCGACGCAATTCGGCTCAAGCCCGGTTTCGCCAACGCTC
>DATFDL010000617.1:0-2471 GCA_035252155.1 Pirellulales bacterium | reverse complement strand
CTAGGCGCCGCCCGCGCGACCTCCGGCCCGCAGCCCCGGCTTTCATTTCAAGGAAAACGCAGCCGTCGTACTCCGGTAATCGAGAGTGGACCGCCCGTCATCGCGCCCGGTTTCGAGAGAAATCCCGGAGCTCACCTGTGGCCCGCATCGTGCGAAAGAGCAGGCGGATGGGCTTCCGCCCCGAGGTGCTTTTCGCCATGCGATCTTTTCGGCTGCATCGGATTTTCGCCCTCTTCGTGGTTTTGTTCGTGACCGCCGGCCTGGCGCTCGCGCAGACGGCCACGACGGGCGCCGTCACCGGCACCGTCACCGACCCTTCCGGGGCGGTCTTGCCCGGCGCCACCATCACGCTCCGCAACCTGGCCACCGGCACCACTCAAACCGCCACCGCCAACGGTCAGGGCGGTTTTCAATTCACGCTGCTGCCGCCGGCGAACTATCAGGTCAGCGCCACCGCCCGCGGCTTCCAAACCACCGCGCGGACCGTCGCGGTCAGCGTCGGCCAAGCCACGCGCAGCGATTTCCGCTTGAGCGTCGGCGCCGCCACGCAAACGGTCACGGTGAGTTCGGAGGCGCCGCTGGTGCAAACCAGCAACGGCAACATCTCGACCACCTTCACGCAGCAGCAGATCGCGCTGGTGCCGAACCCCGGCAACGATTTGACGTCCATCGCCCAAACCACTCCCGGCGCGGTGATGAACACCCAGTCCGGCTACGGCAACTTCGAAACCTACGGCCTGCCCGCGACTTCGAATCTGTTCACCGTCAACGGCATGGATAACAACGATCCCTTCCTGAACCTCAACAACTCCGGCGCCACCAACCTCATGTTGGGCAAGAATGACGTCCAGGAAGCGACCGTCGTCAACAACGGCTACACCGGCCAATACGGCCGCCTCGCCGGCGCCAATGTCAATTACGTTTCCAAATCCGGCTCGAACGAGTGGCACGGCAACGCGATCTATCAGTGGAACGGCCGGGTGCTGAACGCCAACAACTTCTTCAACAACGCCACCGGCACGCCGCGGCCCTTCGACAACGCCAACCAATGGGCGCTATCCCTCGGCGGCCCCATCATCAAGGACCACACCTTCTTCTTCGTGGATCAAGAAGGATTGCGCGTCGTGCTGCCGACGAATACGCCGTTCAACGTGCCTACGCCGGCCTTCGAGGCCGCGACGCTGGCCAACCTCGGCGCGACTTCGCCTTCGCAGGTGCCGTTCTATCAGTCCATGTTCAACTTGTATAACGGGGCCAAGGGCAATCCCGGCGCGGCGCTGCCCGGCGGCGGCTGCGCGGACCTGAATCCCGCGTTGGTGCCGGGCGGCATCTGCGCGGTGCAACTGCGCTCGACCGCCGGCAACTTCACCCATGAATGGCTGTTGACCGCGCGCGTCGATCAGATCATCGGCAGCTCCGACAAGCTCTTCGCGCGCTTCGGCACCGATCACGGGCTGCAGGCGACCTACACGGACCCGGTCAATCCCATCTTCAACGCCCAGAGCGACCAGCCGCAGTACCAGGCGCAGTTGCAGGAGACGCACGCCTTCAGCGCCGGCTCGGTCAATCAGTTCAACGGCTCGTTCCTGTGGTACAGCGCCATCTTCCAGCCCAAGAATCTTTCCGCGACCCTGGCGGCGTTTCCGACGACGCTGAGCTTTGCGGGCAGCGCGCTGGCCAGCCTCGGCGGCCTCGATTTCATCTGGCCGCAGGGGCGCAAGATCTCGCAGTATCAATTCAGCGACGATTTTTCGACGGTGCACGGCGCGCACACCATCGGCATCGGCGCCGATTTCCGCCGCGACCTCACCAACGACTACGATTTCGGCATTCTCTCGAGCGGCACGACCATCTCGGAAAGCATGACCGACTTCTTCAATGGCGCGGCCACGGCGTTCGCGCAATCGTTTCCCACCGCGCTCAATCAGCCGATCAACCTCTACAACCTGGGCGCCTACATTCAAGACCAGTGGGCGGCGACGCGCGATCTCAAGCTGACGCTGGCGTTTCGCCTCGATCACAACTCGAATCCGACCTGCGGGCACAACTGCTTCGCCCGCATGATTTTGCCGTTCACGTACCTGAACCACGATCCGACGATTCCTTACAACCAAGTGATCCAAACCGGCATGGGCCAAGCGTTCACCGGCTATCGCCATTGGGCGTACGAGCCGCGCTTCGGCTTCGCGTGGACGCCGTTCGGCATGACCGGCACCGTGCTGCGCGGCGGCTTCGGCCTCTTCTATGACGCCTTCCCCGCCACCGTGGCCGACAGCTTCGCCGAGAACCCACCGAATGAAAACACCTTCGTCGTCGCGGGCGTGCCGATTTCGCCGGCCGCGCCCGGCAACATGTTCGCCAGCGGCGCCGCCAACAACACCGCCTTCTTGAAGGGCTTCGCCAGCGGCGGCACGCTGGCCTCGATCAGCGCCAGCACGCCGGCCTTCGTGCCGCCGAACTTCTTCACCCAG
>DATFDL010000616.1:0-8199 GCA_035252155.1 Pirellulales bacterium | reverse complement strand
TCCCTGATCGGGAAGGGAGGGACGGCCTAGGAAGGCCATCCTCCGACATGCAAAAAGGAAGAATCCCTATGCGACGACGACAATTCCTAGCCGCCACGGCCGCGGCGATCGGCCCCAATCTACTACCCGACGCGCTTTTGGCGGCCGACAACGATGCTTCGGCGTCGCATGCCTGCGGCGCGACCTATGCCACGCCCGGCGATGCCCAAAAATCGCCGCGCGAAAAGCTGCTTTATGCCACGGCCCTCTACGTCGGCAGCGACGACCGCCAGCCCGACTACCTGGCCACCGTCGATGTCGATCCCGATTCGCCCAACTATTCGCAGGTCGTCGATCGACTGCCGATGCCGCAGGCTGGCGACGAGCTGCACCATTTCGGTTGGAATGCGTGCAGCAGTTGCCACGGTGATCCGGAGAAGTCGCGCCGTTATTTGGTGCTGCCCGGTCTGCTCTCTGGCCGCATCCACGTTGTCGATGCGGCCGATCCGGCCCGACCGAAGCTGCACACGGTGATCGAGCCGGACGAAATCGCCACGAAGGCCGATTTGAGCGCCCCGCATACCGTCCACTGCCTGCCCAGCGGCGAAATCATGCTCTCGATGCTCGGCGACGGCCAGGGCAACGCGCCCGGTGGGTTCTTGTTGCTCGATCAGGACTTTCAGGTCGCCGGGCGTTGGGAGAAGCCGGCCGCCGCGATGAAGTTCAACTACGACTTCTGGTATCAGCCGCGGCACAACGTGATGGTCAGCAGCGAATGGGCCGCTCCTAAAACCTTCCGGAAAGGCTTTCAGCTCGACGACGTAAAAGCCGGCAAGTACGGCAGCCGTCTGCACTTTTGGGACTGGCGGCAGCGGCGGCTGGCGCAGTCGATCGAGCTGGGCGGCGAGGGGCTGATTCCACTCGAAGTTCGGTTCGACCATCGGCCCGACAGCGACCAAGGCTTTGTCGGGGCGGCGCTTTCGAGCAACGTCTGGCATTGGCGCCGTTCAGACGGTGCTTGGAAGGCCGACAAGATCATTCAAGTCGAGCCGGTCGAGACCAAGGGCTGGCCGTTTCCCGTGCCGGGGCTGATTACCGACTTGGTCTTGTCGCTCGATGATCGCTTTCTCTATTTCTCGAATTGGCTGCACGGTGACATCCGGCAGTACGATGTGAGCGATCCTGCCCGGCCCGAGTTAACCGGGCAGGTATGGCTGGGCGGCGTCATCGGCAAACCCTCGCAATTGCGCGGCCGCCAGACGACCGGTGGCCCACAGATGTTGCAGCTCAGTCTCGACGGGCGGCGGCTCTACGTGACCAATTCGCTTTATAGCAGTTGGGACAACCAGTTCTATCCACAGATGGCCAAAACCGGCAGCTATCTGTTGCAGATCGACTGCGACACCGATCGCGGCGGCCTGGCAGTCAACGACAAATTCTTTGTCGATTTTGGCCGCGAGCCGGATGGACCCGCGCGTGCCCACGAGATGCATTTCCCCGGCGGGGATTGTACGTCGGATATTTGGGTGTAATGGGTGGCTAGTGGCTGGTGGCTGGGGCAGAGCCTAAGCAATGCCCCGGTGCGGCGCTGGGACAGTTCATCCGTCATGGAAGCCCGATGGGTTAGCGAGGATCGTGGACGCAACTCATGACGCTGCTCTTCCGATTGGGCGGTTGCTTTTTCTTGTTGGCGTATATCGCGTTTGCCGTCGCCATCGCGAGATCGGCCATCCAGGCCCGCGGCAAGCATTGGATGCTCGGCGCGGTGCAAGCCCTACTCTTGTTCACTTTGCCGGTCTGGGTCGGCCTGATGTATCGAGCGTTGGAAACCTTTTTGTGAGCGGGAACCGAACGGTGGGACTCGCAAGCTCGTCACCACCCTACGGGATTCAGGGTGCCACGGCATCCATCGCGGCGCGCTTGGCGCACCATTGCATAGTGGACGTCCGCCGCGATGGACGCCGTGCTGGCGACCGACCCACACGGCGTCCGCCGCGGCGATTCGCGTCCTGCGTCAGTTCGGCGCCGCAGGTGCCGCGGCGGATGCCGTGGCACCCTGGTTTGACCAAGTCAGACAAAGACGTTTTCTCCCACCTTCACGCCGGACTCATCGTCAATAACGACCGCCTCTTCAGTCCCCTTTGCCAGCGTATTCGCCGCTACAAAACTGCCGCTGCCCTTTCCGCGCCAACGAATTCCCGCCCGGCTCTTGCGCTCCTCGCGGGTTTCTAGCACGCTACAACCCGTGATGCTCACCTGCTCGGAGTCTTCCACGTAGATTCCATAGGGCTGACCATCGAGCAGTTGGCAGCCGTTCATGTTCACGCGCCTGCAGCGGACAATCTCCAATAGCCCATCGCGCCGCAACGGCATGGCGTCGGCCACGGTGTGCCGGCCGGCCTGGCAATCGTGGATAATCGAGCCGCTCAGTGTGCAGTCGTGGCTGTCGGCCAGCCGCACGCCGGTGCAAAGCTCGCGGTCGCCGTAGTCCGGGTTGTGGTCGAAGCAGTTGGGTCCGATCACGATGTTGCGCGATCCGTCGACCTGTAGATTGCGCTCGTGCCCGCTGTAGAGCACGTTGTCGGCCACCACCACGCCGCGGCACGCCACCAAATGAACGTTGATGGCCTGACTGCCGATCAGATTGCCCGAAATTGTGAACAGACCGGCCTTGTGGTTCTGTTGGGGATTATGGCCGACGAGGCGAACATTGGCGCCCCCGCGGCTGTATCGCGCCTGGATCGTGTTGCCGCAGATGGTTCCTTCGCGCACTGAGGAGCCGTCGTCGCTGCTGTCGATCCAGATATCGCCCGATTCGTCGGCATCGGCGTCGAAGTTGTACTCGATGTCGTTGCCGGTGATCTGCAAGTTGCGAATCTCCGAACCGACGACGCGGATGCCGCCCCGCAGGCAATAGCTGATATGCGAGCCGGTGATAATCGTTTGGTGCAGGTTGACGTGGTCGAGCAACACGCCGCTGCCGCGGTTGTGGTAGATATGGCAATGCGAGATCAGCACGTTGCGAGCGCGGCCGCGCAGATGAATGCCGTGCTCTAGGCCGCGCAGCAGTACGCCCTCGAACGTGGGTTGCATCGCCCCTTCCAGCAGCAGTCCGCTGGCCCGTGGGTGGCGGCCTTCGATTTCGAGATTGAGCACGGTTGGCATTCGCTGGCGCTGCCAAACGCGCGGCTCAAAGCCTTCGGGATCGGCGGATTTCTCATGAGTGCCGAGCAGGTGAAACGCGGGGCCTTCGCCAGCCATCAGCAACTTTGCCGTGCCATCGGCTCCCGACATGCCAAAACGGCCCGTGCGGTCGAGCTCGACGCGCACCGTGTGCGAGAGCAGGTATTCGCCCGGCGGGAAGTATAGCACGCCGTCGCCCTGTTCCAGAGCATGCACAATCGCGTCGGTGTCGTCGCGGCGTCCATCGCCCGCCGCGCCGAAGTCTCGCACATTACTCATAGGCGTTTACAGCGGTGCGATTCGTTTCTTACCCACCAGCGGCTGCAGCGCCGCCGGCACCTGCACGGAGCCGTCCGCCTGCTGATAGTTCTCCAAGATTGCGATCAACGCCCGGCTGATGGCGATGGCCGTGCCATTGAGCGTGTGGACGAAGGTCGTGCCCTTTTCGCCCTTGCGGCGAAAGCGAATGCCCAACCGCCGGGCCTGGTAGTCGGTGCAGTTCGAGGTGCTGGTCACTTCGCCAAATTCGCCCTGTTCTCCGCGGCCCGGCATCCAGGCTTCCAGGTCGAACTTGCGATAAGCCGGTCCGCCCAGATCGCCGGTGGCCGTGTCGATCACGCGATACGCAATGCCCAGCCCGTCGAACAGCCGGCATTCCAGCTCGCAAAAATAATCGAGGATCGCGTCGCTCGCTTCAGGCGCGGTGAAGGCGAACATTTCGACTTTGGTGAATTGATGGACGCGATAAAGGCCGCGAGTCGCTCGGCCGTGAGCCCCCGCCTCGGTGCGATAGCAGTGACTGATGCCGCAAACCTTGATCGGCAACTGGTCGGCTTCCAAAATGGTGTCGGTCAGCAGGCCGCCAAGCGTAATCTCGGCCGTGGCCACCAGGCTTAAGTCGCTGTCAGCGATGCTGTAGATCTGCGTTTCGGGGCCGCGGGGAATATAGCCCGTGCCTTGCAAGATTTCGTTGCGGGCCAGGTCGGGCGTGATCGTCGGCGTAAACCCTTCGGCAATTAACAAATCCAGGGCGTAACGCTGCAACGCCAGCTCGAGCAACACGGCGTCGTTCTTCAAAAAGTAAAACCCATGTCCGGCCACCTTGGCGCCGCCCTCGAAATCGAACAGCCCCAGCCGTTCGCCCAGCTCGACATGATCGAGTGGGCGGAAATCGAAGCTGGGCACGGGCGTTTTGCCGCGGCGGATTTCGACGCTGGCGTCTTCGCCCCCGACCGGCGCCCGTGGATGCGACAGGTTAGGAATGGTTCGCAAGATCGTATCGATCTCACCCAGCAGCTTGTCGAGCTCACTCTGAGCGGCGGCGGTTTGCTCGCGCAACTGACGGCCTTCGTTTTTGCGCGCCTCGCGTTCGGCGGCGTCCTTGGCTTTGCCGATCGACTTCGAGACTTCATTGGCGCGGCGATTGAGCTCATCGACTTCAAGCTGCCGGTCGCGGCGCTGGGCGTCGAGCGCGAGCAGCCGGTCGATATCGGCCCGCGAGCCGCGCCGCGCGCAGTTCTGTTTGACCAGATCGGCGTTGTCGATGACGAATTTGCGGTCGAGCATGGAAAAAGGGTTCGGGGTTCAGGGTTCAGCGTACGGCCGTCGGCCGTATCTTATTCGTTTCGCACTTTGCGGGTCGGACTCTTCGCGTCCTGAGCCCTGAACCCTGAACCCTGAACCCTCTGTGTACCTGGTGCGGCCCCTATCTCGTTCCAAAGATACGCACTCGCGCGGATGCCTCGATGAAAATCTGCCAAGCGAAATTTCTCGTTCGGGCTGTGCGTGTTGTCGTCGTTGAGCCCCCATCCCAACAACAACGTATCGACGCCAAGCTGCTGGCGAAACGTCGAAACGACGGGGATCGAGCCGCCCTCGCGAATGTAAACCGGCGGGCGGCCGAAGCCTTGTTCGATGGCCCGCGCGGCGGCGTGAACGTACGGACTGTCGAGCGGTACAACGACGCCGGGCGCCCCGTGATAAGCCAAGAGCTCCATGGTGATGCCAGGCGGCAAGAGTCGCCGGAGCATCGACTCCAAAGCCGCGTGAATTTTTTTCGAATCCTGCCGCGGTACGAGGCGGAAGCTGAACTTCGCGCCCGCCCGAGCGGGCAAAACCGTCTTCGAGCCTTCGCCCTGATAGCCGCTCCACAGGCCGTTGACATCGAACGTGGGCCGCGCCCAGCGGCGTTCGAGCGTGCTGTAGCCCGCTTCGCCGGCCACCGCGGTGATGCCCAACTCGCCACAGAATTCCTGATCGCTGAATTTCAGTTCGGCGAATTGCCGGCGTTCGGTCTCGGTCAGCGGCTCGACGTCGTCGTAAAAGCCGGGCACCTGAATCTGCCCGCGGCTGTTGATGAGCGCGGCCAGCATTTGCGTCAGGGCGTTGGCCGGATTCATCACGCCGCCGCCGAACGTGCCGGAATGCAGGTCTTGCTTCGGCCCGGTCAGGCGCAATTCAAAGTAGGCAATGCCGCGCAGCCCATAGGTGATGGCCGGCTGGTCGGGGGCGAATTGGCTGGTGTCGCTAATCACCACCACGTCGCACGACAGCCGCTGCCGGTTGGCGGCGATGAACTGCTCCAGGTGCTCGCTGCCGACCTCTTCTTCGCCCTCGATCAGAAACTTCAGGTTGATCGGCAGCCGCCCTTCGACATTCATCCAGGCCTGGGCGCTTTTGACGTGCGTGAGCATTTGGCCTTTGTCGTCGGTGGCGCCTCGGGCGTAGAGGTTGCCGTCGCGGCGGGTCGGCTCGAACGGGGGCGAAATCCACTCGTCGAGCGGGTCGGGCGGCTGAACGTCGTAATGCCCGTAGACCAGGGCCGTTGGCGCCCCCGGGGCGCCGAGCCATTCGGCATAAACAATCGGGTGTCCCGGCGTCTCGCAAAGCTCGACCGACATTTTCAGCGAGCGGAACTGCTCCGCCATCCATTCGGCGGCCCGTCGCACGTCGCCGCGATGCTGGCTGTCGGCGCTGACGCTGGCGATCCGCAGCAACTGGCAGAGATCGTCCTCGAAGTCGCCAGCGTGCTGCGTTAAGTAATCGTCGAGTGTGGGCATGGCATGTTGGGGTTCGTCGAACTTTTGGTCGGCGATTTCTGTCAATGCGTCTGTAGGGAACGGACTCCGTGCCGTTCCGCCAACGGCGGAAGCCGTCACAGTAGCTCCGACACTCCGTGGCGGAGATATGCGGTCGCCAAAGGTGACCGCGAACCCCGTCACGGAGTGCCGCGGCTACTTTGGCCCAATTACGACCATGGTTTTTCGCCGGGCCGGCCATTTACTATAATGATCGGCAGCCAAACCGACTAGGATTGCCATGTCGAACGCCGCTGCCGAAGTCATCGAAGCTGCTCCCGCCCGCGAAGCCGCCGCCGAGCGCCGCCGCAAGCCGAAGCGCCAGCCACGCTATCATGTGGTGCTCTGGAACGACGACTACCACACGTACACCTACGTCGTACAGATGATGCAGGAGTTGTTCGGCCATCCACCTGAAAAAGGATTTCAAATCGCCCGGCAGGTCGATACGCAGGGCCGGGCGATCGTGTTGACGACCACCCGCGAGCACGCCGAGCTGAAACGCGACCAAATTCACGCCTACGGCAAGGACGCCGAAATCAAAAGCTGCCAGGGGTCGATGTGGGCCACGATCGAGGCGGAAGAGAATAGCACGTAGTCCACTCGAACAGAACATGGGCCAACAAACCGCCGCCACCTTCCGCACGGTCACGCTGGGTTGCAAGGTCAACCAGTATGAAACGCAGTACGTGCGTGAAGGGCTGGAGAGCGTGGGCTATCGCGAGGCAGCGCCGCACGAAGCCGCCGCGCTGTGCGTAGTCAACACCTGCACGGTCACGCACGAGGGCGACGCCAAAAGCCGCCAGACCATCCGCCAGCTTGCCGCCCGAAATCCTGGTGCGCGAATCATCGTCATGGGTTGCTACGCCACCCGTGCGCCTGACGAAGTCGCCGCGCTCGCCGGAGTGGCCGAAATCGTCACGGACAAACGCGAGCTGCCCGATCTGCTGGGGCGGTTTGGCGTCGTCGATATACCTACCGGCATTTCACGGTTCGACGGCCGCAAGCGGGCCTATGTCAAGGTGCAAGACGGCTGCTTGTTGCGGTGCAGCTTCTGCATCATTCCCAAGGTGCGGCCAAACCTGGCCAGCCGCCCGCCGCAGCAAATCGTCGATGAGGTGGGCCGGCTGGTGGAGCACGGCCATCGCGAGATCATTTTGACCGGCATCCACCTGGGGCACTACGGGGTCGATTTCAATCGCGGCCGGCCGAAGGCGGAGTGGGTGAGACTTTCGCACCTCGTTGACCGGCTGGCTCGACTAGAGGGCGAATTTCGCATCCGATTGTCGAGCATTGAGGCCACCGAAGTCACCCGCGAATTGATCGCCGTGATGGGCGAGCACTCGGCGCGCGTATGCCCGCACTTGCACGTTTCTCTGCAAAGTGGGTCGGACCGCGTGCTGCGTCGCATGCGACGCCGCTGGGGCAGCCGGCGGTTTGTCGGCCGCTGCCTATTGGCCCGTGAGACGCTCGACCAGCCGGCGCTAACCACCGACGTGATCGTGGGCTTTCCCGGTGAGACCGAGGCCGATTTTGAAGACACGCTGCGGGTGGTCGAAGAAGTCGGTTTTTCGAAGCTGCACATTTTCCCCTTTAGTCCGCGGCGAACTACGCCCGCGGCCGAGATGTCCGACCAGGTGCCGCCGCAGGTCAAGCAAGCGCGGATCGAACGCTTGCAGGCACTCGAGCGGCGGCTTGCCCTGCGTTATCAGCAGAGCCTGCTTGGCCGCCGGTTGCAGGTGATGGTCGAGTCGCCGGTCGCTGATCGTCCCGGCTACGCTTACGGCACGGCCTGCCGATACGTTCACGTCGAGTTGCCCGCTGCCGCTGGAAGTTACGGAAAATTTGCCCAGGTCACGCCGGTGGCGATACGTGCGGGAAGATTGCAAGCGGTGGACGCGACGCACTCGGTCGATTAGTCTTGGGGGGGCGACACCGGCGGCAGCCGTCGTCGAACCGA
>DATFDL010000615.1:0-2718 GCA_035252155.1 Pirellulales bacterium | reverse complement strand
CGGCTTTCATCAGTCTCCCTGGCCTCTGGCCTCCGACCCCTGCCCCCTGACGCCCTCCAAATCCGCCGCGGTCAGGTGATAGATATAGATGGAATAGCCCGCCATCGCCACCGGCTCGAACCGGCGGAAATAGCTGTAGTAGGCGCGGTCCAAAAACATATGGTTGCCCCTGCCGTCCCGCGGGAAATGCGGATAGCCATAGAGAAAATTGACGCTGATCGCATACCAGCCGGGCTGAAGGTCCGGCGGAATCTCAGCCACCGCCGCGCGGTCTTCGGAAACATTCACCGCCCGCGGCGGCAGCTCGAACTCGATGCCGGCCAAGTGTGGATCGATCGGCCCAAAATAGACGAGTCCCAGCGGCCGCGCCTCCGGGTTTTTATCGAACCATTTCTTAAGATAGAGCAGATCTTGGCCCCAGTCGACCTGGGCGTCGATCAGGTGCTTGGGTCCGCCGACCGGCCCGCCCGCCAGCTCATTGAAATACGACATCCAATGCGGCGCGTACCACAAGCTGCTGCCGATCGACCAGCCCAGCAGCGCGCACACGACCACGCCCCGCCAGTTGCGCTTGCACCGCCGACGAAGCCCGCGCACGCCTTTGCAACATTCATCGCCCTGTCGCCCCGTCGCCTCTTCGCCCGCTCGCCTTGTCGCTCCGCCCGGCCACGCCCAGGTAGCAACTACACCACTAATCCAAATAAACACAAACGGAAACGCCGGCAGCACGTACCGCAGATACCGGCTGAACCCCGTCTGCGAGCTGACCAACACCAGCACAGCCACCGCCGGCGCCAGCAGCACCAGCTCGTCCCTCCACGTCGGTCGGTGGGATACGCCACCGTAGTCATCACGCTCCGCGTGATGAAAACCATCACGCGGAGCGTGATGTCTACGATGCCGCGACCATGCGACAACCCGCACGCCGACGGCCAACAAAAACAACCCCCACGTGCCCAGCGGCACCTTCACCGCCAGCGCGTACAAATACCAATACCACCAACCGCGCTCTTGCCACCGTCCGCGCAAGTACGAGGGCTTGCCGACCTCAATGTCGTGCCACTGCCAATCGATTCCCTCCAGGTAATTCCGCGGCAGCGGCACCGGCAGTGCCCCCAACCAACTCTTGCTAAAGCGATTGCCAAATTCGGTGGCATGCCCCGGGTCCGCCGCGCCGCTCAGCGGTCGGCTGACGAAGAGGTAGTCGCGCAACCGCGTCCCGCTCTTTTCAAATCCATATCCCGCGTTGATGCAAAAGACGCCGAAGGCTAACATCAGCACCAGTTGAGCCAACTCGCAACAAGAACGATGACGATTCGCGGCTCCTACTCCATCCGAATCGAGAAGTGCGCGGGCGTCGTTACCGGCCGCTCGCGAAGCCGACCGGAGGCCTGGCTGTTTGAACTTCCGCGTGAACCGGCACACGAGCCATAGCAGCGGCCATAGCCCGAACAGCATTACCCACGTGGTCTTTGTCAGCTCGGCAAGCCCGAGCACGATGCCCGCGACAACCGCTCGGTCCCACGTCGGTTGTCTGAGCCACCTCCAAAACCAGAAGCTCGCCGAAACGCCGAGGGCCGCCGCACCGCCGTCACTGGTTAAAACCTGCTCAAATGCCAGCAGATTTGGGCAAGAACACCAAAGAGCGAGCGCCAACAGGCCGGCGCGTTCGCCGTACAGGCCGCTGCTCCACTTGTAACAGGAGTAGCCGCAAACCACGGCGAGCGGCAACAGACCCCAACGCGCGAGCGTCATCAGCCATATCGCGCGTCGGCCATTGGCGCGCGCGAAGTCGTCCATGACGACAAATTCAAACCGTCCGCTCACATCCGGGTGAAAGCCTTGGTAGTCGCTTACCACGTTCGCTCCGAGCACCGGAAGTGAGGCGAGCATCCTTGGCAATGGCGGGTTGACCTTGTAGAGATCGAACCGACCTAATTCCCAATTGCTCACGCCGGCGGCGAGACGTGCGATCTCATCGATGCCCGGGCTATGCATTGCGGCGCCGATTGCCAGCATGGCCAAATGCACGGCGATCATCGACACAACAAGCAGTCGGCGGCGTGATGGTCTCATCTAGGCATATGGTAATCAACCCAGCGGTGCTCCTAAAGATGCCCGTTCAAGTCGCTACCGCAGTTTCGCCCGTCGGTGCTTTCCTTGACCTACCAGATTTGTGCTGTTAAGGTGGCGACGGGCCTTCACGTCGCCTGTGATCTAGCGGCGCACAACACAACGGAGGTTACGCGGTCGCTGTCGTCCGATTCCACCGATGCACTAGGGAAATGTCGAAACGCAAACGGCACGTGTCACAATCGCGAAGTCGTTCCAAGCGCATTTCAGCGGATGAGCTTCAATCCGAGACATCCAGAGGCGCGAGCGGCTGTTCGATAGCCCGTAGGCTACGTGGGTTGCTGCGCTTGTTTGAGGCCCGCGTCGAGGCGATTGAGGCTGGCCGCGACATCTGGGATTTCGCCGTCGAGATCGGGGTACTGCGTGCCGCAGCCGGCCTCACTGAACCCGACTTGCGATGGCTAGCGGCAGAGCGCCTCATCGACTTCGCCACCGAGACCACACTGGGCGGCCAGACCACGCGCACCTTCCGTCACGGCAGCCGATTCTCCCTTACGGAGCGGACCGCCTTCGTAATCACTGAGCGGGCCGCTACACTCTTGGCCGGTTGGTGCGAGATGTTCGCTGGCGCATTAAACGGCTCGC
>DATFDL010000614.1:0-22483 GCA_035252155.1 Pirellulales bacterium | reverse complement strand
AATTACGGAAGCCCCACGATGCTAGGACGAACAAAGGCCGAGCGCAAGGCGCAGCGCAAACACGAAAAGGCACTGCGGAAAAAAGCGCTCGCCCCCGCCAGAAGAAGAGCGCGGCGTGAAAGGAGAAGGAAGTACCGGATGATCTTTATCAACGGCAAGCAGAAATGGGTGTCACGCGAACCGTTGATCGACGGCGTGACCATCGACGAATTCATCGCCGCGAATGCTGATCCCGTCTGGCTTCATCTGAACGAGAGGTGGGAGCTTTTGCAGCCCGACCACACCATTGGACCAGAGCAGCCCGAGTTTTGACCGCAGATGCGTCGCAGCATGCCAGACGGAACACGGCCATCGGAGCCTCGCCGTCTAGCCCTATTGTCCATTCTTCATCTTTCTGTCGGCAGTTTTTCTGTCAGTTTTGTCCCTTGCTGCCGCGCCGACCCGCGGGTCGTTCTTTAGGGTCGATGTCAGGCGTCCCCAGGTGCTGCTTGAAAAACGCCGCGATGCGAGTGTGCAGGTGGATCGTGACCTCGGGATCCGGAACCATGTGGGTGAAGCCCGCCAGCGGAAGGAACTCGAATCGCTTGCCGGCGCGAAACAGGGCTTCAGTCATCTTGAGCGAATGAAGGAAGTAAACGTTGTCGTCGGCCGTGCCGTGGATGATGAGCAGCGGCACGGAGAGGTCCTTGCAGTACGTGACGACATTGGCTGCCTCGTAGCCCGAGGGGTTTTCGTCGACGAGGCCCATGTAACGCTCGGTGTAGTGAGTGTCGTAGTCGCGGAAATCGCAGACCGGGGCGCCGGCGACCGCCGCTTTGTAAATGTCCGGGCGGCGCATCGCGGCCATCGCCGAAAAATAACCGCCGAACGACCAGCCGGTGATGCCGACGCGAGCGAGGTCCAGTTCAGCGTACTTTTCGCCCAAAGCCTGCAGGCCAGCGACCTGATCTGCGAGCGGAATGTCGATCAGATTGTTTTTGATCGCCCGTTCCCAGGCTCGTCCGCGGCGCGGCGTGCCGCGGCCGTCGAGCGAGACGACGATGAATCCTTGATCGGCCAGCCACTGCTGCAACACGCTGCCGCGCGGCGATGAGTTGACCGTCAGCGCGTGCGGCCCGCCATACACGTGAACGATCACAGGATATTTGATGCCGCCGGCGAATGACCGGGGTCGTACGACTGCGGCGCGGAACGCGCGCCGGCCCACGGTGAGCAGTTCGACCTTAGGCAGCGGCGGCTCTTCCGCGACGGATTTTAATTCGCCGATCGGGCGGCCGTCGGAGCGGCAGACCCGCGTGCCGGTGCGTCCGTCGGCCAGGTTGTAAGTGTGTAAATAACCGCCCGACGGCTTGCCGCCTGCCGCCTTGCCGAAACTGAAGCTATGGTTGCCGGGTTCGGAGGTGAGCTTCGTCGGTTCGCCGCCCGCAAGCGAAATCGAAAAAACATGCTGCTGCGTCGGATCGGTGCCGGCGGTCACATAGGCCATGTTTCGCGCATCATCGACGCCCGCCAGGTCAATCAGGCCAAAGCCCTTTTGCGTTAACGAGCGAATGAGTTTTCCCTGGCGCGACCGAAATTCGAGCGACCACTCGCCCGTCCGCTCGGTCAGCCACAAAAATCCGCTGCCATCCTTCAGCCACTTCGGACAAGACGAAGCGAGGTTGATCCAAGCGGGATCGGTTTCTTTCAGCAGTTCCGTCAGGGTGCCCGTATGCACATCCACGGCGTAAAGAATCTCCTCGGTCTGCCGGCGATTTTGCACCAGGAAGGTCAGCGGTCCCTTGTCTTGCCACACGACTTTCGCCAGATATGGGTATGTTTCGTCGTCCCAGTCGACCCAGCGACTTTCGCCACCGGCGGCCGGCGCGATCGCCAGGCGAACGGAGGCGTTTTTGGTACCCGTTCGGGGATAAGGCGAGACAACCGGCTCGCGCTCGGGATGGAGCGGATCGAGAATATGGAATGTCTCCATTCCCGCCGTATCGGTTTGCTGGAAAGCGATCCAGCGGCTGTCGGGCGACCACCAATAACCATGCACCCGCTGCATTTCCTCCTGAGCCACGAATTCCGCCGTGCCGTTGGTGATGCTGCCGCCGGCGCCCGTGGTGATCTGGCGCTCTTCGCCGCTGGCCAGATCGGTGACATAAATCTCGCCATCACGAACGCACGCCAGCCGCGTACCATCGGGCGACAAGCTCGGATCGAACGGAAAGCCCGTCGCCGCAGATTTTACTTCGGTAACTTTGCTGCTTTCTCGTTCAATGACGAACAGGCGGTTTGCCAGTGGAACCAAGATCTTCGTCCCGTCGTCGGACAAATCGAAGCGGGCGATTCCCCGGGTCGCCAGCCTCAACCGTTCGCGCAAGGCTTTCTCTTCCGCGGAAAGTTGGCCAACCTCATCGCTGCCCTGCAGAATCTGACTCGCAGTTAGCAGCACCCGCTCGCTCTGCGTTTGGCAATCGAACTCGTACAGGTCATGAACAAACGATCGCGGCCGCGAACGCAGGAACAGGACCGCCAAGCCGCCGGGCACCATCTGCGCCGACCGCGGCCGGCCCAGCGAGAAACGATAGGTCTCGGCATATTGACGAAGAAAGTCCTCGTCCGCGGCGCGGATCGAAACATCAAGCGGCTCAGCATCGTCGGCAAGGACGATCGTGGGAACCAGGGCCAACATCGCGGCGCAAAGACGAGCGAGCAACTTCATTTGGCAAACTGTCGGAGCCAATCAAAGTGGATACGTCTGGTCATAACACGCAGATCAGCTCCGAATCGCCGCGGAGATTCTTCAGACCAAAACCGTCAAGTCACAGCTCGTCGCGAGGGAAGAGTGGTCGCCAAGAGATGTCGCCCCATTCACTCTTCAAGCGTGGCATTTTTGATGTAGTCGAGCTTTGGAAAATCCTTCTTCAGGTAGTCGTTTCCTTCCTGCTGAATGCGGCCCTGATCGGGTCCGCGACCTCTCGGAGGCCCTTCGCCGTACCCTTGATAGAGCGACTCGACCACGTCCATGCCTTCGACGACACGGCCGAATGGGGCAAACCGCTGGTCGTCGAGCTGGCTGTTGTCGCCGAAGTTGATGAAAAGCTGAGTCGTGCGAGAGTTCGGAGTTGGCTTCTGTGCGAACGTGACATATCCACGCGTATTCGATTGCTTGACGCGGTCGTCCTTGATATTCGATTGATTCCACTTTTCGTTCACGGCCGGGTCGCCGTTGATGCCAAACTGCACCATGAAACTCTCGATGTTGCGGAAAAACGCCGAGTCGTCGAAGTAGCCGATCTTGACCAAGTTATAAAACCGATCGGCGGCGTGCGGCGCCCATTCACGCGTTACCTCGATGACGAAGTCGCCCTTGGTGGTCGAGAATCGCGCCTGGAACTGGTCGGGGGCTTTTTCTTTGGCGAGTGACGGGTCGAGCAATGCTGGGTTGCGTTTGGCCACGGCTTTCGAACCTCCGGCCCGCTGTTCGGCTTGCTTCTCTCCGCCTCCCGCGCAACTCGATACCACGAGAACGGTGACGGCCAGCAGAACAGCCAGGCAATGATTGTTGTCGTGCATGAAACAGCTCCTATGTTAGTTGATTGAGACCTTGCCGCAACCTGATCGGTTTTCACATTCAGATTGGTAATCGCCGGAATATGCATGTGGCACAGCCGCCCTTGGCTGTGCATCGCCGACGTAGTCGCCGTCACTGAACCAGCCGAGGGCGGCTGGTCCACATGCCGAAGTTGAATGTCAAAGCCGATTAAAGTTGTCTCACTTCGCCTCGGCCGCGCCAAGCTGTCCGGCGGGCCGGATGTTTCTGCCTTTCTGCCCGGTGGCCGTGTCGCCCAGGTCGTCGCGGGCACGGTCGGCCAATGCCTGGAGCCGGTTCACCACGTCGGAATGCTCGGCGGCGACGTCTTGGCTTTCGCCCGGATCGGCTTCCAGATCGAATAGCGACAGCTCGATGCGCCGCTGTTCGTACTTCGCCGGAATGCCGCCGCGGCCGCCGCCCTGGGTCAGGCTGCGATAGACGTGAGGAAAGTGCAGTTTCCAGCGGCCGCTGCGGACAGCCTGCAGCTCGCCGCCCCAGTAGAAGAAGAGCGCGTCGTGCGGACTTTTGGCGCCCGGCTCGCCCGACATCAACGGCCAGATATCCCTTCCGTCGATCGTGCGATCGTCGGGCAAGCTGGCGCCCGCCAGTTCGGCAAGCGTCGGCAGCAGGTCGATGGTCATTGCCGGCTCGCGGCAGACAGTGCCCGGCGCGATTTTGCCGGGCCAGCGCATCAGGCAAGGCTCGCGCACACCGCCCTCGAACGACGTGCCTTTGCCCTCGCGCAGCGCGCCGGTCGATCCGGCATGATCGCCGTAGCTGAGCCAAGGGCCGTTATCGGACGTGAAGATCACGAGCGTCCGTTCGTCGAGGCCCAGCCGATCGAGCGTTTCCAGCACCCGGCCCACCGACCAGTCGATCTCCTCGATCACGTCGCCAAACAGTCCGCGCGGCGTTTTGCCGCGGAATTTTTCGGAGACGAACAGCGGCACGTGCGGCATGCTGTGAGCCAGGTAGACGAAAAACGGCTGATCGCGATGACGCTCAATAAAGTTCACGGCGTGGTCGGCATACCAGGTGGTGAGCTGGCTCTGATCGGGGTTGAGCTCGATCGTCTTTTGGCCTTCGATCAGCGGCAGATCGGGAAAGGTTTTGTTTTCGGGGTGCTTGGGCCACATGTCGTTCGAGTAGGGCAGCCCAAAATACTCATCGAAACCATGCCGCGTGGGCAGAAACTGCGGGTGGTGCCCCAGGTGCCATTTGCCGTAGATGGCCGTGGCGTAACCGCGGCTCGTGAGCAACTCGGCGAGCGTGGTTTCGCGGTCGTTGATGCCGTGCCGGGCGTTCGGCCCCAGCGCGCCGAGAATGCCCACGCGATTGGAATAGCAGCCGGTCAACAGCGCTGCCCGCGATGCCGAGCAAACGGCCTGTGCCACATAAAAGTCGGTGAAGCGAACACCCTCCTTCGCAAGTCGGTCGAGATGGGGCGTCTTATAACCTCTGGCGCCATAACAGCCGAGATCGCCATAGCCCAAGTCGTCGGCAAAGATCAGCACGATATTCGGCGGCGGCGGTTCTTCGGAAAACGCGGGCATGCCGCCGGCCACAACCATCGCGACCACAAGCAGCAGGTAAGTTTTGGTTTTTCGCATAGTGCTCGTCTCGCCATCGCGGTTCACGCTAGTAGCTCGCCCACAACGTTCCCATAGACGTCGGTCAGGCGGTATTCGCGGCCTTGATATTTGAATGTCAGCCGCTGGTGGTCCAAGCCCATCAGGTGCAGCACCGTCGCGTTCAGATCGTGGACGTGCACCGGATTCTTGGCGATGTTGAAGCCAAAATCGTCGGTTTCGCCGTAAGAGACGCCCGGCTTGACGCCGCCGCCGGCCAGCCAGACCGAGTAGGCGTCCTTGTGATGATCGCGGCCGGGAGACGTTTTCGCACCTTCGCCCGAGATGCCTTGCCGCAGCGGCGTACGGCCGAACTCGGCGCCCCAGACGATCAGTGTTTCGTCGAGCAAGCCGCGCTGTTTCAGATCGCGGACCAGCGCCGCCATGCCTCGATCGACCTGGCGGCACTTGGTCGGAAGCTGCTGAGCCAGGCCCGAGTGGTGGTCCCAGTCGGCGTCGTACAACTCGACGAGCCGCACTCCGCGCTCGACCAGCCGCCGGGCAAGCAGGCAGTTGTTGGCGAACGAAGGCTTGCCCGGCTCGGCGCCGTACAGCGCCAGCGTGTCGGCGGTTTCTTGGTCAAGATCGACCAGGTCCGGCACCGAGACCTGCATGCGGAACGCCATTTCATACTGCCGAATGCGAGTCGCGATTTCGGGATCGCCGACCACCGCGAGCTGCCGCTCATTGAGCGTGCGGACGGCGTCGAGCACCCGGAGGCGATCAGCGGCGGAGTGGCCCTGAGGGTTCGACAGAAAGAGCACCGGATCGCCGCTGCCGCGAAACTGAATGCCTTGATAGACGCTGGGCAGAAAGCCCGACGACCAGAGCGACGTGCCGGCGCCTCCCAGCTTGCCAGATTGCAGCACGACGTAGGCCGGCAAATCGCGGCTCTCGGAACCAAGCCCATACACCAGCCACGAGCCGAAGCTGGGCCTTCCGCCGCGGCCGAAGCCGGTGTGCAAAAACATCTGGGCCGGCGCGTGGTTGATTTCGTCAGTGTGCAACGAGCGGACCACCGAGACGTCGTCGGCGATGCCAGCAAGATGCGGTAGCAGCTCAGAGATTTCCTGCCCGCTCTGGCCGTGCCGGGCGAACCGAAACGGCGAGCCCGCCAGCTTCAGCTCGCCACCGATAAAGGCGAAACGCCTGCCGCGCGTCAACTCTTCCGGGCAAGTCTGGCCGTCGCGGGCGTTCAATTCCGGCTTGTGATCGAACAGATCGACTTGCGACGGCGCGCCGATCATGTGCAAGTAGATGACGTGCTTCGCCCGCGGACGCAAGTGCCCCGCGCGCGGCGCCAGCGGATCGACGCTCGCGGTCGCATCGGCTATCGCCAGATCGTCGTTCAACAGCGTGCTGAGCGCCGCCGCGCCCAGGCACAAGCCCGATCGGCCGAGAAAGGCACGGCGATTCAGGTTTTGGAGATGGACTTCGAGGGGCGACATGGCGAATTCAGTTCTTCGTGACCGTTTCGTCGAGGTTCAACAGCGCCGTCGCGACAGCATACCAGGCGGCAAGCTCGTCAAGCCGCTGGTGATGGGCGCGGCCGGCGTGCTCGGCCAGTTGTTGGGTCGTGGCCGGCTCGGCGCGGGCGGCGGTGAGTTGCATGTCGTACAATCGTCGCAAGACGCCCAGTTCCGCGTCGTCGGGATTTCGTGCCAGGCATAAGCGGAAAGCGTAGCGCAGTTGTTCATCGAGCGGAGCACTGCCCGCTTCCTTCGGCACGCGTTCGGCCAGCGCGAAGGCGGCCTCGACGTAAACCGGATCGTTGAGCAGGGTAAGCGCTTGCAAGGGTGTATTCGATCGCGACCGCCGCACCGTACATGCCAGGCGGGCGGTGGCGTCGAAATTGACAAAGCTCGGATAGGGCGAGGCGCGTTTCCAGACCACGTAAATTCCGCGGCGATAACGATCCTCGTTCGGGCTGACCAGATACTCCAACGGCTCCCCGCCGACTTTGGTCCACAGCCCGTCCGGTTGATAGGGGCGAACCGGCGGCCCGCCCGACTTGAGCGATAGCAGCCCCGCGATCGCCAGTGCGCTATCGCGAATCGTCTCGGCGTCGAGGCGGTAGCGTGGACCACGGGCATAGAGCAGGTTTCGGTCGTCGCGCGCCAACAGCTCCGGCGTTGTCCGTGACGATTGTCGATACGTCGCCGACGTGACGATGGTGCGCAGCAGCTTCTTCATCGACCAACCGCGGTCCATCAGTTCGACGGCCAGCCAATCGAGCAGCTCGGGGTGCGTCGGCGGTTCGCCTTTCACGCCGAAATCTTCGACCGTCGTCACAAGACCGTGACCAAACAGCTCGGCCCACCAACGATTCACCACCACACGGGCTGTGAGCGGATTGTCTCGTTCACTTAGCCAGCGGGCCAGCGTCAGACGGTTCGGTGGGCCGTCGGGCAGCGGCGGCAGCACCTGGGGAACGCCGGGCGACACCGGCTCGCCAAGCGTATGGAAATCGCCGCGCACAAAAACGCTGGTTGCCCGTGGCTGGTCGAGCTCGCGCATGACCAGCGCGGTCGGTGGTTTGAGTTCATTCAGCGACTTTTCGAGAGCGTCGTAACGAGTGCGTAGCTCCTCGGCCGCGGCGTCTCGCTCGACGCGCAGGTCAAGAAGTCGCGAGCGTTGTGCCTCGGTGCGAGCGTCGGGAGCCGTCTTCAAGATGGCCACGATGTCGGCGGGCAGCGTCGCGGCAGCCGCATTGCCCGTCAGTGCCGAGAGCCGCAGCCGGCCGATGATGCGGCCGGCGCCGAACTGCTGCACCAGCGTGAAGGTCAGCCGAGTTCCGCGCTCGTCGCCCGGCGGCGCAGTCACACCGAAGATGGCCCAGTGCGGTTGATGGAACCGCGGGGCAATGGCCCAGCCGGTTTTCGGTTGGTCGTCCAGCGCATCGGCGAGCGGATACTTCGCCTGCTCGAAGCTCGCCTCACGCGCCACCAGTTCCAGCGGCTGCGGCGGTCGGGTGCCGTCAATCGGCGACGCCGCGACCGAGAACGAGTTGAGCACGAAGTTTGGGCGATCGGCATCGCCCCGTCCGGGTCCTTGGCCAGGCAAATTGGGGTCGGTGAGCGCTTCGAGCTTCAATCCGGTAATATCGCGGAGTGTCGTCTCGAACACCACGGTGTACGTATCGGTTTCCGGCGGCTCACCATGCAACAACACCGAATGATCGTCGAGGAGTTCGTGCGAGGCGCCTTCGGCTGAACGAAAGTCTTTCACCGTAAGAACGTGAGTCGTCGGCGCACCCTCCAGGTCATTGGCCAGCGTCGCCCCCCACTCAGCTAGGTCGCCGCTCAATTCGCTGCGCCGCGCGGCAATCGCCCGGCCTAGCTCTTCCAATTCGCCTTTGAGCCGCTGCCGCTGACCTTCGACGACCGGGTCGGCAAGCTCCATCGAAGGGCCGAGAAAGCGGATCGAGCCAGGCACCTTGGGATTGCTGCGATCCGCCTCGATTTCGGTGCTGTTGAAGAACGCCAGGAGCCCGTAATAGTCTCGTTGCGTGAAAGGATCGTACTTGTGGTCGTGGCACTGGGCGCATTCCAGCGTTGTGCCAAGCCATACGGCCGCCGTGGTGTTCACGCGGTCGATCACCTGATTGACGCGGGTTTCCTCCGGATCGGAGCCGGCTTCGACGTTGGTGGTCGTCGAGCGGTGAAAGCCCGTGGCGACGCGCTGCGATTGGCCCGCGCCGGGCAACAAATCGCCGGCGATCTGCTCGACGGTGAAGCGATCGAACGGCATATCGTCGTTCAATGCCCGAATCACCCAATCGCGATACGGCCACATCTCGCGCAGGTCGTCGCGCTGAAAGCCGTGGGAGTCGGCGTATCGAGCCAGATCGAGCCAGGGACGTGCCCAACGCTCGCCGAACTGCGGCGAAGCCAACAGCCGATCGACCAGCCGCTCATACGCATCGTCGCTTCGATCGGCCAAAAACGCTTCGACCTCGGGCGGCGACGGCGGCAGACCGACCAGATCGAGCGACAAGCGGCGGATCAGCGTCGCCCGATCGGTGTCGGGCGAGTGAGACAACTGCTCCTCTTCCAGCCGGGCCAGCACGAAGTAATCGATGGCGTTGTGCGGCCAGGCGGTGTCGACGACCGGCGGCAGTGGCGGCCGTTTCGGGGCCACATAGGCCCAGTGCATGGCGCGTTGAAGTTCTTCGGGCCAGACAGCCCCGGCAGCGATCCACGACCGAATCGTCTCGATCTCCTTTCGCGAAAGCGGCTTGCCACGGGCCGGCATGATGTCGTCGTGCCCCTCCGGCAGTGTGATGCGCCGCAGCAGTTCGCTTTCGTCCGGCTTACCGGGCACGATCACGGCACCGCTGCCGCCGCCCGCCAGGGCCGACTCACGAACGTCGAGCCGCAACTCGCCCTCTTGTCGCCGCGGCCCGTGACACTCCCAGCACGAGCGTTGGAATATCGCATAAACACCACCGGCCACATCGACGGAGCTCGGTGGCTGCGCCGCGGCCAGATCGCAGCAGGCGAGCACGGCGAACAATGCTACCAGGCGGGGTCGAAAGATCGATCGGCGGAACATGGTCCAAGCAGCTCGCATTGCTCCAGTGCCTTGCGGTGAGGGGCTTCATTATGCCATAAGTCGCTGGCGATTTCACCGCTCGACAAGCCTTCGGGCTGCCGTGATAGAATGATGCCGGCGGCTGAGTGATGCGGACGGTGCAAGAGCCGTGGAATTCGCGACGCGAACCAAGAATGAACGATGCGAGACCCCCTGCAAACGGCCCGGCTCATTCTTCGTGACATTACGGAGGCCGACGCCGAGCTGTTACGCGAGCTCGACTCCGATCTCGAGGTCATGCGCTATATTAGCACGGCACCACTGCCCGAACTGGCAAGCTACCGGGATCGCATTCGGACCGTGTATGTACCGGGTCAGGCGCACGCGTGGCATGGCATCCGAATGGTGCTCGACCGGCTGACCGGCGAATTCCTTGGTTGGGTCTTCGCACGTCCCGCGTGCGACTCCACCCTCGCGCGCGACCTGGGTTGGACCAGTCCGGACGAAATCGAAGTCGGCTACCGCTACCGCCGGGCTGCGTGGGGGCGCGGTCTGGCGACCGAGGCGCCATGCCGCTCGTGGCAAATGCCCTTGAAGACCCCGCGACAACCGCCGTGGTGGCATGCGCCCACGCGCGGAACACAGCTTCACTCCGGGTACTCGAAAAGCTCGGCCTGTTGCGCGTCGGCGAAGCCATCCTATCCGATGGCGACGAACCCACCGTGAAGCTTGCGCGTGAAAAGTAACATTGTGAATCGTTTAAACCATCGGGCGATGCTTAGTTGCTATCGCCATAAGCGGCGCGGCACGCGGCGCGCTGGGCACGAAGGCGTTCTAACTCTGCTTGGAGAGTATCGAGTTCATCGCGGCAAGCGTCGCGTTCGGCTACGTCGGTGCAAGCAGAAAGACGCACCTTGCAATCCCGCGACTCTTTTTCGAGCCATTCCTGCTCGAAACGCAGGTCTGATGCCTGCCGGTATCTTGGGTAGATCTCTCCAAGAACACGATCGGCGAACAAACTTGGTCGCCGACCGGGGACCGCGTGCAAGTAACTAATGCCACCTAGTTCAAGGGCTTGCATCGTGGCAAACGAGTCGAGTTCTAATAGCGTTTCAAAGGCTGCCGTTGAATCGATGCGCCGTCGTTGGCGAGCCGCCTTGACGACCTTGACCAACGCCTCGAACATAGGCTGAGCCGCACGCTCATAACATTTCAACCCGTAGGCGGCCGCCGCACGTACCTCAACGCTGGGATCGTCGAGCAGCGCCGTAAGCAACGGTAACTCTTGTTCCGGCTGCCGGCGAATCAAGCTCACCGCGAGTGCCGCCAACACGCGGACCTTGGCAGAGTCGTGTGCGAGCAATTCAGTACATTCCTCCGCGAACTTCTCGTCCATCGTAAGAGGCTCAGGTGGACCGATCTCGCCCGGCTGCCAGAGATGCTGATGCTCGGGCTGCACGAGCCGTAACGATTCGATCCGCTCTAGGCTCAAAACAAAGCCTTCGGGGTCGCCGAGGTGTATCGCGCGGCGCAGGTTCAGGCGCGCCTGCCTCGCTTCGTACAGCGGCCGACCGTAGTTCGGCCACCAGGCCATCACCGCCGCCGCCGTCATCACGACAAACAGCGCTCGCAGCCCAAATTGCAGACGAGGCAACCGCATCGTTACCGATTCCTTAACTCGAGAACCAAAGTCGGCAACGTTTTTGTTTCGCTGGTTCGGTCGGCATTTGAATGACTATTGCTTCGTTTTGCTAATGATCCGAGCGAAAGCGGCGCAGCCCCCGTTCAAAGACATAGGGCGTGACGTAGCGAGTGTGGTAAACCTGCCAGTCGCGCCGGTGACGGCGGTAGACGGGATCGTCGTCGAGTTGCCCGGGCGGAGTGTCGTAATTGGTTAGGCCATGATACGGCAATGGCAGGACTGTTTTGCCAAACCGTGTGTTAAAATCGCCGTCCTTCACCCAGCCGTCCGAAATCCAGACAAAATCGCGTTTCCAGCCCAGCGGCGGATCGTCCGGAGCGGCAAATGTGAGAATGATCTCATCGCCGGCCGTGACGATGGCATACCGGTCGTCGACGGTTGCCAGCAGCTCGCGAATGTCGCCGTGTCGCGTGTGAAAGCCGATCAAGTCGCGCCAGTGCTGGCCAACGGCGACAAGCCGATCATAGTCGGGCAGTTCGGGCGAACTGCGGTTGGCCTGCATCATTTCGACAATGCCGCGGAATTGCAAATCGGCCGCCTGAAGCGGCGCCCGCGTCTGCTGGCACTGAGCGTCGTCTCGTCCACGCGCGTAGGCTAGCCAGTCCCAGTAAATCTCCATATTGGTCCGCAGGCGAAACCGACGCGCATCGCCGCTTGCGGCTGCGAACTCGTCGAGCCGGATCAACATCGTCTTATTCTTACCGGCCGGAAAACCAAGCCGATCACGGACCGTTTTCCATCCGCCGCGACCATCGGGCGCCTCCAAGGTTAACGCTCGTGGTCGGTCATGGTCGCCCTGGGCGAGAGCATAGTTGATCGAACTATCGGTGGGATGAACCCAACCGCGGGCCACCAACCAGAGCGGCCCTTCGCGGGGGGCGTCTTCTTCTAGATCGATTTCCACCCAATGGTCGTGCGTCAGGCCCTGGTAAGCGCCGCGACCTGCGCGATCGAGATAGATGCCGTCGGCCGCACACACCTCGGCCAGCACATCGCGGCCCCCCTGGTCGTAAGCCGCTGCGACGGGGCGGGGCTCATCCACCAAGTGAAACGCCGGCTCGCTCGGTTCCATGAAAAACAGCTCGTCGACGAACATTTCCGTGTCGTCCGGATGGTCGACGACCATCAACGAGAGATGATCGAAGAAGTGCGTCTCCCATAGATTGGCGTTCACCCGCAGTTCGTATTGGCCGTCGCGAGCGGCCAATAAGTGGCCGGGTATCTTCACCCAGTCGGTGGTCTGCAAAACGCCGCCCTTGTCGGTGGCATTGATATACATGCCAAGCGGCGTACTCCACATGAAGTCGCTAACGAACGCAATCCGCTCGCCGTCGAAGGCGAAGAGGAACGGGCACGACCCCTTCAGCCGCTGCACGGCCTCAATCGCTTTGTCGATGGGCGTCTTGAACTCGGCCTGAAATGTACCGTTGGGCCAAACAACGCGGATGACGTCCGCCCGGTCGCGTTTGCCTAAGCCGAAATGGGCCACCGGCGCGGCGATGGGTTGTTTCACCACGTGGGTGCCGGTGCGCAGCTCGATCTCGCCGCCGATGCCGAACGAATTGATGCGGTTATCTCCTTCGGCCTTGTCGCGAGTTGCCTGCGGACGAACGTTTTGCCAGTGGTAGGAGGTCGTGCTCGAATTCACCAAACGAAAGGGCCCGCCTGCATCGTCAAGCGCGAGCAAATCGAGCCGACCTGTACCGCGCAGGTCGGCAGCGGCTTGAAGTCGAGGCGGTAATTCGGCCTTCAATTCCATGAACTTGCCTCCAGAGTCTATCAGCCAGATGGCGCTGACATCCGGTCCGGAAGCAAGCAGATCGACTGCCCCGTTGTTATCGAAATCGGCAGCGATCATACGGTCAATCTCTGCCTGCTGGTCGCCCGCCACGACCGGCCAAAGAGCCAACTGTTCGACAAGCCACGCCGCGCGTTTGTTGTGGTCCGAGATGCACAGCAAGCGGCCATCGGGATCGAGCCCCACAAGGTCGAGCACGCCATCGTCATTGGCATCGCTGGTTGTCACGGCGAGCAGCTTAGATTCGGGCAAGCTGGCGGGCCACTCCACAAAGTTCGCCGAGCGTTCGTTGGCGAACACGTGCAGTCTGCCGGCGCCGTCGAGCAACGCCGCATCGGGGACGCCGTCGTTATCGAAATCGGCCCACACAAATTGTTGTGGCCCCGTCGCTTGCTCGAAGATCGGTTGAGGCGTAAACGTGCCGTCGAAGTTGTTGCGTAGGAGCAGTGGCGACTGTTCCGCACGGGCCAGAACGAGATCGAGATCGCCGTCGAGATCGACATCGGCGGCTAGTGCACCGGCGTAGTGGGCCGAGAGCACTTCGTCAGGCAATCCGGTTGTGTCGGTAACGTCCTGCAAAACGCCGAGATCTTGCTGCTGAAAGAACCGAACGCCGCCGGCGCCGCTTGTTGCCAGGTCGGTGCGTCGGTCGTTGTTAAAATCGGCGGGCGTAACGTCGGTTGTCATTGACGGCACGGACAACACCGCCTCGCTGTCGACACGACGAATCTCCGTAGCGCCCAACAAGAAGGTCACGGGGCTTCCGTCGCCGGTCAGCCAAACCACGACCGCGGCCTGCCATTCGCCAGGGGGCGCCTCAGGCAACGGGCCGGCGGTGAATTGCAGGTCGGTGTCGGCGGGCGCGGGCGCCGGACGCACCGGTGCTAGCCGCAAGAAGGTTTGCAAGGACTCGCCGGCCTGTCCGATGGGCGGACTCACCTCGTCCGAGCCGCGTGTAAAGCCTGGCTCGCTCTTGAGCAGATTACACAAGCCGAGGACCGAGCTACGGGCGCTCGGCCCTAATTCCGATTTTAGTTCCTCTTCGACTTTCGCTAGTTCCCTTTGATTTGCTTGCGACCAGTTTGGCGCAAGTTTCTTGAAACGCGCCAGCGTCCCGCGTACGGCCTTCTCGTCCGACCACCGCACCGCCAGCCGCAGGTAATCGGTGAGCGCGCGCAGGTTGTCGGGACTCAGCTCGAGAACGCGCTCGAGCTGCTGCTGGCGCTCCGCCTCGCTCCCTTCCTTTTGCTCTTGCTCGACGATTTCGCCCAAACGATAGAGTGACTTGGCGTCTTGTGGATCGTGTTCGATCGCCCGGCGAAGGTATTGAGCGGCTTCGCTGTATCGGCCGCGGCGTTGTTCGAGCAATCCCAGCAGCTTCTGGATGTCAAGATTGTCGGGGGCGAGACGGTGCGCTTTTTGAAGGTCGCGGGCGGCCTCATCGAGACGGCCCATCCGAAGATAGACGAGCCCTCGATCAGCCCATCCAGCCGGCTCTTCCGGGATGATGTTGACGGCTTTCGACAGGTTTTCTTCGGCAATCTGCGTCACATCAGCGTCGAGAGCGGCCACACCGATCTGAAATGCGTCGACGTACTGCTCGTATCGCGGCGATCCGGGGCCCGGCAAACGATGTCGCGACCAGAGAGTGAAACCAATGATGCAAGCGATTGCCAAGACGGCCAGAACTGTTGCCGATCTTCTGAGCTGTTGCAATGACATGGCGGATTACTTCGTGTCAGGCGACGTATTACTCTCGAATGTCCAACAGGCCGCAACGCAAAGCAGCCCAACGACAGGCATCGCCAACCAGAAGAAAGCAAGCAAAAACCTATAGAACTCCGCCAGTTGTGCCACGATCGCAAACCATTCGTTGAGCGTTATCGTCTGCGGACCATTGACCGTGATCAAACTGAATGCGAGAAAGACCGCCGGTACCATCGCCGGTGCAAACGCCCCCAGGCAGAACGCTCGCATGTATTGGCCCCCGGCTTTTGAGCCGATCCAAAAGATGGCCGGAAAAGCGGTAGTCAGCAACATCATCGCCAGTCCCGAGTAAAAGCTTGGTTTTGCAGTCAGCGTTGCCAACGGCATGGCGATGGCAGCTACAGCGGCCAACAGCATCTTCACGGAAAATGTCGGGCGTGGCATGGCTAGCCAAAAAATAGCCACAAAAGGTCGCTGAAAATGACTGCCAGCAAACAAAGTAGCATGATGAGCGCATAAGGAATCGCTCCGCAGGCCAGCGCTGCACAAAGAAAAGCACTGAAACGGGCACCGCGGCGGTGCGCGACAAATGCCAGCCGAGCGAAGCCCGCAACCCACGCACAGTCTATCAGGGCATGCAGGCAAAGCGTCAGTGTCGCCACCCACATCGATTCTTTAACGAGCAGGAGCGGAAGCGTCGCGATGGTGCTAACCATCGCGCTGGCCAAGAATCCCGCTGGCACTGCCAGGGCACAAGCTAAAACCTGGCCGAAAGGCACCATGACAGTTCGCCAGGATTGGGCTTCGGGCATCGCCAGCGAAAGATACCTTGCGGTCATTCGTCACCTTTTTTGGCATCGCCATCCTTCGCCGGCTCGACAATCGGCAATTCGGCGGTCGTCGCAGAAACGTCGCCAATCGGCCACGCGGCAAAACTCAACGTCACTTTTGCCTTCCCGTGTTTGATTTCGTCAGGGACCCGGACCGGGTCACTATGAAACAGGCTCCCTCAGCAACGGCCATCGAGCACCACCTTGATCAGAAACGCTTTCCCGCCCGGGCGGACCGCCGGCAACTCGATCTCGGCCAGTGGATAAAGCTCGGCCGGAATCGTTTCGTAGCTGATGGATGCAAAGGTGTCTTCGCCAACGCCCGGAGTGCCGATTTCGGCGTAGAGCTCTTCTCCTGCCGCCCCGGTGACGAGGTTGTCGCTCGCGAGCCGTATCGTGAGCGGCCCGCCGAAGTGGACGATGGGAGCAGTTTCCGGCGAGTTGCCCAGCTTCGGGACCGCCCACTGCTCATACTCGCCTGTGGCGGAAATCAGGATGTGCTCGGCTTCGTCGTCTTCGTCGTCGAACTTCCAGACACTCACATCATGCCAGGCCGACTTGCCAACAACGGTGGTCAAATCTCCGATCTCGAAGTTTGTTTCACGCACGCCGCAGAACACGTCGTTCTGTTCGTCTTCGGGTGCCGTGATCTTCTCGCCGGCTTCCGTCAGGTCGCCATTGCCGTTGCGATCGACGTAGAGTGCATCGCCATCGAGCACCAACCAGACCGCGAGCTTTGCTTGGCGGCCAAAGACGGCCAGGCAATAGGCCGGAGTCTGCGTCTTGTACTCGGGTTCCTTGGTGAGCTTCCGCCCCGCTTTGGTCAGATCGACGGCCAGCGCCGGAGCCAGGCAGAGCGCCCAGCATGTCAGCGCCGCGATCGTTGTCCACCCACGTCGCCTACGCATGTTACCTCCTTGCTCCCGAATGGGAGCGACGGGCCCGCGTGATAGTGCATCATCAACCGATCGATGCCCATGCTGCCTGGATTATCGCGCGCCGCACCTAAAAAGACCAGCGCCGAATCAAAAACATTTCGGCGCATGTGTACGCCATCGCGGCGTCGTGTGTCTGAGATGGCGCCAGTTCTACGGAGATTCGAAGGGCTTGGATCTTCCGCCAGCGTTCGTGACTCGACTGGCGACGATTGCCAGGCGACAATCGAAGGCATGACGGCAGAACTTCCATACGATTGAATTGCGCGATTCGACCATGCCGATTCCTGCTGCCTTCCGCGATGCGATGCGTCGCCGTGGATTCTGGGTTGACTATCTGCTGACCGAGGGTGCCGAGTGGCCGGAATTCAAGCGAGGCTGCCAGATTGCGGCCCCCGTCGGCGGCGGATATGAGATTGTCGTCGCGTTGACCGACCTCCTCTACGAAACCAATCTCTACCTGCGCCGTCCGGGGGCGAAGAAACTCTCTTGGATGGGCCGAAACGATCTGGCGAACTGGCCGCGCGACGTGCTGCGCTGGGAAGAAACGCTGCTGATCACCGAGGCCGCTGCCCGCATCGATGCCGACTTTGCCGCGTCGGATGTGTTGCTCGTGCTCTTGTATCCCTTTACGCCGCTGACCGACGAGGACGACCGCAAGCAAATTCATGCTCGGATGCGAAAGGCGTATGCGTCGCTCGGCGTGCTTTCGACGAGCACGATTCATCGCTGCGTTCGGCATTGCCTTTCGGATGCCACAGGCAACATTTGGTGGCAGCACCCCAAGCACGGCTGGGTCTTAAAGCAAAACCCTGAAACCCGCGCAAAAGTGTCACGCTCGTGGCACCCCAAGCGCGGCTGGGTTTTCAAGGAAGCCACAACCGAGCATTATGAGTGGCCCCGCAGCCCGGACGGGCCGTTCCCCTTCAAACACTTTGCGGGGCTGATCGAGGCGGCGAACCTCACCTGCGAGCGACGCGCTCGGCGTACAGCCAAACGCCGCGGTCCGGCCGCGCCGCTTGCACCGCGATCCAAACCGAAACCGACCGGTCTGGGCGACGGCGTTTTTACACGCGCTATGCTGAAGAGCGCTCGATGTGTCTTTGCACGTGGTACACCGATGGCGGTCCGAAAGCCATTAGAGCGAGCGTTCAAAGCCTCCGTTGCGGAGGCGGTTTCCGCGATGGACGTTGTACCGAAGGCGAAAGCCGTGGTGATTTCCAACGGTCGGGTGGCAGAAGTGTTGACGCGGATGCCGGCGAAGCGAAAGCTGGGGGTTTGCAAAGTAGAAACTCCCGGAGGAAGAGGAAGCTGAGCGACGAGGTTATGCTTCGTCCGCTCGTAAAGGCTCTGAGTGCTTGTGGCTCGACTTAATTCGATTTCCGGGCGACAATCGAAGGCATGTCAGCGGAACTTCAACCCGCGGAACTACAACCTGCTGAGAGCGCGGCGTCGGAAACCAGTGGCGCCGCGGAGGTTCAGCGCACCGCGAGATGCGCTCATTGCGGCCAGCCACTGGTCATCGTGCCGCGCCTGCCGCCTTTGGCACTGCTTATTTCTGTCGCGCGGTTCGTGATTTCGGCGGCCGCCGCCATCGCACTGGTGGTGATCATTGCTTCGTTGGTTCGCTGGGGATGGTCTGGTTTTAACGCGGGCGGACTATGGGCACTGCTCGCCACGTTTCCCACGTTTATGATTGCCGTCGGCGTGCTGGTACTTTTTGAAATCCGCGACCTGCTGCTCGCTCAAGTACGGTCCCGGACCGCGGCGGATCAACCGCTCGCCGGCCACACGATGACCCCCGCGATGCGGCACGCGCCAGAGGTATGGCGAACGATCGGCTGGCTAACTTCACGTGTCTGGTTGCCGTTCCAGTCCCAGCGCGAGCGGCTTTTGATCGACCATCTCGCCCTGCATGAACAAAGCGAGCTGTTCAACCGCTTGGCGACCGTAACGGTTGGCATCGTCGCCACTACGGTGGGGCCGATCTTGCTTGCATTTGTTTTGTTGTCGCCGGTGGCCGTCTGTTTTGCGGCCACCGCCATCGCCGCGAACCTGTTCATCATCGACTGGTTTAAAAAGCGGCATAAAAGCTGGCTCTATGCGACCAGCTACGCCCGCGAACAAGCCATCGTGCCGCCGGGCGACTAGCCAATCAATCTGCGGTTTAGACTGCATTGCTTGGGCGCGCGAAAGCCGCCCGTCCCCAGGCGGTGAACCGGCCAGCACCAGCGGGCACCTACGTGGGCAATCAACAAAATACCCGGTCGCGAAACAAAAATACCGGTGCCTCTTCTCTGTGCCGAGGGCTGCACACCAAAGCGCCACGAGTGCCAAAGTTATGGAACCCTACCAGGAACACGCGCCGGTGAAGCCACAACCCGGAACAGAAGAGGAGAGGCACCGGTACTTTTCAACCAAGAGAGGCTCAATCAGCGTCGCCCCATATCGCCACAAGGAGAAGAATGGAGGCGAGAAAGAACAACACGGCCAAGCAGCCGAGCATTGCCTGGGTGGGGGTTCTCGTCTGTCTCAGGGTTACCCATACAAAGAAGGCCAACCAGAGTGTCGGATCGGCGCGGGAGACGGGTGGGTCCTACCGCCCGAAGCCCAGTGTTTCGAGGGCCTCAGCACGGGCCTTTCCCGGGCCGTGAATCGTGTCCCGGTTCTCCTCCGGGCCAGGGTCATTCATGACTTGCACCGCGTTCAACATCAATCCCGCACCGAGCGCTTCTTGCAGTCGGGCTTCTTGGAGCGCATCGGCGCGTCTGCGGCGTTCACGTTCGACTCGAATGCCGCCGAAGAAGCAGGCGGCACCGAACATCACCACCAGCAGCGCCCGCAAGCTGAACTGAAACCGTTGGGTCATGGAACCTAATCCTGTGTCCGCAGTTGAACTTCTTGGTAGCCGTCAGGGAGTGGGGCATCAAGCGGAATAATAATCGACCCGGTGGCTGTGTCAGGCTTAGGATCGACGGTCCGCCAGAGCTCGTGTCGTTTCATGATCTGCCATTCGAGCTGCATTCCTCCCAAGAACGCCGCCACCACGGCCATCAACAACAGCAACGTCTTCAAGCTGAACTGAGGGCGGGGCATGGGTTTAGTTCCACCGGCTTATCGTTTGACGGCACAAGTGGCAGCAAAATTGGACGAACGCGATGGCCAGCACGCCGATGAAAAGCATCCCCTCCGCCGAACTTGTGGGCTGCTTCGCCCTGGTTCGCAGCGCGGCCCTGCGTTTTCTGAGGGATCGCCGGGCAAATAAATGAATGTTCAAATCGCCGCGCCATTTATTTGCCCGGCAAATGCCTGAAAAAAACGCATCCCGGCGCTGTCATGCGGCCGGGATCACCCCCAGATCCTGCGGAGAACCATTGTTTTGGGCTGTCCGGCGGAGATCGAAGTATCCTACACGACTTTGATTGTCACGCCGCTTGGCAGTGCGCGTCAAGCAACGTGGGCAGCAGGGGGTGGGCTATTCCTGTGCGCGATGCGGCTCGGCCTCTAGGTACTTGAACCCATCATCCCATGCGTAGTTACGCGGCGGCATCATCGCCGCCGAAATCCCATTGTTTGGAGGTGAGCTCAGCCTGCCGAGCCTGGCAGGGAAAAGAAGAAGCCACGCGAGCTGACCAATTGGCGATAGACATACGGCCACCCCGAGCGTCAACCACAACATCGTCCTCAAGCTGAACTGTGGGTTACAGCCGTATACGACAGGTCAAGTTTTTCTAGATTGCGAAGCCTCTTCAAGTGATCAAGTCCCTCATCGGTAACGAGGGTTTCGCAGAGCACGAGCGGACCGCAGCTTGCGTAGCCCAGAAAGACGCTCGAGCCCCGCGTCGCTGATGTCCGTAAGTCCGAGATTTAGATGCCTGAGTCTGGGACTTGTGCGGAATCTCATCGGATTATGAGGATCAGAGAAGAGGCCACCGGTACTGTACAACCGCCGAGTTAGTCCGACGTCATGCCCAAAATCGTCGCGGGCGGCGAAAAAACCGAGCGCTAGTAGTACGGATTTCTGGGTCGTCGGCCATGCCCGCTCGGCGTGACACGTGACGCCAAGCCGCAGCGCGGATTATTCATCAGCCGCGCACGTGCCGCCCACTATGGGTAGCAGAATTCGTGGGAATTCCGGCGCTAACTCGCGTTGACGGCCTGACTTCTCACGAAGTCAGCTACTACCTGGTGAATAATCCGGGCTCGCCTGCCCAAAACGGGGCGTCGGGCCCCAGCGATGCGGAATTGCTACGATACCCCCATGACCCGACAGTCAACATGCCCTGCATAGCTCCCAATCAACCGTCGGGTCATCTCTCACTCCGCGCCCTGTTTGGCCTTTTGTAAGCGGGCCTTTTCAAGCCGCTCGCGCTGCTCGAGATCTTTCGGATGCTTGGAAAACGACTCGAAGACGTCACCGACCACGCGATCGGCGAGATGGCCGAGTTCGGCAAGAATGATCGCCTCGGCCTCCGGGGCAAGCTTTGAGGTGTTCGGCTCGTATCCGCCCACTTCGTAAGCCGCGGCCGTGGCGATGTAGCCGAGATTTCCGTTGGCATATCCCACGATGATTGGAACCGCCCGATCCGCGATCGCCTCTTCCAGCTTGAAGCCGAATTCCACCATCGGTTCGCCCGGCATGGTGAGCAGCAAGTAAGGCCCGATCTTCATCGCTTGCAGCTCGGCGGAGAGCCGCCCCTCCTTTCCCGGCAGCGAGACGATGGAATTGGCGACGCGAATGCCGTAGTACGCCGGCCGCTCCTTCAATCGCTCGCGCGTCACGCTGCCGGCCAGCGAGCGCACCACGGCGCCGCCCAAGTCGCGGCCGGCCCATTGAATGTCGGCCTCATCCGCGCAGCGATACGGATAGCCGGGCAGGTTCGGACGTATGTCGCCCGCGCAGCCTTGCAGAAACAGCGTTCTCGTCTGGTGAGCGTAGCACATTTCGACGAACGTCTGGGCTTCGCCCGGAAAGTCGGCGCTCATCTTGGGATACCCGTTGGGATAAGGCGGCGAACCCTTGTCGCCCCAGGTAAAGAAGCACGGATGGCAGACGGCGTGCATCACCACGGCCAGCGGCGTGAGCGAGCTGCCGTCGTCGAACCGCAGCACTTTGACCCGCGGGTCGTTCGGCCCGTCGGGGTTCAGCCGGACGACGGCGCGCCCGTCGATGACCTTGCGACGATTGATGCCGAACACGATCCGGTCTTCCGCGTAACCGACCGAGACGGTTTTCATATTTCCGGCCGCCTGCTTCGCCGCCGCGCCGAGCTTCACGATCAGCTCGCGTCCCCAGGGCGAATCGGCTTCGAAGCCCGGCCCCGAATGGTTGTGCGACGCCGCCACCAGGATGTTTGCCGCCGGCACGCCGGTCAGCTCCGCGATCTTCTCACGCGCCAGCTTTACCATATCGTCCCAGGCGGCGATCACGTCGAGCGTCACGATCGCCGCCTTGGTTTCGCCGTCGTCCAGCAACAGCACGGCGGCCCGCAGCGGATCGCGAACTCCGTGAACGGTGCGCCGATGCCCGGCGACCACCACGCCGTCGGTTTCGGCGGGCGTGATGCCGGTCTTGCCCACACCGGCGCGCAAATTGGAATGGACCGGAAACGCGCCCTCCGTACCGGTCGCCGGCTCGGCGCTCGCTGCGAGCGACAGCGGGGCAGTCGCTAGAACTACCAACGAGAGAAGGGATTTCATAGACTCGGGATTCGCAGTTTATGTTGTTGCCCAGGCAATTATGGACCCGCAGTGGATTGAAAACCACCCC
>DATFDL010000613.1:0-13220 GCA_035252155.1 Pirellulales bacterium | reverse complement strand
GTTGCCGCGATTCGTGGACCTTGACGCTGCGCACTGGACGACGTGCAGCGGCCACCAGACGGAGCAACGAACCTCCACAGATCTCAAAACAAACTATCATCTCGCCGTACCCTATCCCCTAAGGAACGGATAAAATGTCGTACCGAACGGGATTGCCACGGAGGGCGTTCCCTACAGAGCAAGAAGGTGGCCGCCCGCTTAACGTGACGCGTATGGGGACTCGCTTCGCTCCGCCCACCCTACGAACTGAAGACGGCCGGCCACGAGGGCCGGGGCTACCTGCCCATAGCCCACCGGCGGTTCAGCCGTCTACAATGCAGATGCAGACTCGCTCAGCGCCGCGACTGCCGGGGCATCGCTAAGGCTCTGCCCCAGCCATCGAAAGTTTTTGCGTTCGTGCCCAAATTTTGATGTCTACAGCCCTGAACACCGCATTGCCGATCGTCGAACGGCCGAGCCGCGCGCCCGCGGCGTCGCAAAGGCCGCTGCCGATGACGCGCGGCGAAATGCGCGAGCGCGGCTGGGACGAAGTGGATGTGGTGTTCGTCACCGGCGATGCCTACGTCGATCATCCCAGCTTCGCCATGGCGCTGCTGGGGCGATTGCTCGAGGCCGCAGGTTTTCGGGTGGCGATTCTGAGCCAGCCCGACTGGCGCTCATGTGAGGCATGGCGCACGTTCGGCAAGCCGCGGCTGTGCTTCGCCATCAGCGCGGGCAACATGGACTCGATGATCAACCACTACACCGCCAACCGCAAAGTGCGCAACGACGACGCCTACAGTCCCGGCGGGCAGATCGGCCTGCGGCCGGATCGCGCGACGTTGGCGTATTGTCAGCGGGCCCGTGAGGCGTACAAGGGCGTGCCCGTCATCGCGGGCGGAGTCGAGGCCAGCTTGCGGCGGCTGGCGCACTATGACTATTGGAGCGACAAGGTCCGCCGCTCGATCCTGCTCGACTGCAAGGCCGACCTGGTGGTTTTCGGAATGGGCGAACGGCCGCTGATCGAGATCGCACATCGCCTCGCGTCCGGCCAGACGGTGCGCGACCTGCGCGACTTGCGCGGCGTGGCCTATCGGTTGGGCGCCAGTGAAACGCCACCGACCGAAGACACCATCGCGCTGCCCAGCTACGAAGAAGTTTTGGCCGACAAATGGGCCTTCGCCGAAATGACGAAACTCGCCCATCACGAGACGAATCCTTACAACGCCCGCCGATTGACACAGCGGCACGACCGCGAAACGGTGGTCGTAAATCCTCCTGCCTTTCCGCTGAACCAGTCCGAGATGGACCGCGTGTACGGACTGCCCTACACGCGCCGCCCGCATCCCTGCTACGGTGACCAGCGAATCCCCGCATACGAAGTCGTCAAAGACTCGGTACAGATCATGCGCGGCTGCTTCGGCGGTTGCACGTTTTGTTCGATCACGGCGCATGAAGGGCGGATCATCCAGAGCCGCAGCCAGGAGTCGGTGCTTGCCGAGATCCGTCAGATGACGTCCGACCCCAAATTTTCGGGCGTGGTGAGCGACATCGGCGGCCCGACGGCCAACATGTATCAGATGCGTTGCACGCGGCCCGAGGTCGAAGCCCGCTGCCGCCGGCTGAGCTGCGTGCATCCCACCATCTGCAAGCTGTTGGGCACCGACCACGGCCCGCTCCTCGGCCTGATGAAGCAGGCTCGCAACGAGCCGGGCGTGAAGAAGGTGCTGGTGGCTTCGGGCATTCGCATGGATCTGGCCCGCCGCAGTCCGGAGTACATGCGCGAGCTGGTCACGCACCACGTGGGCGGGCATTTAAAAGTCGCCCCCGAACACGTCGACCCCAAGGTGCTCTCGCTCATGAAGAAGCCCGATCAGGAGGATTTTGTCGGCTTCGACCGCGAGTTCAAAAAGGCTTCGCGGGCGGCAGGCAAAAAGCAGTATCTCATTCCTTACTTTATCGCCAGCCATCCGGGCAGCGACCTCGATTCAATGATCGAACTGGCGCTGTTCTTGAAACGCAATCACTACCGCCCCGACCAGGTGCAGGATTTCATCCCCAGCCCGTTCGACATTGCGGCGTGCATGTATCACACCGGGCTCGATCCCTTCACCAAACGGCCGGTGTTCATTGCCAAGCACCTTCGCGACCGGCGTTTGCAACGGGCGCTATTGCAGTTTTTCAAACCCGAGAATTATTTCGAGGTCCGCCGGGCGCTGGAGCAGGCCGGGCGGCAAGACCTCATCGGCAGCGGCTGCGATTGCCTGATCCCGATGCAGCCGCCCAGAGAGGCGCTCGACCGTCGCCGGCGCCAGGCGAATGCAGAACTTGGTGAACAGCGCGAAGGCGACCACATTCGCGGCAAGGGTGGGTACCGGCCGCACCGAACGACACACGCCAGGCGATCAAAATAGCTGGCACGCTCCGCGTGCCATTGCCACCGGTGTCCATGGGTTGGAGCCGCGTGAGGATGGTAGGTGATCAGAAAGGCGCGCATGGAACCTTGGATGAGTGCTGACGAGATCCGACGCCGTGTTCCCAATGGCCGTATGCTACCGGCGCGATTCGGCGATTTATTGCGCGCCGAGCTTCAATTTCGAGTCGAGTGGAACGCTCTCGACGATTACGGGCTGAAACCATCAGCAATGAACGATGCGGTGCCGTTCCTTCGGCTGCCCGATGGGGGCGTGGTTGCCCTCTGGTACCATTCGGTCGAGCCGGCGATTGTGCATATCGGCGCCTATGGCGAGTTGCAGGTTATTGCATCTAATTTTGAGAACTTCCTTAGCGGTATCGAAATGCGTTGTTGCGGGCTGCCTGACATCGATGAAGGCGAGGCGAGTTACTCTGTCCCAGGCGTGTGCGGAAGACCGGATCTAGCGGGACTCCCAGCATTGCAAGAGAAATTCGATAAGTGGTTCAAGCAACACACATCGCTGCTTGAGCCCTTCGTGTCGCGCGAGACCGAGTTGCTACGAAAGCGCCTGCTTAGAATCGCGGAGGACATGATTCGCGACGGCTGCTCGAAGGTCTACACGCTTTCATCACCGTGGTGGTCAATGGATTTTCGAATCGAGCGGGACGACGAGGAGCTTTCGATCACCTATCTCGATTTTGGAGAATGGTATCGGGTTCCAACCAAGTATAAGATCGGGGGTGTGATCGAGGCGTTGTTAAGTCTTGCCAAGAACAAGAAGCTGCGCCAGTACGAGGTTTCGATCTGCAGTGCAGGCATCGTTTCCATTGACCGCGATCGCGAATTGGTTCTCGTCCCGCCTGACAGTGCGACTGACTAGAGGTCGCGGTAGGTGCAGTGACCAATTAGATTGATGGCTAATGTTGCGGTTTTGCAATCCCACTGCTGCGTTTTCGCGAGGAGTCGATCAATGAACAGTCCATTTCCCGGCATGGATCCGTACCTGGAGCAACATTGGCTCGACATTCAGCACTCACTCGTGACCTACGCTCGCGATCAGCTTCAAGTATCGCTGCCGCGAGATCTTCTCGCCCGGGTCGAGGAACGCGTGTGCGTCGAGTCCGACGACGGGCCAACGCGGAACATTCATCCGGACGTCCGCGTTGTCGAGCACCCAGCACCGCGAACGGTTCCAGGAGCCGGCGGTGTGGCCGTCGCCGAAGAGGTTGAAGCTCCCGCGCTGATTGAATTGGACGATGAACCCATCATGGAAGGCTTTATTAAGATCACCGATGCCGCGTCGGGCAAGGTAGTGACCGTCATCGATGTCCTGAGCCTCACCAACAAATTGCCCGGTGAAGGACAACAGCTTTATCGCCAAAAGCAGAAAGAACTGAATGACGGCGGCATTAGCCTCGTGGAAATCGATCTGCTGCGAAGCGGCGGTCACGTGCTCAACGTACCGAGCCGCCGCATCCCACGCTCGTATCGAACTCCATATCGAGTTTACATCCGGCGCGGTTGGCGTCCTCGGCGCGTCGAGTTCTATCGGGCCCCCATCGAAAAGCGATTGCCAAAAATCCAAATCCCGCTGCGCGAAACCGATCAGGACGTGCCACTTGATCTGCAATCGCTGATTGAGCTTTGCTACCGCAACGGCCGGTATGACCGGACCGATTACACCGTTGAGCCCGATCCGCCGTTCGATTCAGCGACTGCCGCCTGGGCAAATGAATTGCTCAGAGCGAAGGGGCTGCGATAGAATTGGATTAGTTAAATCCGGGAGCGTCCCGAATGGAGCGAGCAAAGATAGGTTTGGGGGGCAGCCGCGGAACCGGCGCTTTGCAAGAGCGGGTCTACCGGGCGGCCGAGCAATGCCTCGAGCGCGACGGCGCCGTCGGCCCGCTGGAACTGCTTCAGCAGATGCTGTTCCTGCACCAGGTTCACTTCCAGGCCTGGCAGAAAGGCAATCCGTATTATGTTGCCCTCGAACCGCACATTCAGTGCGGGCCGGCCAAGTTGGAAAAGACTTATCAGTATTTCCACGAATGGGTCCGGAAGCACGGATTGGCGCCGGTGGAAGCCCATTATCAGCGGTTGACGCCGAACGGGCCGGTGGTACTGCCCGTTACGGCAGACGGCGACGTCGAACGCGAACGCTTCTTCCGCACCCGCTACGCCCCTGCTGAGCTGACGGAAAAGAAGGCAAAGAAGCTGCGTGACAGGCTCGACAAGGCGCCGGAACTGGTCGTCTACGAGCTGACAAGTGCGGCCAGCCAGTGCAGCGAGTGCCATGCCGAAATCTTGAAGGGCTCGTTGCTGTTCCTCGAGCAGAAGCAACCTCTTTGCCTGGCCTGCGCCGAGCTTGACCATCTTGTCTTTCTGTCCAGCGGAGATGCGACTCTGACGCGCCGCGCTCGGAAGTACAGTTCGCTGAGCGCCGTGGTGGTGCGCTTTAGCCGCTCGCGCAAGCGCTACGAGCGCCAGGGCATCCTCATCACGCCGGACGCCCTGGCTCAGGCCGAGCGAGACTCTGGCGCCGATGGCCCGTGACTTATCGTTTTCGCCAAATTCTATGACGCGGGAGCACTAAGTGAGTAATTTCGTCGGGCATCGCCTCCGCGGGCATGTCTGCCCGCACGTTGTTAGAGCTGCTCTGCCGTACCGCCCCATTCCGCAGGATGCACGTCCGCAACCGACTGCGAGAAAGTCCACGAGTACCCTACAAAGTCCTCCGCGTTGTACTGTCGCTCGCCAAAGGGGTGGGTAACCGGTTGCTGTGTAATCCGCGCACCGTGCTCCTTTGCCTGCTGGCAGTGGGCATCGGCATCCGCAACACGAACCGTGACTGAATGTCCTAGGCCCGACACTGCGTCGACCTCGTTGGGGCGCTGTTCCCGCACGATGACCGCTCCGTCTCCCACGTTCAACTGCACACGGTGGGTGCCGATGCGCAGACGCACGCTAAATCCGAACGCATCGCAGAGCCAAGTGGCAGCCTGGTTCACGTCGGGATACGCCAGAACGGGAATTACCGTCGCGCACGGGATCGATCGATTCGACAGCATCCACTTTCTCCTTGACGACCCTATACATGATACCCGACGGTTACGTCATAGCCATCATCGAAGTGCTCGTGCCGGGTCGACCCACACGATACTCGCTTGCAACATCGCCCACCGGCGATCACAATAAGCGCCGTACCCGCCTGACGTTCCTCGCCCTCAAGGAGACGCATCAATGCTCCCCCGCGTGTTCTGTTGTATCGCCGCCGCGCTTGGTCTCTCAACCGCCGTCTACGCCGCCGAAAGCAAAGGCAAGACCTATGACGAGCCGAAGGCGGCCCAGGCCGAACCCGACTTCGCCGTGCAGGGCGAATACACCGGCGAGCTGCGCACCGATGAAGGCCCCGTCAAAGCGGGTATTCAAGTCATCGCCCTGGGCGGGGGCAAGTTTCATTCGGTCTTCTATCGCGGCGGCTTGCCCGGCGATGGCTGGGACAAAGAGAACAAACGCGAAGGCAGCGGCGAAACCAAAGACGGCGTCACGACGCTCCGGGGCGAGCGAGGTTCCGCCCGAATCAAGCAAGGAGTGATGACGCTTTCCAACAACGACGGCGCAGAGGTGGGCACGCTGAAGCGGGTTGAACGCAAAAGTCCGACCTTGGGCAAAGATCCGCCGCAGGGCGCCGTGGTGTTGTTCGACGGCAAGAATGCCGATGAGTTTGAAAACGGCAAACTCACCGACGACGGGCTGCTGATCCAGGGCGTCAACAGCAAACGCAAATTCGGCGACCATACGCTGCATTTGGAATTCCGGCTGCCGTTCATGCCCGAAGCCCGCGACCAGGGCCGCGGCAATAGCGGCTGTTATCTGCAGGGACGGTATGAAGTGCAGATTCTCGATTCGTTCGGTCTGGCGGGCAAGAACAACGAATGCGGCGGCCTCTACACCATCCGCGATCCCGACGTGAACATGTGCTACCCGCCGCTGGTCTGGCAGACCTACGACATCGACTTCACGGCGGCCAAATACGACGCGTCTGGCAAGAAGACCAAGAACGCCCGAATCACAGTGCGGCACAACGGCGTGGTGGTGCAGCCCGACGTCGAGCTGCCCAACGGCACACCAGGCGGCACGATGGGCGAAGGAGCGGAAAAAGGCCCGCTCCATTTGCAAAACCATGGCAACCCGGTGCGGTTTCGCAACATCTGGGTCGTCGGGCGGTAGCTAGGATGGAAGGGTGGAAAACCACGAATCTGCCCTGAGGACCTGCGTTTTTCTATTCGTGTCATTCGTGTCATTCGTGTGATTCGTGGTTTCCTTCCCCCGCCCTCGTGAAAAAACCGAAAAATCGGGCTAGCAACCTGGCTAGATTTGTAGTATAGAAGCCCTACCGATGGGGATTGATGCTCTGGCTGACGATAGGTCGGCCGGGCAACCCCGTCTCACCCCAGGCGAGCACCTGATCGGATTCACGGCTTCGGCCGCCAGACTCTCTTCGACCCTGTCCATGCTCGCTTCTGCCTTCTCTGGTGTTTGCTCCGCGGATTTCCGCGGTTCTCTTTGTTCTGTGTTTGTTTCTGAAGGGTTCGTTCGATGAAGATGTATGTTGGCAACCTGGCTTGGGCGGTCACCAAGGCAGACCTCGAGGGTCTGTTCGGCACCTACGGCGCGGTGCGTTCGGTCGAAATCATCATGGACCGCGAGACCGGCCGCTCGCGCGGTTTCGCATTTGTCGAGATGGACAGCCAGGATGCAGCCCAGCAGGCCATGCAAGCGCTCAACGGCGCCCCATTCCAAGGCCGCAACCTCACGGTCAATGAAGCTCGCGAGCGCACGCCGCGAGCGGGCGGAGGCGGCGGTGGTGGCGGCCGAGGCGGCTACGGCGGCGGTCGCGGCGGTCATGGCGGCGGACGCGGTCGCGATTATTGATCGGCGCGTTGGTGGCGACCGCGTAGGGTGGGCACTGCCCACCATCTGCGTGGGTAACGGCGGCACCGCTCGTACCACTTCGGCACGTCGTGCCGAAGCAAATCGCGCTTGGTGATTCGTGGCGGGCAATGCCCACTCTACGGACTAGGAACGGTCGGCGCGGCAGGCCATAATGGCGCTGTCATGTCTACCAACGTCAGCGCGGTCGCCAAAAAGATCATCGGCAACGTCGAAAAGGTCATCCTCGGCAAGCGGCAAGAACTGCTGCTGGCGATGGTGGCGTATTTCTGCGAGGGGCATATTCTGCTCGAAGACGTGCCCGGCGTGGCTAAGACCATGCTGGCCCGCGCGCTGGCCCGCAGCATCGACTGCGCCTTTAAGCGCGTACAATGTACGCCCGACCTGCTGCCCTCGGACATCACCGGCGCGTCGATCTTCAATCAGAAAGAGGCCGAATTTGTTTTCCGAGCCGGCCCGATCTTCGCCCAGATCGTGCTGGCCGACGAAATCAATCGCGCCACGCCCCGCACCCAGGCCGCCTTGCTCGAGGCGATGGCCGAAGGTCGCGTGACCGTCGATGGCCAGACCTACGACCTCGAGCGGCCGTTCATGGTCATCGCCACGCAAAACCCGGTCGATCACGAAGGCACGTTTCCGCTGCCGGAGGCCCAACTCGATCGTTTTTTGATCCGGCTCAGCTTGGGTTATCCGAGCTTCGAGGACGAAGGTAAGATGCTCGAACGGCTGCAACGCGGCCATCCGATCGAGCAGATTGAGCCGGTGGTGGCCCCGGCCGAAGTGATCGCCTGCCAGCGGGCGGTGCGCGAGGTCTACGTCGACGAAAAGGTGCGCAACTACGTGCTCGAAATCGTCCAGAGCACGCGGTTGCACGACGACGTGGCCTTGGGCGGCAGCCCACGAGCGTCGCTGGCGCTGTTTCGCACCGCCCAGGCGGTGGCGGCCATGCGCGGCAACAACTTTGTGCTGCCCGACGATGTAAAGCGCATGGCTGCCCCGGTGCTCACGCATCGGTTGGTGCTCAAGCCCGAAAGCCGGCTGCGCCGCGTCAGCTCCGCCAAAGTGGTCGAAGAGGTGCTGGCCGAAGTGCCGGTGCCCATTGCCGCTAAAGGAGCGGCTGCCTCATGAGGTGGTATCTCGGCGCGATTGCGGTGCTGATCGTGTCGCTGGTGTTCGGGCTGGGGCTCTTGACCTACGCCATGTACGTGCTCTTAGGCGTGATGCTGGTCAGCCGGTTCGTCGCCCGATATTGGATCGATCATCTCACGGCCACCCGCGAGTGCCACCGCCTGACGGCCGAGATCGGCGACAAGCTGGGCGTGGCCGTGCAAGTCCGCAATACCGGCCGGCTGCCCGTGGCGTGGGTGCTGGTCGAAGACAGTTTGCCGAGGCTGGCCCTGGTGCAGCGCCCGCCGCGGCTGAAGTTGCACAACCGACGGCTGATGATCGGCATGCTCTGGCGAGGCGGGCAAAAGACCATGCTTTATCAGGTCGAGTTCCAGATGCGCGGCTATTATCAGATCGGCCCGGTAGTACTCGAAACAGGTGACCTGTTCGGGCTGCACCGGCGTTATCGGGTGGCGACCGAGCCGCACTTTATTTTGGTCTATCCGCGATTGGTGCCGCTGGCCGGCTACGACCTGGCCTCGCGTCGGCCCGTGGGCGAGATCCGTCTCACGCACCGACTGTTTGAAGACCCCACGCGCATTGAGGGCGTGCGGCAGTATCAAGAGGGTGATCCGCTCAACCGCGTCAACTGGCGCGCGACCGCCCGCACCGGCGTCTTGCACAGCAAGATTTATGAGCCTTCGACCATCGCCGGCGCCACCGTGGTGCTCGGCTTTCATCGCGACGATTATCCTCGCGCCAACGAGCCGCTCCGTTCGGAGCTAGCAGTGACAACGGCGGCCTCGATCGCCAACGAAGTTTACCTGATGGGGCAGCAGATTGGGCTGATCACCAACGGCCGCGACGCCGCCGATCGCATCCGGCAAGAAGGCTGGTCGCACGATTATCGCAGCCGCTCGGCCGCGCAGACCAACGTGAACATGGTCGAGCGAAGCGAACGGCTGCGGCCGGTGGTCGTGCCCACGCGGCAAGGCCCCGAGCAGCTTTGGCGGATTTTAGAAACGCTCGCCCGAGTGGAGATGACTGACGGCCTGTCGTTCAGCCAGCTTATCGTCGAGAGCACCAGTCGTCTGCCGCGCGACGCCACAGTGGTGGCCGTGCTCGCGCGGGTCGAGCCGGAGACAGCGCTGGCTTTGGGCACCTTGCGCCGCCGCGGCTATGCGGTGGTGGGCGTGCTGGTGGTCTTCGACGATTTCGAGTTTGAGGATTACGCCGGCCGGCTCTTGGCCCAGGGCATCGAGTCGCGCCGCGTGGTGGACGAAGCTGCAATCAGCCTGTTGTGCGGGCAACATCTGGTGCGGTGAACTGGGCTGCGATACACCAAGACGCTACCGGATCAGTAGTTCATGCTTTCTCGCCATAGGTACTATCGCTTGCGTCCGGTGACGACGCTTTTCATTGCTGGCATTAAACTTACGTGGTATAGTCGAGTAAAATAAAAAGTTTTACCTTACTGCTGACGCACCCATGCCTTGGGGATTTTACGGACGAGCCGATGAATTGCGGCTCGTCTCGCAGATTGTGGGTCGGAACCGGTGGTTCTTTGCCAAAATGACGGGCCGCCGCCGGATTGGAAAGACCACGCTCATTCAAGAGGCGGTGCGAGGCGCGGCGAAGCCGATCTTTTATGTCCAGATTCCCGACTCCGCGCCAGCGGGCGTTTTGTCGGCGATCGAGGACTCGATGGAGAGTTTCCAGATCCCGCTCAATCGGTTCGCGAGTCCTGCGAGACTGTCCGAGTTGGCGCGGTTCGTCGGCAGCCTGGCTCGTGCGGGCTATATCGTCGTCCTCGATGAATTCCAGTATTTCAATCGCGCCCATCTCGCGCCGTTTTGTTCGTCGCTTCAGGCAGAGGTCGACAAGCTTTCAGCCAGCGCCCATCGCGTGCCGGGCGGATTAATCGTTCTCGGATCGATCCACACCGAAATGACAGCGTTACTCGAAGACCGGTCGGGCCCGCTGTTTAACCGGACGACCGACGAAATTGAACTGACGCATCTCGACCTGGGGTCGGTCTTGGAGATCTTGCGCGAACACGCCGATGTCTCGCCGGAGCGATTGTTGTTTCTGTGGACTCTCTTCGAGGGCGTGCCCAAGTTCTATCGCGACTGTTATGAGCAAGGAGTTCTGGGAAGCGACCGGCAAACGCTCTTGCGGCACATCTTCTTCGAGAGCTCGTCGCCGTTACGCACCGAAGCGGAGAACTGGTTTCTAAAGGAACTTCGTGGTCGATATGATGTGGTGCTCAAGTTCATCGCTCGACATAGCGGTTGCACGCACGCCGACCTTCAGCAGCGCGTGCGCCAGGTAAATGGCGATCGGTCCGAGCAGGTCGGTGGTTATCTTTCGCTCCTCGTCGATCGTTATCGTCTGATCGAAAAGCAACTTCCCATTTTTTCCAAGCCGACGGCGCGGCGGACCCGCTACTACCTGGCAGACAATTTCCTGCGCGCCTGGCTGGCTGCCCTGGCAAGCTCGGTGGCCGCGCTCAACTTTCGTCCCGTCGAGCAGTTGGTCGCGACGGCGAACGAGCGCCTGTTCGAGGTCGAGGGCAAAGCGTTTGAGAAACTAATCGGCCACCTGTACGAGGAACGCAGTCGCAAGGGTCTTGGTGATTTCTCGCTAACGCAAAGGATCCAAGGCTACTGGAACCGCGGCGGGACCGAGATCGACCTGGTGGCATTGAACTCGGCGGACAAGAGAATTCGCTTCGGTTCGTGCAAGCGCTCCGCCGATCGACTGCTGGCCGATGTACCGCTCTTTGACGCGCACATTGAACGTTTCTTGCAAGAATTTCCGCACTACCGAGCATGGACGATCGAGCGAGTTTCGATGGCACCGACCGTCCCCCCGGAAATCAGGAATCAACTCGTGAATCGAGGCCAACTCGTCGAAGATCTCGGCGACCTGACCGACGATCTCTAAACTCAGCGCGTCGCCGGGACAACCGCTGGCGCCGCGACGTCCGGCGGGCGTTCGGCCAGCGACGATTCAAGCTCCCTCAAGACCGCGACCAACTCTAGCGCCTTCAAGGGCCGGGTCAATTGCCGGGCGATGCCCACCTCGGCCGCCAAAAACTCTTGCATCCGATCGTCCTGGCTGCTGATGCGGATTACCAGCGGCCTGTTTTCACCGGCGCTCTCCCGAATGCGGCGCGCCGTTTCATAAGCGAGATACGCCGGCCGACCGGCATTCAGCACGACAAAATCCGGGGCCTTGAGCCGCGCATAATTCACGCAATCGTCGGACGAAAAACACGCCGCCACGTCGAATCGCATTCGCTTCAATAAAGGGAAGACCGAATGCAGCGATTCTCCCTGCCGCTCGAGCAGAACCACTCGACATGAATCCGCCGTCGAGGCCAGTGGATCGCTGGCTGGCGAAGCTTTCTCCTTCGATGGCCCCGCCCAACGCGCCCGGCGAGCACCTCGCAATTGCCGCGTCGCGTCGATTTGCACCGCCCGCGACATCGCTTGATCGAGCAGGCTCTCTTTGGGAATCACGATCAGTTGGCGGATTTCATCGAGCACGCGAGCCAGCTCGACGGGCGGAAGGCGCTTTAGCGCCACCGAATCTTCGCCCGACGGGACCATTTGCACGCATCCTCCGTTGTGAACGAAGTCGGCATACACGGCCAGCGGAACCGCCCCGAATTCCGCGCGGCGCCGGAAGCGCCTCACATGGGCCAGGCCGTCGAAGGCGGTTTGCCCGACATCGATCAGCACCAGGTCGGGCTGAAAGCGGCGGGCCTCAAGTATGGGATAGGCCCGCCCATCGACCGTGTCGACTTCGTTGCCCCATCGCCGAAGAACCATCGAAACTGTTCGTTCTTCGTCGCCCACGACGAAGACCCGCACGGGCTTCACCTCAGAATATGGCATGACCGTAACCTCCTTAACCCGAAGGACGGGCAGCTTCGGAGATTCCGGCCTTTGAAAATGGGTCGACAGATCTGAGAAAGCCCCGTCCCAATCGTCGGGCGGTTCCCCTTATTCTAGGGAGGCGGCAGGCGGTCACAAGTAGGTGGTCAAAAATAGCGCAAAGAGCAAAGCCCGCGCCGCGGCAGCGGCGACGCCACGCACCTTTCTCTTTGGCGTTTGGCGACTGACAAGTTGCCACCCGGCCTCATGCGCCAGACAATAGGTTGCATGCCGCACTTGGTGCCTTCAAAAAACGTGCTCCTGTTGGCGAGCGTTCTGCTGCTTGCGGCAGGGGTGCGGTATTACGCGGAGCAATCGTATTCCAGCGCCGCTCAGCACGGCTTTCATTTTCCGCCCTCACCGGCCGATGCGCAGGAGCTGGCGATCGTGACGGCCTTGGCGATCGCCGGCGCGTTGTTTGGCGCGGCGATCGGTTTTCGCCTCAACCGCCCCAGCGCGGCGATCCTCGGCGCCGTCGGCGGCGCACTGGCCACGGCCCATTACAGTTCGCTCATCGGGGCGCTGATCGGCGGGCCGGTAGGCTTAATGGTCGCGCTGTTGACGCCCCGCCGAATCATAGTCACGGCGCTAAGTTGCGCAGCGGCGTTGGCCGTTGGCACGGCCGGCGGTGTCGTCGCCGGCGCGGTAAGCGATGGCCCCGTTCCAATGGCGGTGTGGGCACTTACTGCGATCGCGGCTGCCGGGATCGTTCTCGGAGCTCGTCGATTGCTCAGACGCCGTTCTGCTGATGCGAAGACGACGAGGCAAAAACTGGAAGCCGTTGTAAGCCTCTCCTTGCTGGTGTCGATGGCCGTGTTTCCGGG
>DATFDL010000612.1:0-9067 GCA_035252155.1 Pirellulales bacterium | reverse complement strand
CGTGGAGTGCTCGGCTTGATAGCTCGCCAGCACTTCGCGCAGAAGAACGGCCAGGCTCCAGCCATCGAAGAGCAAATGATGCGCGCGGCAGAAAAACCGGTGTCGGTCGTCAGCCAAGTGGATGAGATCTAACCGCATTAGTGGCGCCTGCGACAATACGAACGGCCGCCGGCTCTCGCCCTCGGGCCATTGGGCCAGCCGGGCATTCTGCTCGGCCGCCGAGAGCTTACTCCAGTCGTGTTGGTTGAGCTTCAGCGTTACTTGTTCGCGGACGATTTGCAGCGGCCGCTCCAGACCCTGCCAGACGACGGCGGTGCGCAGGGCCGGATGTCGATCGACCGCCTGCTGCCACGCTCGTTCGACGGCCGTGACGTCGAGCGGCCCTTCCAGCGTGCAGCCGAGTTGCTCCTCGAGCAGCGGCGAATCGGGATCGCGCAGCGCATGAATCAGCATCAACTGCTGCATGCTCGTGAGCGGATAGACGTCGGCGACGTTCTTAAGGTGCATGGTATCTATAACGGAAGATGGATGATGCGGTTCGTCCATTCCTCCGCTTCGCTGGCGCCCCAGACCAGCAGCAGGTCATCCGCGACCTTAGAGATCGGCAGACGCTTTGACACGATAATAACGCCGGGGCGCATTTCATGAGAGATAAACTGAGCAAAATGAAGCGGCATCGTCTTGCGATCATGCGTGACTAGCACGCGTCCTTCAGCCGCTGCAATTCCCAGGACTTCCATATCCGATCGGTTTGCTAGACCGGCGACGACCGCCGACTGAATCGCGGGCTCGTGGCGGATTACGGCAAAGAGAATGGCCTGGTCAAGGTCAGCGTCGGCCTGTAAGCGGACTCGCACGGTTCAACTCGGCAGCGATTACCCGCGTGCGTCGGCCAACTTCTGGTAAAAGGCGCTATCCGCCTGGCGTGCCCCTTGGCGCACCGCTTCATAGTCGACTTCGGCCTTTTCCAAATACGAATCAACCGCGTCTCGATGCGTAAGATAATACGCAATCGCCCCGTAGACGCTTGCGAGTGAGAGTACGGGAAACGCCTGGAGGATTGCTTGCGCGGTTTGTCCCTCACGAAAACAATGCACAATTGAGTCGAGGGAAACTCGGCTTCCCCGAATCCAGTACCCGCCGTCGTGATAATCAACGTATGGTTGGTGCATACTTCATCAGTATACCATGATCTCGCGCGACGGCAAAACGACGGCCGCGATCGCTTATTGACTGATTATCGACTCGTCGATCTGCGCTTCGCGCAGGTATTTGTAATTGTTCGATGTTCCGGCCGGCGCCAACTTAACCTCGCCCGGCGTGTTTGCTTCGGCGCCGTAGGGCGTCAGCAGCAAGCACCAGACGCCATAGTCGATGTCTTCATGGACAAAGCGCGTGTGCCCGTCGCAGAAGGCCACGTTCACACCGGTGGGATGCTTGCTGGTCGGCCGAGCGTTGTTGATCGGCATCGTGTCGTCCGGACCGTTAATGCGATGCGCCGGCAGTGGAGGATTATACGGCGGCTGATTGCTCGTGCTTGGCCACCAGACAAAGCCCAGTGCGGCCTCGGTGTCGAGCGCGCTGGCCGGCGGGAACGAATAACTGCCCGTGTCGATCCGTTCGGACATCATGACAGTCAGCGACGAGCCGTCATGCACGGTGATGTAGTCGAGGTCGATCTTCACCAGCGGCGAATCGTCCGGCAGCACGACGCCGTCGCGATAATGGTTGAAGAAGACTCCGTTCGCACGCCAGTCGTTCGGGTAACCGGGCATGTCGTCGCCACCGGCCGAGGCAAACACGTCGGCGCGGCCAGTGTTGATGACATAATTACACGGCGGGACGGGCAGTTTATGGGGATCGTTCTTGGCGGATGAGGGACACGTCAGGATATTCATGTAGACCCTCCTTGGGTCGAAATCCGCCGGCGCTCCCGTCTTCAAATAATCGCCGGCCCGGTAGAGATCGTAAATGTCGGTCCGTTCCAGGTACGGCAAGATCGGCACAAGCCACGTGACCCGCGCTACTTGTCCGCGAGGCGCATCACCGTCCGGCCTAATTGGCAGAGGCTCCAAGTAGCCGGGGAATTCGCCCTTCGCGCCGGCATAGCCGGTCATTGCCAGCGCCAGGTTGTGAAGATTGCTGTTGCAGGTATTGCGCCTACCCGGAGTACGCGATTGCTGGAGCGCCGGCAACAGCATCGCCATCAGCAGCGCCAGCACGCAGATAACCACGAGCAACTCAACCCACGTGAAGCCGTTACGCCGCGCGATCGACATGGTTCCTCCTCCAATCACCCGGAGAGAAATGAAGGAGCGACAGCGTCTGAGTGCCACGGCATCCGTCGCGGCGGGCATGCCAAGATCGTATCGCCGACATGTTCGCCGCGCCGGACGCCGTGCGGTCGCCCGTTTGTGGCCCCAGCTTTAGGCTACCATAGCGCGGCGTTCCACGCACGTAGGCGGAGCCCCGGTGGTGTCTTAATAGTGTGTTGCTGGCACACACTAACCCGAAGCGTAAGCGAGGAAGTACCGTGATTTCTCCTCGCTTACGCTTCGGGTTAGTGTCAGTCTGCACAGAGGCAACACAACTATTAAGACCCTTCCGTAGCCCCCTGTCGCTTGCACCGCGGACTCGCCCGATGGTGCGCATAGCAGAATTCGTGAGAATTCTGGCCGTCGCTGGCTGACACCGCCCGACTTCTCACGAAGCCGGCTACCGCCGCGTGCCCCGTGCGGACCAGGCCGGGCGTTGCTGATCGGCAAATGAAAACGGCGGCGGCCGGGACATCGCCAAAGCTCTGACCCAGCCACCGCCGTAATGCGGTAGGTCAGGCTTTCCAGCCTGACGTGTCAGCCTAGAAAGGCTGACCTACGGGCGGCCGAACTGCCGCGGTTTAGTACATGTCTTCGCCGCCGCCGTGGCCGGACTTCTTGCCGCCCTCTTTGGGCTTCTCGGCAATCAGGGCGTCGCTGGTCAGCAGCAAGATCGCCACGCTGGTGGCGTTCTGCAACGCGGTGCGAGTCACCTTGGTGGGGTCGATAATGCCGGCCTTCACCAGATCTTCGTACTCGTCGGTGGCGGCGTTGTAGCCGTGGTTGCCTTTGCCTTCGAGCACTTTCTCGCAGACGATGCCGCCGTCTTGCCCGGCGTTGTTGGCAATCCACGTCAGCGGCGCCTTGCAGGCCCGCTTAACGATGTTGTAGCCCACCTCCTGATCGTGGCTCAGGCCCTCGGCCTTGCACGAAGCGGTGGCCCGCAACAGGGCCACGCCGCCGCCGGGCAGAATACCCTCTTCTACCGCGGCACGGGTGGCGTGCAACGCGTCTTCGACGCGGGCCTTCTTCTCTTTCATCTCGCTCTCGGTGGCCGCGCCCACGTTCACCTTGGCCACACCGCCGGCCAGCTTGGCCAGACGCTCGTTGAGCTTCTCCTTGTCGTAGTCGCTCGTCGAGTTCTCCACCTCGCGGCGGATCTGGTCGATGCGGGCCTTGATGTCGCTGCTGCGACCGGCGCCTTCGATGATGGTGGTGTTGTCCTTGTCGACCACCACCTTCTTGGCACGACCCAGATCGGTGATTGGCAGGTTTTCGAGCTTGATGCCCAGGCTCTCGAAGATAGCCTGGCCGCCACTCAGGATGGCGATGTCTTCCAACATGGCCTTGCGGCGGTCGCCATAGCCGGGCGCCTTGACCGCACAGCACTTGAACGTGCCGCGCAGCTTGTTGATGACCAACGTTGCCAGGGCCTCGCCCTCGACATCTTCGGCGATGATCAACAGCGGCTTGCCCGCGTTGACCACGGCTTCGAGCACCGGCACCATCTCTTTGACGTTGGTGATCTTCTTTTCCATCACCAGGATGTACGGATCGTCGAGCACGCACTCCATCTTTTGCGGGTCGGTGACGAAGTAGGGCGACAGATAGCCGCGGTCGAACTGCATGCCTTCGACCCACTCGACCTCGGTCTTGAGGCTCTTGCCTTCATCGACGGTGATGACGCCGTCTTTGCCGACCTTCTCCATCGCCTCGGCCAGCAGATCGCCGATCTCAGTGTCGTTGTTGCTGGCGACCGCGCCGACCTGAGCCATCTCTTTCTTGCTCTTGATCGAGATCGACATCTTCTTGAGCTTGTCGGTGATGTCTTCGACGGCCTTTTCGATGCCCTGCTTCATCTGCAAAGGATTGACACCGGCCACGACGGCCTTCAGACCCTCGTTGAAGATCGACTCGGCCAGCACGGTGGCGGTGGTGGTGCCGTCACCCGCCACGTCGCTGGTCTTCGAGGCGACCTCGCGGACCATGCGGGCGCCCATGTTTTCATAGACGTCTTCCAGGTCGATCTCTTTGGCCACGGTCACGCCGTCCTTGGTGACGGTCGGCGAGCCGAAGCTTTTTTGAAGGATGACATTACGACCCTTGGGACCCAGCGTCACCTTGACGGCCCGGGCCAGTTTTGAAACGCCGCGGCGAATCGCCTCGCGCGCTTCCTGTTCGAATGCGATGGTTTTTGCCATGTGGGAAAACTCTCCAAGGTTTGAATTCGTTGAATCAGGCCGTGTTGGCCAATGAGGTGTTTATCAGGCTGGAAAGCCTGACCTACGTGTTACTCAATCACCGCCAGAATGTCCTCTTCGCGCATCAGCAGCAGCTCGCGCTCGCCGACCTTAAACTCGTCGCCGGCATACGAGCTGAACAGCACGCGGTCGCCCACTCTCACTTGCAGGGGCGTGCGGCTGCCGTCGTCGCAGAGCTTGCCATCGCCCACCGAAACCACGGTGCCGCGGGCGGGCTTATTCTTGGCGGTGTCGGGCAGCACAATGCCGCCCGCCGTGGTGGTCTCCGATTCCTCGCGCTCCAGCACCACGCGGTCGCCCAGCGGTTGAAGCTTGAATTCCTTGCTGCTGACCTTTTTCTTTTCTTTGGTCGCGACTGCCATATGGGTCACTTGCCTCCAGGTAAGATGAAACCGTGTTTGCCGATGGTTCGTGTGCGGCGGCGGCCTTCGCCACTCGCCCGTTTGGCAGAACCGCAGGGCTGCCAATCATTGCGCAACTACCGCGCCGTGGCAGCACGCTAAGCAAGTGCCGGGCCAAGACCGTGTTGGTGCGCTTAACTGCTTTAGTCGCAAGAATTAATGTCGAATGACCGGTTCTCGGCCGCTATAAGTCAAGTGCCACTTCATGCGACGATCCCGCTGTTTGGCTCGCCATTCCTGCCAGATTGACAGTATGTTGCGACGCGGCTCAGAGGATGGCCTTCCAGGCCGTCCGGGCACAAACTGACGGACTGGGAATCCGTCCACCGAAGGGCGCCAAACCAATGGAAACCGCCGCCTATCAAACCGTCGCCCGCTGGCTGGTTGATTCGATCCGCGCCGTGGCCTTCACCGGGGCGGGCATCAGCACCGAAAGCGGCATCCCCGACTTTCGTTCGCCCGGCGGCATCTGGACCCGCTATCGCACGGTCTACTTCGACGAGTTCCTGGCCAGCGCCGAGGCCCGACACGAATATTGGACCCAAAAGGCCGAAGGCCACGCCGATTTCGCACGAGCCGCGCCGAACGTCGGCCACCAAACACTTGCGCGCTGGGAAGTCGAAGAGCGCCTGGCTGGCGTCATTACGCAGAATATCGACGGCCTGCACCAACAATCAGGCAGCCGCCGCGTTTTCGAACTGCATGGCACCGCCCGGCAGATCGCCTGCCTCGATTGCGAGGCCCGATACGACGCCGATGCGATGGTCGTGCAATTTCAGTCAACCGGCCTGGTGCCGAATTGCCCGCGTTGCGGCAGCGGCTTGATGAAGCACGCCACGGTGTCGTTTGGCCAGCAACTGCCGCCGGACGTGTTGCAAGACGCCTTTGGACTCAGCAAACGCTCGGACTTGTTTTTTGCGATCGGTTCTTCGCTCGTGGTCGAGCCGGCGGCCAGCTTGCCTCGCACGGCCAAGGAACATGGGGCGCGGCTGGTGATTATCAATCGCGATCCAACTCCTCAGGACAATCTGGCAGACGTTGTGTTGCACGAACCCATCGGCGCCACGCTGTCGGCGATCGACGCCGAATTTCGAAAGCTGGTTGGCTGATCGACAGTGGAAGTTGAACAGAAGGCAACGAAGAAAACAAAGAGAGGCATGATTAGCGGGGTGGCGATTGTCGGATCGCTACAGAGAACTGCGTCAGCGATGCTCCTTCAACTCTCCCTTCTTCGTTTTCTTTGTTACCTTCTGTTCAAAAATCAGTATAAAAGCTACGCCTGCAATCTGCGTTGCCGGAACTGATCGAGCGTCACGGCGGCGATGATGATCGAGCCGATCACCAAATCCTGGATCGGGTTGCTCCAGCCCATCTGCGCGCAGCCGCTTTGAATCGTCTCGGTCATCGCCGCGCCGGCCAACGTGCCGAGCACCGAACCACGGCCACCGTTCAAGCTGCCGCCGCCAATGACCACCGCCGCGATGATCCGCAACTCTTGACCGCTGCCCGAAGTGGGCATGCCACTCGACACTTTGGCGAATTGATAGAGGCCGGCCATGCCGACGAACAAGCCCGCCAGCGTGTAAACCGCAATTTTGGTGAGCGGCACGTTGACGCCGCAGAGCCGGGCGGTCGATTCGTTCGATCCCAGGGCGAAGACATGCCGTCCGAACACCGTCGATCGCAGCACCAGCCCCAGCGCCACCGCCAATGCCAGCGCCAGCCACACGCCGCTGGCGAAGTTGGGCAGCATGTTTTGCACGAGCCAGGGCGGCTGCGGCTGCGTCGTGACCAGGCCCGACCCGCCCAGCCAATCGGGGATGCTTTCCAGCGGCGGGTGAATAGTGGTTTCGGAGGCGACCAGCTTGGCGACGCCCAAATAAATCATCATCGTGCCCAACGTCACGATAAACGGCACGACGCGCAGCGTGGCGATCAGCGTGCCATTGATCAGCCCCGCCAGGCAGCCGGTGGCGAGCGCGGCGGCGACCGCGACGGGCGGGCTATAGCCTTCGCGCAGCACAAAGGCCAGCACGGTGCCGCACAGCGCCAGCGCGGTGCCCGCCGACAGGTCGATGCCGCCGGCGATAATCACCACCGTCATGCCCAGCGCGCCCACGGCCACCGGGGAGGCCCGCACTGAGATATTGTGCAGGTTGCCCAGCGTCATAAACGCGGAGCGCTCGCCATACTTCCAGCGGCCCATTGCGGCGAAGAACGCGATCACCAGCAGCAGCGCCAGCAGCGGGCCGAGAGAACCAGCCAGCCACGATGTCAATTGCCGAACACGCCGGCTATTTGGCGAACCAGTGGAAGGAGCGACGGACGATTGCATGCGTGTGATCCAGAGAATGACAGAAAGATTATTGACAGAAACATAGGGGGACGACAGCCCCATTTTTCTGTCAGCCAAACCTTCTGTCGGCCAGTTAGTCTAAAAAGTGCTCGGTATGGCAACTCGCTGGAAAAGGCGAGGCAGGCTGTAAAGGGCGCCGGGAAGCTTGAGCCGGTCCTTTACTACGTCCCGAAGTCCGACGCCTACTTTGTGGGACGTGACGTTTCGACGGCGCCGCTGGCTGAAGGACATTCGGCGTGCGCGATAGGACGCGGTTACTGCGCGACGGCGCAGGACATGATCGCTTCTTCGGTCCATTGCGAGATAGGCCGCACCTCGCGCAATCGGCCACGCGACATCACGCCGACGCGGTCGCAGACGGCCAATAGCTCGGGCAAGTAAGAGCTGACAAACAACACGGCTTTGCCCTCGGCCGCCTGCTGGCCCATGAGCCGATATATCTCGGCCTTGGTGCCGACGTCGATGCCGCGGGTCGGCTCGTCGAGCAACAGCACATCGGCCTGTTGATGCAATACACGGGCAAGCGCGATCTTTTGCTGGTTTCCGCCCGACAGCTCGCGCACCGTTTGCCCGCCGTCACGCGCTTTGATCGAAAGCCGGTTCATCCACCCCGCCACCGCCGCCGCGCGGCGCTTGAGGTTGAGCCATCCGAGCCGACGGTAAGGCGATAGGCTACTGAGCGTGAGATTGTCGGCAATCGAAAGCGACTGGGCCAGTCCCTCGCCCTTGCGGTCTTCCGAAACGAAACCCAGGCCGGAGCGGATTCGAGCGCGCGGCGTTGGCGCGGAGACGTTGCCCGCGATGCGCACGTGCCCGCTGCGGACGGCGTCGAGACCATACAGGCAGCGGAGCAGCTCGGTTCGACCGGCGCCGACCAGCCCGGCCAGGCCGAAAATTTCGCCGCGCCGGACCGACAGATCGACACCGTGCGGCATGTTTTGCCCGGTCAGCCCGCGCAAGGACAGAATCTCTTCGCCCGGCGTGTGAGGCACCGCGGGAAAGAGCTCGTCGACGTTGCGGCCGACCATCAGGGCCACGATCTGCGGCTCGTCGACATCGGCCAACCGGCCGCTGCCCACGGTGTGCCCGTCGCGGAGCACGGTGTAGCGGTCGGCCACGGCTCGGATCTCTTCTAAGAAGTGGCTGATATAGATGATCGCCAGGCCCGACTGGCGCAATTTGCGGATCACGCCGAACAGATGGCGGGCATCGTGCTGCGTGAGCGAGCTAGTCGGTTCGTCGAATACGATCAACCGCGCGTCGAAGACCAAGGCCCGGGCGATTTCGACCAGTTGCTGTGCGCCGATCGACAGCCGCCGCACGGGCGTTTCGGGCCGCAGCTCGGCATGGCCCAGCACGTCGAGCGCCCGGCGGACGCGCAGGCGCTGGGCGCCGCGCCGCAGCCAGCCGGCGCGGTGCAGTTCTTGCCCGAGCATGATGTTGTCTTCGACCGACAGGTCGGGGGCCAGGTTCAGCTCTTGATAGATCATGGCCACGCCGGCCAATCGGGCCTGGTGCGGGCCGGCGGGGGCATAGGGCTGATCGTCCAAAAGCATTTCGCCGGCGTCGGCCGCGTGGGCGCCGCTCAGGATTTTCATCAGCGTGCTTTTGCCCGCCCCATTCTCGCCGATCAGGGCCAGCACTTCTCCACGCCGCACATCGAGATCGACACGGCCCAGGGCCTGCGTGGCGCCAAAGCGTTTGCTGATGCCCCGCATCTGCAGCAAGGGAGTC
>DATFDL010000611.1:0-13619 GCA_035252155.1 Pirellulales bacterium | reverse complement strand
CGTTACTTTCGCGGAGCGAAAGACGACAATCATCCAGCCCAGCCAGGCTTAGGGCAGCTTTCCGCCGACCATCAAGATCGAATTGCGGCGGGTGCGGCGCTCGGCGCGCAACCGTGCGCGGCGGCGGGTTTCGCTGGGCTTCTCGTAATACTCTTTTCGTCGCATCTCCTTTTTGATACCGCTGCGTTCGACTAGTTTTCGGAAACGGCGAACCGCCTCTTGGATCGATTCGCGCTCCCGAACGTTCAACTTGACCACAACTCCTCCTTTACTAGGACACGAACAGGACCAGAACCACGGAAAAAAGCGTCGGACTTAGCTCAATGCTCGACGCCTAAACTCTTATCGGCACGAGGGAACCGGTCAATATAGCCGACCCGTTCGGTCGATGTCCATCCGTGATTTGGCCCGATTCGAGAGTTGCCAGCCACCGCCGGTCCTTGCTAAAATACGCGGCTTGGCGCTTCCCGCCGCCACGCCCGTTTGGTCCCCACCCGCCCATGTTCGACTCGCTGCAACACGGCCTGCAATCGGCGTTTCGCACGCTCACCGGCAAAGCCCGGCTGACCGAGGCGAACATGCGCGATGGCCTGCAGTTGGTCCGCCAGGCCCTGCTCGAAGCCGACGTCAGCGTCGACGTGGTGAAAGAGTTCATGGGCCGCGTCACCGAGCAGGCCGTGGGCGAACAGGTGCTCCGCTCGCTGCGCCCCGAGCAGCAAGTGGTCGGCATCGTCCACCAGGAACTGGTCAACCTGATGGGGCCGGTTGACCACTCGCTCCACCTGCGGGGCGATGTAACCGTATTGATGCTGTGCGGCCTGCAAGGTTCGGGCAAGACGACCACCTGCGGCAAGCTGGGCCGGCTGATTCACTCGCGCGGCCGCAAGCCGCTACTGGTGGCCGCCGACTTGCAGCGGCCAGCCGCCGTCGAGCAATTGCAGGTCATCGGCCAGCAGCTTGGCCTGCCCGTCTATGCCGAGGCGGGCTCCGCCGATCCCGTGGCCGTCTGCCAAAACGCCACTCGCCACGCGCGCGAGATCGGCGCCCAGGTGGTCATTCTCGACACGGCCGGGCGGCTGCACATCGACGACGAGTTGATGGAGCAACTTAAGCGCATCGATCGCCGCGTCGAGCCGGAGCAAGTTTACCTGGTGGTCGATGCCATGACGGGGCAAGACGCCGTCAACAGCGCCAAGGCGTTCAACGAGGCGTTGGAACTCGACGGCGTCATCATGACCAAGCTCGATGGCGACGCTCGCGGCGGGGCGGCGCTGAGCGTCAAGCAAGTCACCGGCGTGCCGATCAAATTCATGGGCGTGGGAGAACACCTCGATGCCCTCGAAGAGTTCCACCCCGAACGGATGGCCGGCCGCATTCTGGGCATGGGCGATATTGTCTCTTTGGTCGAGCAGGCGCAGCAAAAGATCGACCAGGAAGAGATGCAGCGGCTCGAAGAGCGGACCCGCAAAGGCGAGTTCACGCTCGAAGACTTCCGCAACATGATCACCCAGACCCGCCGGATGGGGCCGCTGAACAAACTGATGGGCCTGATTCCCGGCATGGGCGGCATGAAGGAAATGATGGGCGACATCGATGCCGAGGGCGACATGAACCGGCTCTGCGGCATCATCGACTCGATGACGCCCGACGAGCGGCGCAACCCTTCCCGCACCATCGACGCCAGCCGTCGGCGGCGCATCGCCGCGGGCGCCGGCGTCGATCCCGCCGAGATCAGCCAGCTCGTCAAGCAGTTCGACGGCATTGCCGACGTGATGAAACGGATTTCGGGCATGGGCATGCGCGACCGGATGCGCGAGGTGCAGCAGTTGCAAAAGAAGGGCGTGTTCGATCCCGGCGGCATGCTGGCCAAGCAAAAGAAGGGCACCGGCAAGCGGCTGACCAGTGACGAGCGCAATAAGCTTCGCAAACAGCGTGAAAAAGAAGCCCGCAAGCGGATGCGGGCAAAAAAGCAGCGATAGAAAAGATGTCAGAGGCCCCAGAAGAACGAGGGGGCGAAGGGGCGACATGGCGAGGGGTGAAGAAGCGAAGCTGAACCCTGAACCCTGAACCCTGAACCCTAAGCATAACCACTAGCGCAATTACCCCCCGGAGACCCACGTGTCAGTTAAGATTCGCATGAAAATGATGGGCCGCAAGCACCGGCCGTTCTTTCGGATTTGCGCGACCGATTCGCGCAGCCCCCGCGACGGCAAGGTGCTGGAAGAACTCGGCACGTACGACCCCATGATCGCCGACACCGACGCCCGAGTGACGCTCAACAACGAGCGGCTGAAGTATTGGCTGAGCGTCGGCGCCCAGCCGAGCCAGAACGTGAAAGTGTTTATTAAAAAGTACGGCCCCGAGGGCATACGTGTTGCGGCGCAGCAGGCTGCCCGCGAGCGGCTGGCGATGCCCAAGGAAGTGCCGCCCGCGCCCGAACCGGTCTACGTGCCGCCGCCCAAGACTGCGGCCGCGCCGGCGGCGGAGCCTAGCGCTGAGGCAACTGCCGAAGCGGCCCCCGAACAAGCGCCGGCCCCTGAATCAACGGAAGGAGGAGCCGAGCCCAGCGAATAGGGTGGCTTAATGGTCGAACGCAACGAACGGAGGATGGCCTTCCAGGCCGTCTCCCTCGGGGTGGACGGCCTGGAAGGCCATCCTCCAATGGCGAGGGCGTCTGTGAATGAGAGTGAGACCACTTGGTTCTGGTCCTTGTCATGCGTTTCGACGTGCTGACCCTGTTTCCCGAGATGTTTCCGGGCTATCTGGGGCAAAGCCTGTTGAAGCTGGCGATCGACCGCGGCCTGGTCGACGTGCGGTTGCACAACATCCGCGATTGGTCTGACGATCGGCACAAAAGCGTCGACGATCGGCCCTATGGCGGAGGTCCCGGCATGGTGCTGATGGTCAAGCCGGTGGTCGAGTGCGTCGAGGCGGTGCGGGCACAAGCGGCCGAGCCAGGGCGGCTGGTCATGCTTTCGCCGCAGGGACGCAGGCTCGATCAAAGCGTGGTCGAGCAACTCGCCCGCGAGCGGCGGCTGATTTTGCTGTGCGGGCGTTACGAGGGTTTTGACGAACGAGTAAAACAGATATTATCGCCCGACGAAATCTCCATCGGCGATTACGTGCTCAATGGAGGCGAGGTGGCGGCGATGGTGGTGATCGACGCGGTGCTGCGGCTGGTGCCGGGCGTGCTGGGAGACGAGCGAAGCAACAAACAAGATTCGTTTTCGGGCGACGAGCGGTTGCTCGAAGGCGCGCAATATACGCGGCCGCGCGAGTTTCGCGGCCTGACCGTACCTGAAGTTTTATTGAGCGGAAACCATCCCGAGATTGCCCGCTGGCGGCACGAGCAAAGCCTGCGGCGGACTCACGAGCGACGCGCGTAGAACGGAGTAATTCTGTTCCCCGCGCGGAGCGGAATTTATTCCGCTCGAACGTAGAACGGAATTCATTCCGTTCCTAATGTAGAAAGGACAACGACGATGAGCCAGCAACTGCTTGCCCAAGTAGAAAAGCCCCATCTCAAGACCGAGCTGCCCGAGTTCAAGATCGGCGACACGGTCGACGTTCACACCCGCATCCTCGAGGGCGAAAAGGAGCGGATTCAGATTTTCAACGGCGTGGTCATCGGCCGCAGCGGGTCGGGCACGCGCGAGATGTTCCGCGTCCGGCGGATCGTGCAGGGCGAAGGGGTCGAACGCGAATTTCCGCTCCATTCGCCGCGGATCGCCAAAATCGAGGTCAAGCGCTCGGGCGTGGTGCGGCGGGCCAAGCTTTACTTCCTGCGCGACCGCGTCGGCAAAGCGGTGCGGCTGCGCGAGCGGCGCACCGAGCAGGCCGAAGAGACCGCCAAGAAGGCCCCGGCCCGCAAGAAGAAGCCCAAGCTCGCCAAGGTTTAGTGGAACGGAATGAATTCCGTTTTACGAACGACGAAACGTAGGAAGCCAAGATGACTCACTCGACGACCCTTGAGCACGCGGCCGGGCACAACGGCCATGGCGCACACCCGGCCACGTTCACCGTTCGCGTCCTGCGGCAAGACGCCCCCGGCGAGCCGAGCTACTGGCAGCGATATTTGGTGACGCGCGAAAACGACATGAACGTGATCAGCGTCTTGCAGCGGATCGCCGCTCAGGCCCGCACCGCCGACGGCACGCCGTCGCCGCCCGTCGCCTGGGACTGCAACTGCCTGGAAGAGGTCTGTGGCGCCTGCACGATGCTGGTCAACGGCCAGGTGCGGCAAGCTTGCACGGCGCTGGTCGACCGCCTGTTGGCCGAAACGCCCGGCGAGATTGAGCTGCGGCCGATGACCAAGTTCCCCGTCGTGCGCGACCTGGTGGTCGACCGTTCGCGGCTCTTCCGGGCGTTGCAAAAAATGAGGGCCTGGATTCCGGCCGACGGCTACCACGACATGGGCCCCGGCCCGCGGCAATCGCCCGAAGCCCAGCAAGAGGCCTATCCGCTCAGCCAGTGCATGAGCTGCGGCTGCTGCCTGGAAGCCTGCCCGCAGTATTTGAAGATCGAGCTGGAGCGGGCCGAAGGCGAAACCGACGAGCAGTTCGCCGCTCGGCGCCGCGCCGAGTACGACCGCCATTTCATCGGGGCGCATGCCATCAGCCAGGTGATGCTCTTTAACAAACATCCGACTGGTCAGCTCAACGCGGGCGAGCGGCTCGAGGCCTTGATGGCCGAAGGCGGCTTGCAGGTCTGCGGCAACGCCCAGAACTGCGTGGCCGTCTGCCCCAAAGAGATCCCGCTGACCACCTCGATCGCCCGCGCCGGCCGCGCCACCACGCTCCACTCGCTCAAACGTTGGTTCGACAGGTAGCCCGGTGGCCTCGTGCCCCGCGGCAGCGGAGCAGCAGACTTCGACCGACCTACTTGCCGCCGTCGCCGCGCGGACGCCAAAACCGATGACGGGTAGTGTATGGCGATTGTGTTGTTGGGGGCGAACCGCGCCGCGAATCAGCCGGTCATTCTAGCTCGATTCGCAGGGACATGTCCGTCTCGACTTCCTCCAAGCGCCGGTTGTAGCTGGCCACGATGCCTTTCAGCGTGTCAAGGAACCTCTGCTGATCGCCAACCGACATTTCTATGACATTTAGCGCCAGAAAGTCCTCTATGGCCATTATAGTCAACCTGGCGTCAACGCCACGGTCCTCCGCGATATGCCGCGCCTTTTCGACGGCCTCTCTCGGCACGAGCAAAACCGGATGAAGGCCAGCGCCCAGATTGGCCGCGCACTTGTCCACAACGGAGCCGCCCGGCGCGGCCGTGACGTGATAGCACGTCGTTCCCACGGTGAAGTCGCCGCCGCGCCCCGTCTGAATGTCGCCGGCGTGGCCCGGATGATTCGGGATGGAAACGTCCGGGTGCCGCTTTTCGAGTTTGGCCCCAACAAGGTGTTGCTCGACCTTGCCGCCAGAGCGCCCTTTGGCTTCGCTCAATATCGAGCCTACCCAAGTGGCCGGCGACAACTGGCGGTCGCAAGCGATCTTGAGATTTTGCCTTTCGAGCCATTCGCGGCCTTTTGACACCAGGATGCCGATCGCCTCGACGATGAACGTCTCGCGCGCCGCCTCATCCATTCCGGCGAGCGGAGCGCCGTAGCCCACGGCGTCCAAAAGGCGCTGGCCGTCCTGATGCGCCTGCCGGGTCGTCACTTCTTTGAGGTACTTCGCGCCCGGAAGGCCGTACTTTTCCAAGGTTTCGGCCAGTCCATGCCGCGACCCCTTGATCTCGCCGCCCGACGAAAGAACGTCCGCCGTCGTCGTCGGGCATTCCGACCTAAGATGGTCGAAAACGACGATTCCCACCGCGACAGTGTTGCGGGAGATCTGGTTTTTTCTGACGCACGATTTGAGCCATGCGTCCAACGGCTGCAAAAGTGGATTTTCAGGCACGTGTCTAGTGTTGCCTAGCGCCCATCGCTTCGGCCGCCGCCGCGGCCAGGTGGTTGTCGATGATCCATCGCACGACGGGGACGCAAACAGCGTCGCCGAATCCAAAAAGGGCTTGATTGAGCGGAACGTCGATCTTGTAGGAATCCGGCACGCCTTGAAGCCGCGCGCATTCCCGCGCCGTCATCAGGCGGACCATGTATCGCCCCCTGCCGGCCTTGAAAAGAATCTGGCGGCCGCTCCCGCCGCGCGGGGTGCGCAGGCAACCGGCGATTCCGTCCGTCCGCAGCTCCGCCATCGAGCGCCCATAGCGGACGCGACGGAACGCGGTCCCGTATGAATATCGCGCCCCCGCGATCATCTTGGCGGCCACGGCCGAATGCCGTTCGCTCAACTGATTCACGAAATAGCCAGCGCGCTCGTTGTTCCACCACGCCGGGTCATCATCCGGCAAATCCTCCAAAACATCGGTCAATTTGGCCGTGCGCGATGGCGGCTCGGGCAATGGTCGGATTCGCCAGCCGATGCGTGGATGCTCGTTGATGTAGTCCGTCAACGCTTGCGGCCGCGCCCCCGATGGCGTGACGACGCCTGGCGGTTCGGCGGGAAGCATCGCCGCCACGACGAACAGGCGTTGCCGGCTTTGCGGGGCGAACGACGCCGCGTTGAGAATCATCGCGTCGCACGAATATCCAAGGTCGTTCATGGCGAGCATGGCGGCTTCAAAGTCCCGCCCCCGGCGCGACATGAGGAAACCGACCACGTTTTCGAGAAGCACGACCGGAGGCCGGCGCTCTCCAAGTTCGCGCAGCAAGCGCACGACGGCCCAGAACGCCCCCGACTGCTTGCCGTTCAACCCCGCCATAGCCCCGGCGATGGAAAGGTCGTTGCACGGAAACGACGCGGTGAGCAAGTCGCAATCTGGAATCTCGTCCGCGCGGACGGCGTGCACGTCGCCGGTGTGCAGCTCGTCGCCGGCAAAGTTCGCGCGATACATCGCGGCCTTTTGCTCGTCGAAGTCGTTCGCGAAGACGACGCGCCAGCGACGGCTCTCGACGGCGAGCCGGACTAGGCCGATGCCCGCGAAAAGCTCGACTACGCGGAGCGCCGCGCTCGGCTTCCCGTTGAGATTAGCCTTTCCAGCGTTCGCCGCAGGGCCGCTTGATCGGCCGTTTGGCATTCCCACACGACCAGCGCGCGCCAGCCGTCGGCGCGAAGCTTTCGCTTTGCCGCGCGGTCGCGCCGCTCGTTGGAGGCGAATTTCGACAGCCAATAGTCTCTCCTTGTCTTTGGCGTTCTGGCGCGCCCGCACCCCGCGTGGCGATGCCAGAAGCATCCATGAACGAAAACGGCGACCTTTAGGCTCGCCAAGACGAGATCGGGGGTGCCCGGAAGATTCGACCGATGCAGCCGGAATCGGAACCCCATGCTGTGAAGAGCGCGCCGGACCGCGATTTCCGGGGTAGTGTGCTTCGACCGCACGCGACGCATGATTTCCGACCGGCGTTCGGCGGTAACGGTGTCCATCCTTAATCGGCTCCGAGATTGGCCGCCATTGTATCGCCGTCGGCGACGTTCGCAAGCGCGATCACCAAACGGCGGTTGGTGTCGTTGCGGATGGAATCGACGGTCCCCCAACCCTCGCCCAGTCCGTCGCGAAAATACTGGATCGCGTCCGCCGGGGCGTCCCCCGCTTCCGCTTGGCGGACCCATTGCCGAACCGTTTCCGGCGGCGCGCCTAAAAACTTTCCCCACGCGACGACGTAGGGATAGCGGCACCTTCCGATAAGCCGGTCGATGGCCTCGCAGTTCGCCTTGTAGATGGCGGGATCGGAACGGTTTTGAATCGATCGTTCTATCATGGCTTTATTCTCCATCAAAATGATCGCTGTGAAAAGAGACTACGCATACTCCGCCAAAACCATCAGCATTTCCTCGATCGTCCACGGATGATCGGCCAGCCCGTGCGCCACGGCCGCGCACAGCAAATCATTGGCAACGCTCCCTTGATCGAGGGCCGTCGCTAGAATGGAGCTTCTCAGGCCACTTCTGGCGACAGCCGGTTGTAGTTGCCCCGGAACAGGCGCCAATCGGTTCCAGGGTTTGTTTTTGTCTGCCGTTATTGTATATACTTTTAATCGCCTGTCAAGGGGCTTGGCAAAGGATTTTCGGTATATACAATCGAGGCATGGCAAAAAACCGTGGACGACCGCCGAAGCCACCCAAGGAAACGCGGGGGATTCTCTTTCCGATTCGCGTGAACGAATCGGAGCTAGAGGAAATCAAGCGCGCAGGTGGAAAAAAGCCATCGACCTGGGCACGGGACACGCTGCTACGCGCTGCCAAGCGGAAGGCTTAGCGGAGAGAGGGGGAATCGAACCCGGCGCATAAGCGCCCCTACGGCCGTTTATAAGACGGCTGCGCCGCCAAGGCGCGGACCGCTCTCCTTAGAGAGCGGCGGCGCAGTAACGAGACGTGAGAAAGTACGGCCTCATGGCAATGATAGACGCCGAACACCGCCGATGGTTCGCGCCTATTCGCGCACCAGTTGAAACGGCTCTTCGGACAGCCGGAACGGCCGGTCAAGCACGCAAAGCACGTTCGACCGCAAAACAACCTCTTGCATCTTGTGGGTTGAAGTGCCAGCTACGACGATCATTTTGCCGATCTTTCGTCCTTGCGCGATGACCCTCTCCCCGGCGATGGCATCGCCATCGTTGCGGTGAACGGTTCGTGCCATTCGTTCCAGTTCAGTTCTGGTCGGCATTGTTCTTTGGCTCAATCAGCTTGTTTTCTTGGAGCGACTTGCACGCCGCGATGACCGTGGCCGAGTCAAGGTTCAGGGCTTCCATGATGTCGCTATAATAAACGTCCTGCCCGGCGTGTTGTTGGAAAAACTCCATAACCTGTTTTTGTGCTTCCTTGGGCGACAGTCGCCTTGCCTCAACTATTCGATCTTCGGAGACCCGATCCGAAGCCAACTGTACTACCAAGTTTTGCAACTCCTGCGCTTGCTTGGCCGTTTCACCCATCATGCGCAGAAATTCATCAAAGCGGCCAGCCAGCCTCTCCCATTCTTTCACGTGCAGGGCGAGTTCACTGAACTGCCCCTGCATCTGATTCAGGCTCAGCCCCTCCAGCCTTAGCAAATCAGCAAGGACGTCTGCGCCTATCTCGCGACGGTTTTGATATGGACCCTGATATGTGTCGTCCGGTTGCTCTTCGAGTTGCGTATATTCGATCGTCAGGAACGTCTCTTTGAACTGGATAAGCTGCGAGGCGTTCGTCGAGTTTTGCAGGGTAACGAAAAGCCTGCCGGCAAAGCCGGGATCGACCTGGGGGCCAACAGACGCGACAAGCCCTTTTCTCGCGTGCCGAGATTGAAGGCCGATTCGCCCCACGAGATTCTTTGGCATTCTGAGAAACTCGTAGGTTTGAAGCATCACTAGGTCATAGGGACCAAGCCGGTAATGGCCACCGTTCGACGAAAGATCGTAGGGTTTGTCAGGGTTTTTGCTATGGGGCGAGTAGACGTTCGTGCCGATGCGCAGATCATAACTGGCCGGCTGCACGTACTCTTCGTCAAAGTCGTCCCCAAGTTCCCCTTTCTTAATCGCTTCGCGGATTCTTCGGTCTACGAGAATCATGGTACGGCCCTCTGGCGATGTGCAGGCACAATCGGTTTATCGGTCGCCGTTCCGTCGTGACGTTATCTCCTTTGGTTCATTCTGCTTTGACATTGGATGCTATGCAAGCGTTCACTTCGTTTTTTCGGATTTCGTGCTAGCACTGACAGGCGAGGAAAAGCATTCGACTGTCACCCGAAGATACTCGGCATCGCCGGCCGCCCGAATCTCGTCCGATAGGTCGTGCGCTCCGCCCAAGACGACAATCGCCAGCGGCCCGGCACGGAGCAGCCGGCGGACTATCGCCGCTTCGCGTGCGTCGTTGGCTGGTCCACCGAACGTCAGCCGGTCGCCCTTGAACGGATCGGCCGAAGCGTAGGCTTCGCCATCTTCCGCCGGAACGGCGAGCAGCCCGTCGGCAAACTCGAATGGCTTGTCAGCGTCGGTCATGCCCTCGAAATGAACGCGGCGAAGCCCGTGATACGTCGCCAGCCAACGGAGCAACTTGTCTTCAGCCAGGTAGACTCTGACGACCTGGGCCATTTCCGCTTTGTACTCGGCTTCAATCCCGGCGTCGGTCACTTCCGGGTCTTGGTCGCGTATGTCGGCCGCGTAGTTATCGAATGGGACGGGGTGCAGGTCGAGAAGGTGGACGATGCGGTGCTTTGGCCGAACGACTGCTACAGACCGCTCGACGCTCGCTACGGCGGGGCACTGGTTCAGCACGTAGACCGCATCGGCGTTAAGATCGCCGAGCGTGCCGGGGGCGTAGGGCGGCGTAGAAACCGCCCACAGAACGGCGGCCATCGGCACGAGAATCAGGGCGAGCGCACGCATGGTATGATAAGACCACGCGCGGCGCGACGAAGCAATCGGATTTTACGTGGTTGACGTTAAATCGCAACCTCCTCCACGGCAACGGTTTACGATTCCGCCAGTGGAGGGGTTCTGTGGCAGTTCGGCGGCGCGCGGCCAAACGCGCGGTGACAAAGGCGCAGCGCGCTGCGCCTTTGACGGGTGAGGCGTTGGGGTACCGTCGATAGAATCGCCGTCGACGATTGGTTGGCTGGCCTCGACGTGGAGCAGGCTGTCTGCCCGCGGAACAAAGGCGCAGCGCGCTGCGCCTTTGACGGCGCCTATCATTTCGGTCGCATTCGCGATGCGACACGCGTGTCGCGTTGCCAGCCGCAATCGGCGGCTGACCGCGAGCGTCGGCAGTTCGCTGCGAAAGCGCTCGGCATCCTGGCCCATATGGGCGTTGACCGATTCCAGTATACTAGTCTTATTCGGGCAGCGCGGTTGAACCCGGAAACTGATCGTGATGACTGATTGACAACGATTCATGGCCATTGCCAGTCAAAAAGAAACCCGCGAAGTGCTCGAAGGGCTGCTGGCCGAACGGGTGCTCGTTCTCGATGGCGCCATGGGCACCATGGTCCACGCGCTGAAGTTCAGCGAGGCCGATTTCCGCGGCGCTCGCTTTGCCCGGCATACCAAAGACCTGAAGAACCTGATTGACATCCTGTCGATCACTCAGCCCGAGGCGATCGAAGACATCCATCGCCAATATCTGGCCGCCGGGGCTGACATCATCGAGACCAACACGTTTGGGGCCACGTCGGTGTCGATGGGCGACTATGAGCTGGCGCCGCACGTGCGCGAGATCAACCTGGCAGCCGCGCGATTGGCGCGGCGGGCGGCCGATGAATTTACGTCGCTGACGCCCGAGCGGCCGCGATTTGTGGCCGGCTCGATCGGCCCCACGAACCGGCAGCTTTCGATCGCCGGCAATGTGAACGACCCCGGTTACCGAGCGGTCACCTTCGACCAGATGGTCGAGACGTATTACGAACAGGTCGATGCCCTGGTCGAAGGAGGCGTCGATCTGCTGCTGCCCGAAACGGCCTTTGATACGCTGGTCCTGAAAGCGTGTCTGTTTGCCATCGACAAGTATTTTGAAGAGCACAACGTGCGTCTGCCGGTGATGGCGTCGTTCACCATCTTTCAAGGCGGGCGGACGCTCTCGGCCCAGACGGTCGAAGCCTGCTGGACTTCGATCGCCCACGCCGACCTGTTGTGCGTCGGCATGAACTGCGCTCTAGGCCCGGAGCATATGCGGCCCTATGTGGAAGAGCTGGCGCAGATCGCGCCGGTGTTCGTAAGCTGTTACCCCAACGCCGGTCTGCCCAACGCCTTTGGCGGCTTTGATGAAACGCCCGAAAAGATGGCCCGTGTGCTGGGCGAGTATGCGGAGAACGGCTGGCTGAACATTGTGGGCGGCTGCTGCGGGACGACGCCGGCCCACATTGCGGCTATCGCCGCGGCGGTCGAAGGCAAGCCGCCCCGCGTGCGGCCAACCATCGAACCGCTCACCCGGCTGAGCGGGCTGGAGCCGCTGGTGCTGCGGCCCGACAGCAATTTTACGATGATCGGCGAGCGGACCAACGTCACCGGCTCGAAGAAATTCGCCAAGCTGATTCTGAACAACCAGTTTGAAGAAGCCATCGGCGTGGCCCGCGGGCAGATCGAAGGCGGCGCCAATATTCTCGACGTGAACATGGACGAAGCCATGCTCGACGGCGAGGCCGCCATGACGCGGTTCTTGAACTTGCTGGCCGCTGAAAGCGACATCTGCCGCGTGCCGATCATGATCGACAGCTCGAAATGGTCGATCATCGAGGCCGGCCTGCGCTGCGTGCAAGGCAAGGCGATCGTCAACTCGATCAGTCTAAAAGAAGGCGAAGAGCAGTTCTTGCACTACGCGCGGCTGGTGCGGCGGTATGGGGCGGCGGCGGTCGTCATGGCCTTCGACGAGCAGGGCCAGGCCACCAGCATCGAAGATAAGGTGCGGATTTGCCGCAGGGCATACCGGTTACTTACTGAAAAAGTTGGCATGCCGCCGACCGACATCATCTTCGACCCCAACATCCTGACGGTGGCCACCGGCATCGAAGAGCACAACCGTTACGCCATCAATTTCATCGAGGCGGTGCGGCAGATCAAGCAGCTCTGCCCGGGGGCGAAGACTTCGGGCGGCGTGAGTAACATCTCGTTCTCGTTTCGCGGCAACGACCTGGTGCGCGAGGCGATCCACGCCGCGTTTTTGTATCACGCCATCCGAGCCGGGCTGGACATGGGCATTGTCAACGCCGGGCAACTGGCGGTGTACGAGGACGTTCCGCCCGAACTGCTCGAACGGGTGGAAGACGTGCTCTTCGATCGCCGGCCCGACGCCACCGAGCGGTTGGTCGAGTTCGCCGAGACGGTCAAGCAGCAGGGCGGCAAACAGGCCGGGGCTGAGCTGGCCTGGCGCACCGCCCCGGTCGAGGAGCGGCTCTCGCACGCCTTGGTCCGCGGCATTGTCGATTACATCGAGGCCGACGTCGAAGAAGCCCGGCACCACTACTCTACCGGGCTATCAATCATCGAAGGTCCGCTGATGGCGGGCATGCAAGTGGTGGGCGATCTGTTCGGGGCCGGCAAGATGTTTTTGCCGCAGGTCGTAAAGAGCGCCCGCGTGATGAAGAAGGCCGTCGCCTATCTGCTGCCCTTCATGGAGGCCGAAAAGGCCAAGAGCGGCCAGAGCGACGCGCCGCGCGGCACCATCTTACTGGCCACCGTCAAGGGCGACGTTCACGACATTGGCAAGAACATCGTGGGTGTCGTGCTGGGCTGCAACAATTATCGCGTGATCGACCTGGGCGTGATGGTGCCCTGCGAGCGGATTTTGGAGACGGCCGTCAAGGAAGGCGTCGATCTGATCGGGCTGAGCGGGCTGATTACGCCCAGTCTCGACGAAATGGTCCACGTGGCCAAAGAGATGCAGCGGCAGGGCTATGTAACACCGCTCTTGATCGGTGGGGCGACCACCAGCGCCAAGCACACGGCGGTCAAGATCGCGCCGGCGTATAGCCACGAGACGGTACACGTGCTCGACGCCTCGCGCTCGGTCGGCGTGGTCGAGCAGTTGCTCAATCCCAAGCTTAAGCCTGCCTTCGATCAGCAAAACCGGCAGGAGCAAGCTCGGCTGGTCGAGGCGTATCAGCAGCGGCAGTCAGTCAACCTGGTGAGCTACGCCCAGGCGGTCGCTCAG
>DATFDL010000610.1:0-13611 GCA_035252155.1 Pirellulales bacterium | reverse complement strand
CGCGCGTGTCTGCATTGCGACTCAACTTGCGCTGCGACGGATGCCGTGGCACCCCGCCGCATGCGTTGATCCTCATTACATGACTGACTCAATCGCAAGGAGCTAACCATGTCTCGCAGATTTGCTCGTCGTGAGTTTCTTCAAACCGCCTCGCTGGCGGGTGTCGGCTTTTGGGTCGCCGGCCGTGCCGAGCCGTTGCGGGCCGCCTCGCCCAACGAGCAAATCAACATCGCCTGCATTGGCGTGGGCGGCAAAGGCTCCAGCGACACCGATCACGCCGGTAACCACGGCAATATCGTCGCGCTGTGCGACATCGACGACAAACGCCTGGCGGCCAAGGCCGAGAAATTCCCCCGCGCCAAAACCTTCAACGACTACCGCAAGCTGCTCGACGAGATGCACGCTCAGATTGACGCGGTGGTGGTGAGCACGCCCGACCACACGCACGCACCGGCCGCCGTGCGGGCCATGCGGCTGGGCAAGCATGTTTATTGTCAAAAACCGCTCACGCACTCGGTGGCCGAGGCCCGCCTGATGCGCGACACTGCCCGGCAATACAAGGTGGCAACGCAGATGGGCAATCAGGGCACGGCGGCCGACGGCTTTCGGCGCGGCGTCGAGATCATCCGGTCGGGGGCCATCGGACCGGTGCGCGAAGTCCACGTTTGGACCAATCGGCCGTTCAAGTATTGGAAACAGTCGCCCGACATCGTGGCCCGGCCGACGGAAACTCCGCCGGTGCCCGCCCATGTGCATTGGAACTTGTTTTTGGGGACGGCGCCCGAGCGGCCGTATCACCCGGTGTATCATCCGCACGATTGGCGCGGCTGGTGGGATTTCGGCACCGGCTCGCTGGGCGACATGGCCTGCCACACCACCAACCTGCCGTTCATGGCCCTCAAGCTGGGCTACCCGACGCGCGTTTCTGCGGCCAGCGGCGAGGTGAACCTCGAAACCTATCCGGCTTGGGCCACCATCACTTACGAGTTTCCCGCGCGGGGCGATTTGCCGCCGGTCAAGCTCACCTGGTATGAGGGCGCCCGCGACGGCCAGCGAAACCTGCCGCCAGCCGAACTGTTGAGGGGCGAGACGCCGTCGTCGAGTGGGGCACTTTTGATTGGCGAGCGGGGCGCGATGTTTTCGCCCAACGACTATGGCGCCGAGCAAAAACTGCTGCCCACGAAACAGTTCGAGGGCTACCAACCGCCCGAGCCGAGTTTGCCGCGGATGCACGCCGGCCGCGATATCGACGACCATCAGAAGGCTGAATGGGTCCGGGCGATTCGCGGCGGACCGGCGGCCTTGAGCAATTTCGATTACGCCGCGGTGCTGACCGAGACGATGCTGTTGGGCAACGTCGCGGTCCGCGTCGGCCAGCCGTTGGAGTACGACGCCGACAAGCTGCGTGTGACCAACTGCCCCGCGGCCGCCGAGTTCATCAGCCCGGCCTACCGCAAGGGGTGGGAGATCTAAACGTAGGGTGGGACGAGCTTGCGAGTCCCACCTTTGGCCGCATTGATCCTTGCGGCATCGCACTACTGAAACGGTGGGATCGATATGTGGACCAGCCGCCCTCGGTTGGTTCCCCGGCGCCGACTGCGTCGGCGATGCACAGCCGAGGGCGGCTGTGCCACATTCCGGTTCCTGCCATTTCCGGTTTGAATGTCAAAACCGATCAGACGTTGCGCGGTGCAATCACCTTAATCATTGCGCCGGTCGTGCGGATTGCGCGGGCCGGCCTCTCATTGCATCTTCTCGGGCAGCTTCGGCGCGCAGGCCGTAAGCTACGATTCGTCAAGAGGACCGTAGATTCCATCATTCCAGATACAACGATCCATGGCCAAATCGCTGCCTACCAGCCCGCGCCCGGGCGAACGAACGCCCGAGTCGAATTTCGAAGATCTCAAGCGCAAGATCCATAGCAAGCTGGTCGACAAGCTCGATCTGTCGAAAGTCGGCGACCTGGAAGGCGAAACGCTGCGCCGCGAAATCCGCCTGGTGGTCGAACACCTCAGCGACGCCGAAGACACTCTGCTCAACCGCAGCGAACGCGAACGGTTGGTCGAAGAAGTGCTCGACGAAACCTTCGGCCTCGGTCCGCTCGAACTGCTGCTGAAAGACCCGACGATCAGCGATATTCTGATCAACGGTCCCAAGAACATCTATTGCGAACGCCGCGGCAAGATGGAAAAGACGAACGTCGTCTTCCGCGACAACGCCCACCTGATGCAGATCATCGACCGCATCGTGTCGCGGGTCGGCCGGCGCGTGGACGAGGTTTGCCCGATGGTCGACGCCCGCTTGCCCGACGGCTCGCGTGTCAACGCCATCATTCCGCCGCTGGCGCTGGACGGGGCGGCGGTCTCCATCCGCCGTTTCGGCGCCAATCCGCTCAAGCTGGAAGACCTGCTCAACTACAAAGCCTTCACGCCCGAAATGGTCATGCTCTTGGAAGGAGCGATCAAGGCCCGCTTGAACATCATCATCTCGGGCGGCACCGGCTCGGGCAAAACGACGCTTCTGAACACGCTGTCGAGCTTCATCTCGAACGCCGACCGTATCGTGACCATCGAGGACGCGGCCGAATTGCAGTTGCAGCAAGACCACATCGTCCGGCTCGAAACTCGCCCGCCCAACATCGAAGGCAAGGGCGCCATGACCGCCACCGACCTGGTGCGCAACGCCCTGCGTATGCGGCCCGAACGAATCATCATCGGCGAATGCCGCGGACCCGAAACGCTCGACATGTTGCAAGCGATGAACACCGGGCACGAAGGCTCGCTCACCACGCTGCACGCCAACACGCCGCGCGACGCCATCGCCCGCATGGAAACGATGATCATGATGGCCGGCTTCGACCTGCCGCTCAAAGCCATGCGGCAGCAGATCGCCAGCGCGGTCGACCTGATCATCCAGGCCAACCGCTTGCAGGGCGGGCCGCGAAAGATCACGCACATCACCGAGGTGGTGGGCATGGAGCAAGACACCATCGTGATGCAAGACATTTATCACTACGCGCAAGAAGGCATCGACGAGCGCGGCCGGGCACATGGGCGCTTCGAGGCGACCGGCATCCGGCCGACGTTCATGGAACGGCTGGAATCGGCCGGCGTGCGGTTGCCGGCCAGCGCCTTCCGGCAGCGGGTGATGCTGGTTGATTAGGGTTAAGGGTTCATCGAGGGTTCACGGCTCATCAAGGGTTAAGGGGTCATCAAAGGGTTCAGGGTTCAGGGTTCAGCACTCTCATACAAAGCGGTTAGGTCGGCGCAACCGTTTAAGCTCGGCACAAAAATTCTGAACCCTGAATCCTGAACCCTGAACCCTCAAGAGAACCCTGGACCCTGAACGAATAAAAGACCGACGCAAATAACCACATGGATCCGGTACTGCTCATCTCGATCGCAGCCTTCATCGGCGTCACCGCGGCGGTTGCCGGCGTGGCGACGCTGTTGCGCGGCGATGGCGGCACGCGCGTCGAAGATCGGCTCGACCTGCTCACCAACACCCGGTCGGGCAAAAAAGAGTCGCTCATTACCGACAGCGTGCTGAGCCATCCGTTGGACGCGGTGCCGGGCGTGTTCGATGCCGTATTGGCCCGTTTTGGCCGGCTGCGATTGCTCTTCGAGCAGGCCGACACACGACTCACGCCGGCGTTGTTCTTTGCCATCACCGGCGGGCTGGGCGCCGCGGGATCGATCGTCGCCGCCGCGGCCGGCATCAAGGTGTCGCTGGCGCCGATCATGGGCGTTACGGCCGGCAGCTTGCCGCTGGTTTGGCTCATCTGGCGGCGGAAGCGGCGACTCAAGCGGTTCAGCGTGCAGTTGCCCGACGCGCTGGAGCTGATCTCGCGCGCCTTGCGCGCCGGGCACAGTTTGCAGGCCGGATTCAACCTGGTGCAAGAAGAAATGTCGGCGCCCATCGGCGTCGAGTTCGGGCGGGTGTTCGAGGAGCAAAACCTGGGCATTCCCATGGAAGACGCCCTCAACTCGCTCACCGACCGCGTGCCGAACCTCGATCTGCGTTTCTTCGCCACCGCCATCATCTTGCAGCGGCAGACGGGCGGCGACTTGGCAGAAATTCTCGACAAGATCGGCCACCTCATCCGCGAGCGGTTCAAAATCTGGGGGCAGGTGCAGGCCCTGACCGGCGAAGGCCGCTTGTCGGGCGCCGTGCTGCTGGGCTTGCCGCCCGCGCTGTTCTTGGCCGTGTATCGCCTCAATCCCGACTACATCATGATGCTCTTCACCGACCCGATGGGCAAGCAAATGCTGGCCGGGGCCATTGTGCTGCAAGTGCTGGGCGCGTTGACGATCCGGAAAATCATCAACATTAAAGTGTGAGCACCCGATCGTGATCTTCGCCGACCTGATCAATTTTGAAAAACTGTTGCCGTTCGCGGTGTTCGGCCTGTTCGCCGCCGGGGCCTGGTGGGTGCTCGACCGCTTGGCCAGCGGACGCAGCCGCGCCGTCGAACGGCTCGACGAGCTCAAAGACCCCAGCCTGCGCCGCCGAAAACTCGACGAAGACGGCAAAGTGATCAAAAAGCAAGACGCCATGAAGCGCGTCTTGGAACGGGCCACGCCCGCCTTAGCCAAGCCCTTGCAGCCCAAGAACGAGCTGGAGGCCAACAAGCTGAAAATGAAGCTGGCCAGCGCCGGCTTCCGCGGCGAGGCAGCGGCCTCGATCTTTTTGGGCCTGAAGTTCGCCGGGCTGATGACCGGCCTGTTCATGAGCGGCATCACCATCGCCGCTGTTTCAGAGTTCAATCAGAAGTCGCTGATGATCGCCGGCGGGATGGCCATCGCCTTGTTCTATCTGCCCGACGCGGTGCTCTACCTGGTGAGCAAGAGCCGCAAAGAAGCGATTTTTTTGGGTCTGCCCGACGCGCTGGACCTGATGGTGGTGTGCGTCGAGTCGGGGCTGGGCCTCGACCAGGCCATGCGCAAGGTGGCCGAGGAAATGAAGAAGACCTACAAAGTCATCGCCGAGGAGTTTGGCCTGGCAAACTTTCAATTGCAAATGGGCCGCGCCAAGGCCGACGTGCTGCACGAGCTCGGCATGCGCAGTGGCGTCGACGACCTGCGATCGTTGGCGGCCATTTTGATTCAGGCTGACAAGTTCGGCTCGAGCATCGCTCAAGCCCTGCGCGTGCAGAGCGACTCGATGCGCACCCGCCGCCGCCAGTTGGCCGAAGAGAAGGCGGCCAAGACCGCCGTCAAGTTGATTTTTCCGCTGGTGATCTTCATCTTTCCGGGCATCTTTGTGGTGCTAGTCGGCCCCGCGGCCATCACCATGGTACGCGAGATGTTCCCAATGATGGAAGGCAAGTAGACCATTTCACCATGGCCGGCCGCGACGGCCGGTCGGCCGTCGCGGATGCCTTGGCACGCCGAAAACCACTTACACCGCCTACGCGTTGCAGCTTTCCGCCGTTGCCTGGGCGAACGACTCGATCGCCGCGTCGGGCAGGTCGCCGCACTCCGATTGCAGCTCCGCCAGAATGCGCGGCAGCAGGCCACTGCGCGTCCAACGCTGATACCAGCGGTGAATCGTGCTGTCGTCGCCGAACTCGGCGGGCAACTTGTTCCAGTGGCAGCCGGTTCGCAGCCGAAACACAATTCCGTTGAGCACGCGGCGCCAGTCGGCGGGCTTGCGCCCAGGGCCTTTCCGCGGTGGACTCGATTCGAGCAAGATCGGGTATACCCGGTTCCAAAGCTCGTCAGACATCCGCCACATCGGCTCGTGCTGCTCGTCGATTCTCCTTTGTGGAACCATAGTAGCGTCTCCCTTCGCCGTCCATAGGCTTGCACCTTGCGTACCGCGCCTTGCGAAAAATTAAGCGTCGGTGAGCAAGACATCTGCCGTGCTTCGGCCGAAACGCTCGGTGGCGACGCCCACCCTTTGCCGAAATCCCATTGCTGGTTATACTTTGCGTGTCGTGGAACGGAATTCATTCCGTTCTGCCGGCGTTGACCCGAACGACCGCCCTGGAAGCCTTATGCTGAACGTCAAGTTGCCCGACGGCAGCCTGCGCCAATTCGATGAGCCGGTTCGCGTAATCGACGTTGCAAACAGCATTTCAGGCCGCTTGGCCAAGGCGTCGTTGGCGGCTGTGGTCGATGGCCGCACGGTCGGGGTCGATTTTCAATTGCCGGGCGAAGGCGAAATCGGGCTGCGGCTGCTCACCAAAAAAGACCCCGAAGCATTGGGCGTCATGCGGCACTCGTGCGCCCATGTGATGGCCCGGGCCGTCATGCGGCTGTTCGACGGCGTGCAGTTGGCCTTTGGCCCCACGACAGAGAACGGCTTTTATTACGACATCGGCCTCGAGCGGCCGATCAGCGAAAACGATTTCGCCGCCATCGAGGCGGAAATGGCCAAGATCGTCAAGGCCGACGAGCCGTTCGAGCGGATCGTCGAGCCGCGCGGGCAGGCCGTCGAAATTTGCCGCGACCTGCGGCAGCCGCTCAAGGTGGAACACATCGAGACCGGCCTGGCCGATCAGGCGACGCTTTCATTTTACCGCCAAGGCGAATTCATCGACCTGTGCCGCGGGCCACACGTGCCGAGCGCCGGCGCGATCGGCGATTTCAAGCTGCTCTCGGTGGCGGGCGCTTACTGGAAAGGCGACGCCTCGCGGCAGCAACTTCAGCGGCTCTACGGCACCGCCTGGTTCAGCAAGCAACAGCTCGATGATTATCTGCGGATGGTCGAAGAAGCCAAACGCCGCGACCACCGCGTGCTCGGCAAGCAGCTCGAATTGTTTACGACCAGCTCGCTGGTCGGGCCGGGCTTGATTCTGTGGCTGCCCAAGGGAGCGATCGTCCGCGGGCTGCTCGAAAACTTTGTACGCGAAGAGCTGTTTCGCCGCGGCTACGAGCCGGTCTATACGCCCAATATCGGCCGGGTCGAAATGTACGAGACCAGCGGGCATTTTCCCTATTATCGCGATGCCCAGTTCATGCCGATCTTCGGCCACGACGCCGGGCAGATCGTCGACTTCCTCATCCGTAAGCTCGATGCGTCGGATAAGTCAACCACGCACGATCTCACGGACGACGCCGAGAAGCGGCTGATCGAGGCCGCCCGAGTGGCTGGTTTCGATGCCGACTATCAGATTGCCGAGCCGGTCGAAGCGAAGCTCGCCAAGCTCAAGACCTGGGGCCGGCAGCACGAGCGCTATCTGCTCAAGCCGATGAACTGCCCGCACCACATCATGATCTACAAGTCGAAGCCGCGCAGCTATCGCGACTTGCCCGTGCGGCTGGCCGAGTTTGGCACGGTCTATCGCTACGAGCAGTCGGGCGAGCTGGGCGGGCTGACGCGGGTGCGTGGCTTCACGCAGGACGACGCTCACCTGTTCTGCACCGAAGAGCAAGTTGCCGACGAGTTCCGCGGCTGCCTGGAGATGACGCAATATATTTTGCGAACGTTGGGCTTGAACGACTACCGCGTGCGGCTGGGCTTTCGCGACCCGACCAGCGACAAATACGTGGGCGGCGACGAGAGTTGGCGACGGGCTGAAGCGGCGCTCGAATCGGTCTGCCGCGGCATGGACCTGCCGCACCTTGAGGTGACGCCCGGCGAGGCGGCGTTCTACGGCCCCAAGGCCGATTTCATGGTGGCGGACTGCATCGGCCGCGAATGGCAGTTGGGCACCGTGCAGCTCGATTACAATCTGCCCAGTGCGGAACGCTTTGCCTTGGAATACATCGGCCCCGACAACAAGCCGCACCGGCCCGTGATGATTCACCGTGCTCCGTTGGGCTCGATGGAGCGGTTCATGGGTGTGCTCATCGAGCACTTTGCCGGGGCGTTTCCGCTCTGGCTGGCGCCCGAGCAGGCGCGGGTGTTGATTGTCAGCGAAAAATCAGAAGCCTACGCCCGGCAAGTCGAGGCCCGGCTGAAGCAAGCCGGGCTGCGCGTCACCGGCGATTACCGGGCCGAAAAGCTGGGCGCCAAAATTCGCGACGCCCAGCTCAAGCTGATACCGTATATGTTTGTCGTCGGCGAAAAAGACATGGCGGCCGGCACGGTCAGCCTGCGCGACCGCCTCGACGGCGACTTGGGCGCCATGCCGCTCGACGCCGCCCTAGCCCGGTTGCGGGAAGAAATCGACAAGAAAACGATCCGACAACAGGCTAAACTTGTAAGCGCCGGCCTGAGCGGCGGAGAACAGAATGAGTATTAGATCAGAAAACCAACCCGAAGCGTCAGCGAGGCCGACAGGTTGCCTCGCTTACGCTTCGGGTTAGTGTGGCTTCTACGTTTTTTTACGAAAGGAACCAACGATCGAACGTTCACAAAGGGTCAACGAGCAGATTCGGATCTCGCCGGTGCGGGTGATTTCGGCCACGGGCGAGCAGCTTGGCGTGATGCCGACCGAGCAGGCCATCGCGGCGGCCCGCGAGGCCGACTTGGATCTGGTCGAGGTGGCGCCCAATGAGCGCCCGCCCGTCTGCCGCATCATGGACTTTGGCAAGTTCAAATATCAGCAGCAGAAGCGCAAGCACAAGACTCACCAGATCAAGATCAAAGAGATCCGCGTGCGTCCCAAGACCGACGAGCACGACTTGGGCGTGAAGGTGAACCACGCCCGCGAGTTCTTGGCTCAGAAGAACAAAGTGCTGGTGTCGATCGTCTTTCGCGGCCGCGAGCTGGCCCACATCGAAGAAGGCCAGCGGATCGTGCAGCAGATCATCAAAAGCCTGGAAGACGTAAGCAAGGTGGAGAGCGCCCCCGGCCAGCAAGGCAAACGGATCACCTGCGTGCTGGCACCGAAGTAAACCATATCCCACCTCTAGGCAATGTCTCTAAACGTGATAACGTCGAACTTGCGATTGTCGGCGGCGCTAAGGTACTTGACGCGGTGATATTTGCCGGTGCTGGGAAGTGCCTTTTTGACCTGGTTGTCTGAAACTGGCAGGTCGGGATGGAGTTCCTGCCCAATGTATATCAGACGCCAATTGCCGCCGCCGGCATCGATACGCACGCTGACGAGCCGAAGTTTGCACTGTGCAGCACCAGCATCGTCGACGAACGTGACGAAATCTTGGGTGTCGACCCAGATTCCAGGGCTGTGCTTTATGATCGGGTCAAGGTCGGTGACGGGACGAGGAATGCGTACCCCTTTGACCGGAATCGTCGGCATCGTGTCGTTTCTGAGCAATGAAACGAAGGGATGATCATCATTGGTGATCAGCTCATGGCATGCTTCAGTACAGCCGCATGACGGTTTGCAACAGCCGCCACAATTGACGGTATCGTTAATGGCGATGCACACATAGCTGCAAGAACTGCAGTCTTGGGCATAGTAGTAATTGGCGCCGTTCAGCGTTAGATAGAACATTTGCGGACAGTAGCTGCTCATGGTGGGTCCTTTCCGCCGATCGGCCGCCTTGGCCGTCGGGCGCTAATCTATGAATCGCGGCCTCGCGCTGCGAGCGCAGCGAAAACCGAGGCCGGGACGGCGTGTATCGATGGCAACCATGCTCCGCACGCGGGGGGTGAGCAACGCCGTGTTGGCAGGCACGCGACGCTCCTCTACATCGCCCCCTCCCCCACGCACCACCCGTGAGATGCCGACATGCCTTCGTAGATCTACCGGCAGGGGCGGCGATTCCGGATAACTGACAAGATGCGATTCGGTCCATTCCGCGACATTCGAGAACAAGCCAAATACGGGCGGATCGGTGGGCAACCGGTCTTCGACCGGTTCACCGGCCGGCCCGAAGGTCCAGTCTGTCACCAGCGCGACGTCGTCTCCCCACGGGAAGGTTTGCGTGCCGGCGCGCGTGGCGGCGAATTCGTACTCGGCTTCGCTCGGCAACCGCTTGCCCGATCGCTCGGCGAACTCCAGCGCCTCGCCGAAGGTGACTCCGGTGACCGCCGCGCGGTCGTCGCCGTCGAAGCTTTGAAGCAACGGCCGCTGGCCCATCACCGAACGATATTCCGCGACGGTTACCTCCGTGACATCGAGATAAAAGCCGTCGACCGCTTGGGTGTGGCCCTTCATTCCTTGCAACGGCCAATGGCCCATCGTGAATTCTCCGGCCTCGAAGCGGCACATACCTTCGATCGTTTCCGCTTGCGGAACAATGCTAATCGGCGGCAACTCCACGCCTCCGTCGTCGGCCACGTGAAAGCCTGTCCGTCGCTCCAAGCCACCGACTGTCTCGTCCGGTCCCGGCACCCGCCGATAGACTTCATGAAAGCCGTAGTCCGGCAAATCGGCCACCACCAGATATTCCCCCGGCGCCAGGCTTACTTCGCCGCTGTCGGGCACCCTGATGCGCTGGTCGGCGCGCAGCTCGCCGGTTTGTTCGTCGAGTGGCACGCAGACAATGCGCGCACCGCGCGGTTCGCTGGCGATGCGCACCTGGCGGTAGACGGGATCATGCACAGCATGCAGCTTGCGATTTTCGGCAAAGGCCAGGCCGAAGCCCAGTGAGAGCACCAGCATCAGCGCCGCCGCCACCGTCTTGGCCGGGTTGCGGCGGACCCACCGCAGAGAGCGCTCGGCAGTGCCCACGCGGCGGGCCGCGATCGGCTCGCCCGCCAAATAATGACGCAGATCGTCGGCCATTGCCTGGGCCGTTGCATATCGCCGCTGCGGTTCTTTGCTGAGCGCCTTGAGGCAGATGGTTTCCAGGTCGCGCGGCACCGCGGCCTCGACCTTGCGCGGCGGCCGTGGTTCGTTGTGCAGAATCTGATAGATCACCGCTTCGGCCGGGCCGCGGAACGGGCAGCCGCCGGTCAGCAGCTCGTAGAGCATGACGCCCAGCGAATAAATATCGGTGCGGCAGTCGGCCACGTGCGCCTTGCCGCTGGCTTGTTCGGGAGACATATAGGGCACGGTGCCCAGCAGTTGCCCGTCCGTGGTCAGCGTGATTTCGCCCTCATCCCGTTTGGCCAGCCCAAAGTCCATCACGTGCGGTCGCTGGTGCTCATCCAGCATAATGTTGCCGGGCTTGAGATCGCGGTGGACGATACCTGCGGCATGGGCGTAGTGCAGCGCCTCGGCCACCTGGGCGCAAAGCTCGGCCGCCGCGCGCGGCGACAACCGCTGGGCCTTGATGTACTTCGAGAGCGAAACCCCGGCGATGAAGTCGCTGATGATGTAATAGTTTTCGCCGTCGCAATCGATGCCGTGTACGTTGACAATTTGCGGATGGCGCAACTGCGCGGCGGCTCGGGCCTCACGAAAGAAGAGCTCGCGCGAGCGCTCATCGCCGCCGCCGCGCCGCAGCACCTTGACGGCCACGATGCGATCGAGCTTTTGATCGCGGGCCCGATAGACGTCGCCGAATCCACCGCTGCCGACGCATTCGAGCAATTCGAAATGCCCGACCGACCCGAGGTTGCCGTTCCTCATGCTCAGCGTTTGCTCCAGGCTGTGGCCGTCGGTGCCGCGCGAGGGGCAGGTGGCGGTGAGCGAATCGAGCTCGATCGACGAATCCGCATCACGGGCCGTACGGTGCGTCTGCATGGCATCCTCCGAAGCAAACAGGGACGTGGGCCCGCTCATTGTACCCGACAAAAGGGCCGGTACAAACTTTTCCGAGAGAATTTGCTTGACTTGCCTCCGAAGCCGGGTCACTGCCCGTCGGCGGCGTTGCCGCCGGGGATGGCTTCGGCGGGCGGCGGCAAGGGCGGAACCGGCGGGGGAAGCGGCTGAGCGGCGGGACGCATCAATACGTCGGGCGGAAGGCCCGTGACCGCCGTCACGCCGGCCGCAGCCAACGCCAGCTCGTTGAGCGTGTCGAGATGTGCCCGCTTCAACTGCAACAGGCTGGTTCGCGCGGTGAAGATCCGCATGACGTCGACTTCGCCCTCTTGAAATTGCTGCTCGAGCCGGGCCAGCTCGACCGGCAAGCCATCGCCCAGATCGATGGCCGAATCGGCGGCCAATTGGCGGGCACGCTCGTAGCGATCGAGCGCCGTGCGGACTTCGATCTCGGCCCGTGCCCGAAGTTGCTGAGCGGTGGCTTGCTGCAGCCGTAGCTCGGCGCGGCGCTGCCGCACCAGCGGCTTGCCGGTGTTGGCCACCGGTATGTCGACTTGGCCGCGGAAGCCGAAGTATTTGATGCCGAAGTCGTCAGACTGGTAATAAGGTCCGGCGATCAAGTTGGGCACGCGGCTCGCTTGCGCCAGCCGCACGTTGGCCTGCGCGGCCGACATCGTCGAAGTGGCCGCCCGCACGTCGGGTCGGCCCGCGGCCAACTCCCGTACGATGGCTTCGCGGCTGTCCTGCTGCCCGATGGCTCGCTGCAGGGCGGGGACGCGGCCGAGTGTTTCACCATTGATCGGCAACCACTCAAAGGCCGGCAGCTCGCCGACCGGCTCGAACGCGAAGTCGATCGGAAGATTCAATTGCCGCCGCAGGGCCAAAAGTGCTGTCTGATAGTTGGTCTCGGCCAGGCGTGCTTGCTGCCGAGTTGACCGGGCGTCCATGCGAATGGTGGCCACATCGCTGGCGGCGGCATGACCGGCTGCATATTGTCGCTCGGTGATATTCAGAAGCTGCCCGCTCAGGTCGGCGGTGGCTCGGACCAGATCGCGCAGCCCGCGCTGGTAAAGAGCGGCGAAAAAGAACTGCTCCGTCTGCGAGATGTTGAGCAGCTCGGCCTGGTAGATGTTCCAGCGCACGGCCCGCAACTGGGCCTCCGCAACGCTCATGCGATGTTGCCGCTGATGGGCCAGCTCGAAGGTCTGCATGACCAGATAATATTGAAAGACCTTGGTCGCGGCGTTCGACTCGGTCTGCTTTGCGGCGGCGGGCGCTGATTCCCATGGCGTGGCCTGAAATTGAAAAAACGGATTGAACGGAAATGCCCGCGCGACGCCCACGACCGCCCGGCTGACGCCCTCGTTCTGCCGGAGGGCGAGTAGGTCGGGGTTTTGCTCGAGCGACGTTTCCAGGGCGGCGGCCAGCGTGAGCTGCGCCGGCGCGCCGATTTGCGCCAACCGAGGATCGCCGCCTGAGAACGGAGCGCCGGTCGGCGCGATGGGCTGATGAGCGGCCAATTCGGCCGTCGGCGGTCGAAACTCGACGGTGGTCGTCGGCGGGGCAGGGGGGAAGGGGGCGGTGGCCGGGGAAGCAGGTAACGGAGTCCCGGCAGGCGGCAGACTAGCCGCCGGCATATCGCCCGGCGTAGAGGATGGCCTTCCCGTGCCGTTCGTTGCGACCGCCGATGGACTTGGAAAGCCAGCGTCCGTAGTACGCCGCGAAGACACCGGTTGATCGAATGGCGCGGGCCGGAGACTCGGCGTGTTATGGTTGGCCGCAATCGCGTCCGGGGCAGGGCAGGGGAGCGCCGGTGCCGGACTGCGCACGGCCACTGGCAGCGGACGCGCCAGGGGCACTCGCGTGCGGGCGCGGCATCCCCCGAGCGCCACCGCCGCCGAGCCAACGATCGCGAGAGCCAGCTTGGCCCCGGCGAATCCGGCCACGGCAAACGGGGGAACTTCTGCCCGACGCGGAACCTTTGGCGATGATTCGTTGGATGCGGATTCTGCCACTTTTCTTACATCGGCAGAATTTGCCGGCGCGTGAATCGAGTTGGCTCGCGGGCAGCCGCCGCCAACTCGCCAGATCGCCCGGTTTGCCAA
>DATFDL010000609.1:0-3717 GCA_035252155.1 Pirellulales bacterium | reverse complement strand
GATGAATTTCGCGAGCTGCTGATGCGCTATGAGATACCATTCGACGAGCGCTACGTATGGGATTGAACGGCATGGCGATCGCGCCCCGCGAAATTGTCCCGTCTGTCGCGCCCCGTTGGGGCTGACAACCGATCGGTTTGGGCCGAGTTCCAGGGGCGATGCCCCTGGCTATTCTCTCACGCCCCTTCGGGGCACGCTTTGACGACTTATTGGTTTGGGCCGAGTTCCAGGGGCGATGCCCCTGGCTATTCTCTTACGCCCCTTCGGGGCAGGTTATGACGACTTCTTGGTTTGGTCCGAGTACCAGGGGCGATGCCCCTGGCTTTTCTCTTGCGCTCCTTCGGGGCAGGTTATCCGCTCGCGCCACCTCTCACGGGTTACATGCTCGCGCTTGGTCGAGCCGCGCTATTCTCTCGCGCCCCGTCGGGGCAAGTCGGATGGCGGCGCCAGTATATGCGTCTGCATCACCTCGTTGCCACGCGGGTCGATGGCTTTCACGGCCACGCGGCGGTGCTCGCCGGCCGCGAAGGGCAACGACACCGTGCCCGAATACGCCGCGAACGCTGCGGCGTCGACCACGTCGCCCAAGGCCCGGGCCAGCTTGTCCCACGCCGAACGGTCAGGAAAAAAAGCCTGCGTGATGCAAAACGTCCGCCCGTCGTAGTCGCTGTCCAGAAACCAGGCCGCCACCTTGTCGGCCCCGGTGGCCGTAATCGAGTTGTCCACCGGGTTGTAGATATCGACGCCTTCCATCCGCACCACGTACTCGCCCCGCTTGTCCGGTCCCTTGACGCTGGTGCGCGGCTGGCCGAACACCGTGAAGAGCTGGTTGCCCGGCTGCTCTTTCAACAAGCCGGTCATGGCCGGGTTGACGTCGGGGCGAATGTGCGCCATGTGGACGCGCAGCTTGGGGTGCTGGGCCTCTTCGATCACTTGCTGCGCGGGGCCGTCAAAGCTGAAGCCGGCGATCACCAGGTCGTCGTACCGCCGCGAGGCGGGCTTGATCAGTTCTTCGACCTGCTTGGCGGTGACCGGGCCATACTGCGGGCCAAACGTCACGCCCACGTTGGCCGGACCGTCGTCGGCAGCGTCGCCTGGCGGAACGGCACGGAGTCCGTTCCCTACAGAGCGGCCGCCGTTGACCGGCGTCCAGCGGCCTTCGGCGTGAATGCCGGTGGCGCTGCCCGACTCGAAGATCGGCTCCAGCCGCGTAAACCGCATCTGCTTGTTGTTGGGAAACCGCACGCCGTCTTGCCGCAGCAGCCGCACCATATGCTCGAGATAGGCCGAAAGGTTTTGCACGTCGTTAAAAACTTCGACCCGCGCGATCGACAGAAACCCGCTGGGCAGTTCTTCGGGCGCCCCCTCGAACTCCGGCTGACTCGTTTCGATCACCGTCGCCTCGGCCAGCGATAGTTCGGGCGGCTGCACCGCCTCGACTGTGAACGGCCCCGAAACGCGCACCACGCCGCGCACCACTTCGGGCTGATCGACCAGCTCTTCGCTTTCGGCATTGGCGGCGATGCAGGCGTTCACTTCGTCCATCTTGGCCCGCCACGCTTCGCGATATTTTTGGACCGCTGCGATCAATTCCTTCGGCCAGTCGTTGTCGGTGTCGAAGGGCACTTGCCAGTGTTGCCAGCCTTCAGTAGCAGGCACACTCCGTGTGCCGTCGCCTTTCGCGGGCAAGACCCAGCGGCGGCGGTCGGCGTCGGTGATCGACCGCGCGCCTTGGGCGCGCTGCTTGGCGGCCAGCTTGGCCAGCAACTCGGTGCGCAGCGAGTCGCTCACCTTGGCCATTGCACGGTTGCAGGCCGCCAAACGCTCTTCGAGCGTCGGCGCGTGCCGCGCGAAGATCGGATCGAGATTCGTGTTTTGCGCGATGCTCTTGAGCGTGATGTGCGGCACCGCCTTACATTGGAACGTCAGGTGATGGTGGGACTCGCTCCGCTCGGCCCACCCTACGGCGTTGCCTGAATCGCTGGCCGAATCGCTGGCGCCGGCGCGGACGGTGTCCGCGTCTCCGCCACGGAGTGTCGGAGCTACCGTGTCGGGCGCTACCGGGTCCGAGAGCCAGGTGCCGTGGGGATTGCGCTGACGCTCTTCGGGCGTGATCGGCCGCAGCTTGTAATAATCGAACTTGGCCGTCAGCAGCCGTTGCCGCGCGATCGCCAGCGCCACGCGGCTGGTGTCGATGGTGATCCACCGCCGGCCCCATTGCTCGGCCACATACGCCGTCGTCCCGCTGCCGCACGTCGGATCGAGCACCAGATCGCCAGGGTCGGTCGTCATCAACAGGCAACGCGCGATGACCTTCGCATTGGTCTGGACTGCGTAAACTTTTGGGTCGGTGAATGCGCCTGTCTGAGTATCTGCCCAAACTGTCGTATGCTCACTTACAGCGAAGTCATCAAGGTAGCGGATGTACGCGAGCGAGAAAGGCGTCGGCGCGGCGAGTCGACGCGCGGCCGCGAGGCGGTCCATTCCGTCGATCCGTGTCTTCCAATGGCTATTTGCGCCAGGATTGAAGGACTGCCCTTCAAACTCATATGCCACGCTGGTCGTCGGCGTTGCTCCTTGGGAAGTCAAGTTATCGTGGCGATATATCCGCGCCCCAGGCGGCAGGACCGACGGATCGCCTCTTTCCGCAGTGCTCATCACCGCACGAGTACCATCAGCTAACTCGACGCGGGTGTATCTATTCCCGACGTCGTCCTCATATCCCTTAGTGCGATAAACCTTCCGGAACTTAGTGAGCTGTACGTCGCGGCCATACCAGAGCAAAAAGTCGCAATTTGAACTGAGGTATCGTCCGGCAAGACTTGCCGTCGTACGGAATGTGATTTGCCCAAGGAAATTGTCTGCCCCGAAGATATCGTCAAGCAACGAGCGCACGCGATGCAGATTTTCTTCCCCGATTTGCACAAAGATGCTTCCCGAATCCGCCAGCAGTTCACGGGCGAGAATCAGCCGGTCGCGCAGATAGCTCAGGTACGAGTGGACGCCCAGGTGCCAGGTGTCGCGAAAGGCCTTGACCATCTCGGCCTCGCGGGTCAGGTCTTGCTCTTTGTCTTTGACGTCGCGGCGGCCGATTTCGGGCTGAAAGTTGCTGGCGAACTTGATGCCGTAGGGCGGGTCGAGATAGATCATCTGCACCTTGCCCGACAGGTCTTCGCGCCGCGCCAGGCTCGACATCACTTGCAGGCTGTCGCCCAGGATCAACCGGTTGGTCCAGGCGATGTCGTGGCGATAGAACTGCACCGCCTCGCGATAGCTCTGCTGAGGATCGGCGAAGAGCGAGCGCTGCACGTCCTCGCGGGCGGCGGAGCGCAAAATGGCCTGCGTGCTGACCCGCTCGTGAATGTGCAGCGCGACCGGATCGACCTCAAACTGCTTCTGCTCGCGCTTGCCGGCCCATTCGAGCCAGGGCTCGTCGCAGGCCAGGGCGTCGGCCAGCGTCTGGGCTTCGTCGGGCGAAAGCACGCGGCGGGTGGCTTCTTCGAGCAAGTGCCGCGCGCGGTCGGGGCCGCCGGCGGCGTCGAACCGCAGCTCGGGCGGGCGCCGCGGGCTATAGCTGTATTGCGCCTTGGGCAGCGGCGGCACGCGCCCCTCGGCGGCGATCTTGGCGGGCGGGTTGTTCTTGCGGGTCGCCTCGCGATGACGGTATTCTTCGACCTCGGCCCGGGCCGAGTGCTTGGCCGATGTCTTTGCCGCCTT
>DATFDL010000608.1:0-28652 GCA_035252155.1 Pirellulales bacterium | reverse complement strand
ACCTGCCACGGTTTAGCTAGGAAGTTTAAGACCTGTTTGGAGCCGTTATACAGCCAGTTCCCAATGCGCTGACCGATTTTGGGTTGCGGCTGGCCACGATTGATTGGGGTTTGCGTGAGGTGCTTCAGAAAGGTTCCGAATGTCCGCGGAGTGCCGGACGAATGCGCGGTGTTGGCGTAGATATTAGTAGGCGTACTGGTCGGACGCCCAGTTTCTTTGGCGGTGGAACGTGAGATCAACTGCTCTCCAACCGGATCGACCTGGCTCACAGGGTTGTTGCCAACGTAGCACACGACGTTCGCGTCGCCGCCGCCAAAGCCGATTGGGTCTTCGCTGATCCAACGCCCAACGACGGGGTCGTACCAGCGGTGGTCGTCATTGGTCAAAACAGTATCGGGATCGAAATGCCCGCCTTCAAAACCAGCCCAATGGTGGATCGACGTGTTGCTCTCACTGGTCACCACGCCGAAGGCATTGCTGATGATGTGGTCAACCGTCGTGCTGGCGTTGTTGACCACCTGGTGCGGAGTGTTCACCTGATCGAAAAGCGGCCAATACTCGGTGCCCGCCTGGCCCTGGGTGGCGATCGCCTCTTCGCCCAGCACCGCGTCCACGCCCGCCGGAGTCGGGCCGTTCAAGTAGCGGTATAGAAGATTGCCGTTCTGGTCGAACTCCAACAGCGGGTCCGCCAAACCCGTGCTGGGCACGTTGGCCTGGGGCGCCTCGGGCGAGACGTCCAGCGCATACCACTCGGCTCGATCGTAGCTGCCGCTGCCGCTGTCGTCGACGTGCTTGCCGATCTCGTGATCGAGCGTGTCGTAAACATAGTGCACGTGCTTGGTCAGGACGCCGGAATTATTAAAATACTCGACGTCGGTCAGCCTATCGCGGTAGTCCCACGTGTACGTCGTCCGGTAGTCGTTCGCCGGATCGTTCGAGATTCTGGTGCGGACCGTCCGATTGCCTTCACCATCGTATTGGTACGTGAACGTGCCGTCGCTCAAGAGCTGGTTGTTCGTGCCGGTCGAGTAGCCGGTGTTCGTCCGGTTGCCGTTCTTGCTGTAGCTGTACGACTCGTTGCCCGGCTCGCCGCTGCCCCCAGAATACGTGGCACCGGTTACTTGGTTCGTGGTGTCATAGCCGTAGCTGACCGTGCCATCGACGCTCGACGTCCGGGCAGTGATCCGGTCGGCGTTGTCGAGCGTGAACGCGAACGAGTCGATGCTGATCTGGCCGCTGTTACCGGTGTAGCCCAGGCTGGTCATCCGGTTGCCGCCGTCATAGCCGTAAGCCGCCGTGGCGATATCGACCATCGGCCCCATGCCCACAAAGTCATACCGGGCGACGCTGGTGAACTGGCCAAGCGCGTTATAGTAAAACTCGATCTGCTTGGCCGCCACGCCGTTGCCTCCGTTCTGGCCCTGCTGCGTCTCGTCGGTCAAACGCTGGTCGGCGTCGAAGGTGTAGTTGTTCAAGAAATCGGCCGTGCCGCCGATCGTCGCCGACAGGCTCGTGCGATCATTAGCCGAATCGTAGCCCGCGGTCAAGGCCACATGGGGCACGTTGGGTGTTCCGGAGTTATCGACCGTCAGCGTGCGGCCCAGGTTGTCGAACGCGAAGGCGTAGGAGCTGTCCGGGCTGCTTTGGGACGTGACTTCGTTATCCGCGTCGTAGCTGGTATTGATGGCGTAGACGACGGTGCCGCCATTCATCCAGTTTTCTGTGATAAGTCTGTGTAGATTATCGAATACGAAGTCTCGGACCCGGCCGTCCCTGTCCGTTTCGCTGGTAATGTCCGATGACGCATCATACGAGAATGAGCGGGTGAAATTGAGCGCGTTCGTCTCACTAGTTTCCCGATTCAGCGCATCGAAGACCCAGGTTGTCTTGTTATTATCCGGATCGATCAACCCCACGCGGTTGCCCGCCGGGTCGAGCTGGATTTGCGTGACTCCGCCATTGGCGTCTGTCGTTTGGACCAGGCGAAACCGCGAATCGTACTGATCGGTGGTCGTTTCGTTCAAGCTGTCGGTAGTCGTCAGCAGCTCGCCCATGGGCCCATAGGCATAGCTCGGGCCGTGGCCAAGATTATCCAAAACGCTCGTGGTCCGCCCATCTGCATCGAACGAAGTCGTCTGGGCGTGATTCATGGGGTCGACGGTCTTGTACCGCCGCCCGAGGGTATCAAAGCTGTACGTCCAGACAGGAGCGGCCGAAATACGGAGCAACAGCGAACTAACACGTAGCTAGCGTCCCAAACACGGCGAAGAAACGGAGCAACACGGAATTGCGCAAACGGACTTGGCTCAGGCACGCCAGTTGCTTTTCGGGCGCGCACCTCTGAGTCCGAAGGCGCGGCTAGTGCCTTGTCGCAACTAAATTTTTTGGGTCGCACCAGGCAGGCGTGCGGGAGGCTAACGTCTCCCGCTCGCCTGCCATCTCATGGTACGCTGGTTGAATGGTTTCCGCGGACTCATTGCTGCTGGCGTTTTTCAATCATCCGGCGATGCTGGCTTGGCTGGCCGCCGCGGCGGCGCCGCTGATCATTCATCTGCTCAATCGCCGCCGCCACCGGCAGATGGAATGGGCCGCCATGCAATACCTGCTGGCGGCCGTCCGAAAACACTCGCGGCGGATTCGCATCGAGCAATGGCTGCTGCTGGCCCTCCGCATTTCGCTCATCGTGCTGGTGGTGCTGGCCTTGGCCGATCCCTTCTTGGCCCACACCGGGCTGAAATTCATTGCTTCCGGCGAGCGAGTCCACAAGGTGTTTCTGGTCGATGTGTCGTACTCGATGACCTACCGGGCCGCCGACACCAGCCGCTTCGAGCGGGCCAAACAGATGGCCGAGCAGATCGTCGGCGAGAGCCATCAGGGCGATGGGTTCTCGCTCGTTCTGCTCTCATCGCCGCCGCGCGTGGTAGTGGGCACGCCAACCTTCGACCGGCAAGAGTTTTTGCGCGAGATCGAGGCCTTGCGCCCGCTCGATTCGGGCGCCGACCTGCCGGCCGCGGTGGCCAAAGTCGAAGAGGTGCTCACCGCCGCGCGCAACGAAGCGGCGCGGCTGGCGCGTGAAGAGATCTACATCTTCAGCGATCTGGCTCGCAACACGTGGCGGCCCGACTCGCGGGGCCGCGACTCCCTGGCCGAGTTTCGCAGGCGCAGCCAGCGGCTGGCCGCCTCGGCCACGTTGGTGGTGGCCGACCTGGGCGAAGACGACGCCGACAACCAGGCGGTCGTCGGCCTGCGCGTCGCGGCGCCATTTGTCACGCCGGCGCGGGAAGTCACCTTCGAGGCCGACGTACACAATTTCGGCCGCCAGAACCGCGGCCGCCAACTGGTCGAGCTGTTCGTCGATGGCCGCGGCGCCGGTGAGAACCACCTCGATCTCGCCGCCGGAGAAACCCAGGCGACCACGTTTTCGTATCGTTTCGACACGCCGGGCGAACACCAGGTCGAGGTGCGGCTGGCCGGCGATTCGCTGGCGGTCGATAACCATCGCTGGCTGGCCTTGCCGGTGGTCAATCAACTGCGCGTGCTGTGTGTCAACGGCAAGCCGGCCGGCGACAGTTTTCAGGGGGCGACCGATTATCTGCTGGTCGCGCTGGCGCCCGAGGGCCCGACCAACGACCGCTCGCTGGTGCTGCCCGAAGTCGTCACCGAGCGATCGCTGCTGGAGATCGATCTAGCGCAATACGATTGCGTCATTTTGGCGAACGTGGCCCAGTTCACCGCCAGCGAAGCGCGGCTGCTGAACACGTATGTTCGCGATGGCGGCGGGCTGATTTTTTTTCTGGGCGACCAGGTGCGGGCCGACAACTACAACCAGCAGTTGGCCGCCGGCGAGGGAGTGAATCTTTTGCCGGCGCGGCTGGGCGACCGCGCGCCGGCCGAACGCGAGCAGCCCTATCTCTTCAATCCACTGGGCTATCAGCACCCGATCGTGGCGCCGTTTCGCGGCCGCGATCGGGCCGGGCTGTTGACCACGCCCGTCTATGAATATGTCAAAGCTACAGTGCCGAAGGACTCCGTGCCCAAGGAGTCATCGGTCCAGGTGGCGCTGGCCTTCGCAAACGGCGATCCGGCGATCGTCGAAAAGCGGGTCGGCCGCGGGCGGTCGATACTGGTGACGACAGCCGCCGACGCCTCGTGGTCGGCCCTGCCGGTCTGGCTTAGCTATGTGCCGATCGTGCAAGAGCTGGTGGCCGAAGCGGTGCGCGGCAAAGTGGGACAGCGTAATCTGCGCGTGGGTCAAACTCTCGCCGGCGATGTGCGCGCCGCCCCTTCGGAGGGCGCCGTCGCGGTGGCCACGCCCTCGGGCGAGACCCGGCCCGTTCGGCTGACGGCCGACGGCGGCGTGAACCATTGGTCGTTCGGCCAGCCAGACCGCAGCGGTATTTACCGCGTCGAGTTCGGCCCGCCCTTGCTGCGCGAAGAACTCTTTGCCGTCAATCTCGATCCGGCCGAAAGCGACCTGACCAAAATCACGCCCGACGAACTGCGCGACGAGGTTTGGCCGGGCGTGCCTTTCGAGCCGTTCGGATGGCAAGCTTCGCCCGGCGGACCCGTGGCGCCGACAACCCGCCGCGATTCGTTGCACCGCTGGCTGCTGCTGGCCGCGCTGGCCCTCTTGCTCGCCGAACCGGCGCTAGCGTGCTGGCTTGGAAGACGATCGGCGTAGGCGATGGCGCGTCACATCGTTGATGGGCGTCGGTCGATTTTGGATTTTCGATTGCCGACCCGTGGCTGGGTCAGAGCGTAACGATGCCCCGGCCACACTGCGGCGGCCCTCGACGCGACGCCGGACGAAGATGCGTCAATCCGTTCACTGTCCCAGGCATAAATGCCTGGGCTACGCAAAAAGGTGCCACCCAAACACCACCGCGACGCACACAGAATTCGATGTCGTCAACGATGGCCTAGCTTTCCGATATGAGCAAGCCGTTGCACCGAACTTGCGCCGCCCCACACGGAACGGCACGGAGTCCGTTTCCTACAGAGCCGCTTTTTTCATCGCCTCGCGCGAGATCGCCACGCATTGGCGAAGATCGTCCAACGGGTCGTCGGGCTTCTCTTCATACTCGATCGAAAGCGAGCCGTCAGCCGGAAAACGCACCTTGTTGAGCGCCCGGAACACGCCCACCACGTCGAGTTGCCCCTTGCCCAGAATCACGCCCTTGGCGTTGTCCTTCGGCTCGTCGAAATCTTTCAGATGAACGCCGTAGAGCCGGCCCTCGAACAGGTGGATGGCCTTCACCGGATCCTCGTCCGAGCGAATATAATGGCCCAGGTCGGCGCAGGCCCCGATCCGCTTGTCATGGCCCTTGATGGCGTCGAGCACGTCGTTGATTTTGTTGTACCGGGCCTTGGGGCCGTGGTTGTGAATGGCGATGCGAATGTCGTATTCGTCCACTAGCCGGTCGAGGCTATCGAACGAATCTTCGGTGGGATCGGCCGAGAGGTTGCGGATGCCCGCCTTCTTGGCGAATTCAAAGATCCGCCGGTTCGCCTCGTGGTCCTTCGTGAACCCATTGACGCCGTGGCCCAGAGCCTGGATGCCGAACTTCGTCACCTTGGCCTTCATCGCGGCAATCTGCTCCGGGCTGCTGTCGAGGGCGAAGTGGCCGCTAAAGAACTCGATGGTGTGCAGGCCCAGCTCCTGGGTATGGTGGATGGCTTTATCCACGGGAAACTTGCGGAGCGAGTAGCTTTGCAAGCCCAAGATGTATTTGCCCGGCGTCGAGTCGTCGGCGGCGCGTGCGCGTGGCCAACGAGCGAATGAAATCGCCGCACCCGCGGCGGTAGATGCCAAGAAACGTCGACGTGTTAAATAAGCCATGAAAACCCTTTCTTTGCTTCCTTCGTTATCTTCTGTTCAAAACTCTTCGTTATTTACACCTTCGGCTCCCAGCCCGGTCGGTACTCGCGCGACCAGAGCTGCGCGGCTTTGTCGTCGCCGACAATCTGCCGCCGCTCGGGATCGAACTCGATCGTTCGCCCGGTGCGGTAGGCAATGTTACCCAAATGACAAAGCGTCGTGCTCTTGACGCCTTCTTCAATGTCGGCGTTGGGCCGGCCGCCGCTGCGCACGCACTCGAGAAAGTTGGCCAGGTGCTGGTCGCCGCCATGCTCGGCCGGCGACTGGCTGATCTCTTTGCCCGCCTTGTCGAACCAGCGACATGTGCTGTCGCCGATCACCATCGTGCCTTCCTCGCCGTAAAAGGCGATGCCGAAGTCGGTGCCTTCCAGGCCGCGGCGGTTCCAGGTGCGGTGCTCCCAGTTGATCGCCCGGTCGCCGAAATGGAACGTGGCAATCTGCGTGTCGGGCGTCTGTTGATCGTCGTGGAAATGATACCGTCCGCCGCCGCACACCACGCGTTGCGGATAATCGACGCCCAGCCCCCAGCGGCAAACATCGAGCGCGTGGATGCCGTTGTTGCCTAGCTCGCCGGTGCCCCAGTGCCAGAACCAATGCCAATGATAATGAATGACGTTGTCGTGGTAGGGCCGTTCGGGCGCCGGCCCTTGCCACAGCTCGTAGTTGAGCTGCGGCGGCACGGACGCCTCTTTGCCCTGCCCGATGCTAGGGCGAGTGCTGTCGATCCAGCCACGGGCAAAGAGCACCTTGCCGATTTCGCCCGAGCGGACGCGCTCGACGGCGGCGATAACGCCGGGCGCGCTGCGCCGCTGCGTGCCGAGTTGCACGACGCGTTCGTGCTTGCGGGCGGCGGCGAGCATCCATTGCCCTTCTTGGCCGTTGTGCGAGGCCGGTTTCTCGACATACACATGCTTGCCGGCCGCGCACGCTCGGATGGTGGCGGGACCGTGCCAATGATCGGGCGTGGCGATCACCAAGGCGTCGACCGCCGGATCGTCGAGCGCGTGGCGGAAATCGCCGATGGTCTTGGGCGGCTGCGGTTGATGCGAGCCGACCGCCTCGACGCCCTTGGCCGCCGCTCGCTCGTCGACGTCACAGATATAGGCGACGGCGGCATCGGGCCGCGCGGCAAAACCGCGGGCCAGGTCGCGTCCGCGGCCGTTGGTGCCCATCACCGCCAGAACCACGCGATCGTTCGTCCCTTTCGGCGGCTCATCGGCGGCCAGCTCGCTGAACACCGCCAGCCCGGCGCCCAAGGCCGCCGTCTGTTGCAAGAAACCGCGGCGATGAGTCGATCGGTTCATCGTGTCTCTCCCAGGAGTGGCCGAGAAGTACGTCTTGGGGCTAGGATAAGATGGCGACCGCGCGACTTCAAGGTGTTCCAGTCGCTTTAATGTCGTCCTTCGAGAGCGCGTCAATTAGTGGGCGGCAAGCTCCGCGGCCGGCGATAGTCGTCGGGTCGGAGGCATTCGACGGTTTTCTCGTAAAGGTCACCGAGCAAGCCCTTATACCTCACCTTAATCAGAAAGTGCCGCACCGCCAGCAGTCGATCGATGGCATCGTTGTTCACTTCAAGCATGATGCGTTCCTTGTCTTTCCCGATGGTCGCTCCGACACTGAATTTGTGCAGCTTGTATTCCAAGCCCTCCACGAGCCCGCAACGTTCTTTGATGCGATTGACAACTGTTTCGTGCTCCAAAATTGATTCGAAGTCGTCGCCTTCGAATCGCAGCTCGTACCGCATGTCGGCAATTACCGCAGGTCCGGTCCCCTCATTGCGAATCAGCACTACAAATTTTGGGGGCTTGTCGTCTGCCTTAGGCGCAATGTTCGCGTAGGAAAGATACGGCCGTAAGCCCAGGGCCAGATTATGCCGGGCAATTGCCAAGCCGAGCATTGCCACAAGCGCCGTTATCGCCGCACGCGCATCAAGCCACGGTACATGAAGCAGCCACCCTCGGTTCTCGATCGGCTTACCAATGCGGATCAGGTAGTCCGCAGCCACGGCCTGGGCCGCAAAGACGAACGCCACCAATACGAGTGCCCACAACAGCGTCCCCCAGGAACGGATCTCGAAAATCCTACGCGGCCCGCCCGGCGACACAATTGCGCGCGCTTCGTTCAGACTATGGGCGGCTGCCTTGCTCATGGTGACAATCGACGATCGCGTAGTCGTCTCCGACATTGCGCAGCCGATGAGGTGTGCTTGCCGGAATTCGCACCGCCTTATTGATCTCCATTTCTTTTTCCGACCGCTTCCCAATCGAAATTCGTACGTTACCGCGTCGCAAGGTGGTCTTCCTATCTTTGGCGTGCTGATGCTCGAATTGCTCTCCTGACCCCAGAATGATCGATGCCATCGGCGTTTTCGCGGTTTGGTATGGACGTTCTCAGGAGCTTCCATCTTCAGTCTAACTTGCTTAATTACCCATAGCAATCAGGCAGTCCTACAATTGCACACATAGCGCAATTGAGTCGGCCCAACGCGTTCCACATCGATGCCACGAATTTCGCTCACGATGATTGTCCGCAACGAAGCGGCGAATTTGCCGCGTGCGCTGGCGACCGCGGCTGACCTGGTCGACGAAATCGTGATTGTCGATACCGGCTCACACGACGGCACTCGTCAACTGGCCGCCGCGTCGCGCGACCGGCACGGCCGAGCGGCCAAAATCTTCGACTTCGCTTGGTGTGATGATTTTTCCGCCGCCCGGAATGAATCGCTGCGGCATGCCACGGGCGAGTGGATTTTTTGGATGGATGCCGACGACTGGCTCGACGAGCCGAATCGCCGCGCGCTGGCCGAATTGTTCGCGGGACTGAACGACGCGAACGTGGTCTACCAGATGTGGCACACCAGCCCGGCGGCGGCCGACGGCGGGCACCCCGCGTCGGTCGCGGCGCAAGACCGGCTGTTTCGCAATCTGCCCGGCATTCGCTGGCAGGGGCGGGTCCACGAGCAGATCGTGCCGGCGGTGGTGCGGTCGGGCGGAGTGGTCCGATCGACGCAGATCGCCGTCGGGCATTCGGGCTATGAAGACGCCGCGGTTCGCCGCCAAAAGCTGGCGCGCAATCTTCGCTTGCTCGAACTGGACCGCGCCGATCGACCCGACGACCCCTACGTGCTGTTTTATCTCGGCATGACCTACGCGATGTCGGGCCGCCCGGCCGAGGCGCTGCCCTGTTTGGAGCGCAGCCGACAACTTTTGCCCGCCCGGTCAAAATACCTGCCGCGGCTGTTTTTATTGTCGGCCGATTGTTGGCGGCTGCTGGGCCACAGCGATCGGGCGTTGCAGATCTGCCGAGAGGGGCTGGCGGCGTTTCCGCACGACCCACAATTGACGCAGTTCGAGACGGAACTCGGTTAACCAGCCATGCATTGAAGTTTCGATGGCAGCGCCAGGGTGACACGGCGTCCGCCGCGGCGAGTGCGAGGTCGCAGCAATACGCACACGCGCAGTCGCTGCGACGGACGCCGTGCGGATCTGCTCGTCGGCCAGATTTTGGGGATCGGCGCCACACGGCGTCCGCCGCGGCGATTTTGGTCGCGCGCCGATTCAACCTTATCGCGCCGCGGCGGATGCCGTGGCACCCAGCGGAACACTGCGGGCGAAACGCAAGCCGCGGAGCCCCCGCGATTCGGCCTGCCCGCTCGCCGTAACCGCCTGTCCGGCATGCACATCGGTTTACTGTACATGCGCTATTGACTCTGTACGCTCGTATATTATCATGGAGTCGGGCATATCACTCCACCAGCGCGCTAGCCAAAAAAGGACCCGCGGCCATGGCCAATCTTGAGCGGTTGACGCAACGTCAACGAGAGGTTTACGAATTCATCCGAGAGAAAATTCGCAGCCGCGGTTACGGTCCCACCGTCCGCGAGATCGGCGCGAACTTCGACATCAGCTCGCCCAACGGCGTGATGTGTCATCTCAAGGCGCTGGAGAAAAAAGGGCTCATCACCCGCGAGCCGAACATGTCGCGGGCGATCATGCTCTCCACCGAAAACCCCGATGGGCACGGCCTGCCGCTGGCCGGTCAGATCGCCGCGGGCGTGCTGCACGAGGCGGTTTCGCAAAACGAGCGGATCGATTTCGGCGAGCTGTTCAACTCCGACGACCTGTTCGTGCTCAAGGTCAAGGGCGACTCGATGATCGAAGACCAGATCGCCGACGGCGATTTTGTGGTGATCAAGAAGCAGCCGACCGCCACGCGCGGCCAGACCGTGGTGGCCTTGACCGACGACAACGAGGCCACGCTCAAGCGCTGGTATCCCGAAGGCAAGCGCATTCGGCTGGAGCCGGCCAATCGCTCGATGAAGCCCATCTACGTGACCAATGCCCGTGTTCTAGGCGTGGTGGTGGGCGTCGTCCGCAAGGTGCGATCGTAGAACAGTCTTATCGGTTTTGACGTTCAAGAGCCGCAACGGCTTCTGTAGGGAATGGACTCCGTGCCGTTCCGTGAGCGGCGGCGCGGGGCCGAATCGCAGTTTCGCGGAACGGCACGGAGTCCGTTCCCTACAGACGTCCAGCGCGATGCCTACTTCTTCTCGGGCGTGGCGCCCTCGGCGGCGGTGGCGCCTTCTTCCTCTTCCTTGCGTTTCTTCTTCTTTTTCATCGTGATCTTGTAGACCCGCACCTTGGGTAGTCCCAACGGGCTTTGACCTTCCTGCCAACGATCCGATGATTGCAGCCGCGCGATCCGTTCGGCCCGCGACAGCACGCTGCGCGAGCGGACCAAACCGGCCCGAAGCTGAAGACTTTTATCCATGGTCATGGCGATGTTTCCTTGAAATCGGTTTTACCGAACCGGGCGGCGCAGCGAGGGCGTTGGTTTGTGTGGAAACTCAGTAATTTTGTGTGGGAACTCAGTAATATAGTGGCCTCGTCCGATCGATTCAAGCGGCCCCTACATGCCCGTTGGTTCATGAGTCATTGAGAGAGCGGTGTCTCTGTTTGGCACGTTCGCTTCGTCGCCGTGCAGCCGCCGCCAGCGCAGCCGCCGCACCCAATAAAAGAGCACCGGCAGCAACAAGTCGATCACCTCATCGGCCACCAAGATGCCGCCGAGCACCGGCGCGGCCATCGGCCGGATAACCTCGGCGCCCACGCCCGTGGCCCAGAGCATGGGGGCCAGGCCGAGAATGGTCGTGCCTTCCGTGAGCAGCTTGGGGCGCAACCGGTGAACCGCCCCGTCGATCACCGCCTGCCGCAGCTCGGCCAGACTCATCCGCTCCAGCCCGCCGCGGCGGTCCACCGCCTCGCGCAGGTAGACCAACATGATGATGCCCGTCGACGTCGCCATGCCGAAGCAGGCGATGTAGCCGACCAGCACCGTGACCGAAAAGTCGTAACCCAACAGCCATTGAAAGATCACGCCGCCGGCCACGGCGCCGGGCACCGCCAGCAACATCAACAGCGCATCGGCCAGATCGCGGTACGTCCAATAGAGAATCAGCAAGATCAGGCCGATCACCAGCGGCAGCACCCAGGCCAACGTGCGAATCGAGCGCACGTCGTGCTCGAATTGCCCGGTCCACTCCAGATACACGCCTTCGGGCAAGCGGACTCGCTCGGCGACGACGCGGCGGGCCTCTTCGACGAACGTCACGGCGCTGCGCCCGCGCACGTTCAGCCGCACGTAGTTGCGCAGCAGCCCATTTTCGCTTTTGATCGAGGCCGGGCCATCGACCAGCCGCACGTCGGCCAGCTCTCCCAGCGGCGCCTCGCCGGCCACCGGCAGACGCTTGATCGCTTCTTCGTCGTCGCGCCAATGGCGCGCGTAACGCAAGCGCACATTATGGCGCTCGCGCCCTTCGATGGTGCTGGTGGCGACACGTCCGCCCAGCGCGAGCTCGATCGCCTCGTTGATGGCGCCGATGCCGACTCCGGCTCGCGCCGCACGGTCGCGATCGACGCGGATCTCCAGGTATCCTTTGCCCCGGACGGCTTCGGCCATCACGTCGGCGGCGCCAGGCAGTTGCTTTAGCACGCCGGCGATTTCTTCCGAAGCCACGACGACATCGTTTAATTCGCGGCCCAATACCCGCACGCCCACGTCGGTATTGACGCCGGTGAAGAGCATATCGACGCGGTTCTGGATCGGGCGGGTCCAGACGTTCGCCCAGCCGGGCATTTGCAGCGTGCGATCGAGCTCGCCGCCCGGATCGGACAACTCGTCCGGTTCGCTGGGCCAGAGCAACGCGCGGCGGCGCATGCCGGCCGCGAGCGTTTCTTGCAGCGACTTCAACTCGGGCTGCGGAGGCACATCGGGCAGTGCATACGCGCGGTGACCCTGATGATGCCCGGCGTGCGAAGGCAGCGGCGGTTGAGCGCGGAAGCGTCGCACGTCGGCCAGATATTCGGCCATGCGCGGCTCGCGCACGGTTGATCGGCCAAGGACCTCCTCGATCGCCAGCCGCGTAAACGTCTCGCTGCCGCGCTCGAACAACTCGGCATTGAGCTGTCGCACGTGCTTTCGCCAGGCCGTTTGAAAATCGTTCGCTACATCGTCGCTCAGCCGTGTAAAAAAGGTCGGCGGCGATTTGCCCAGCGCGCCGCCGATCCAGTCGGCCGCGCGCCGCCACGGCGTGGGCCGATCGGCGAACAGATCGGCGCCGTCCTCCACCAGGTGCAAGCTCTCGAAGTGACGCCCGGCATGCCGTGCCAGCCGCGTCACATCGTCGAGCGACGGAGACATGACGAGATGGTGCTCGGCGTGGTCGATCAGCGATTGAGCCACCTGAGCGATTTCGCCTTCCGTCGGCGGATGGGTGAAGAGGCCGTGCGGCTGCAAGCGAGCAATCATCCGCTCGACGAGCTGCCGCACCAATTGCGGACCGAGCGAAGCCTCGAACTGGCGGTTGCGCTGATAGGCGAACTCGCGCATCACGCCGTCGAAGCGGGCCAGCGAGGCTGCCACGGCTTCGACCACAATCGTCTCGCGCTCATCGGCATCGGCGGGCGCTTCGATGAAGCCTCGCTCGGTCAGCGCGTCGAGCACCTTGCGCGTTTGCCGCCGTGCGTCGCCCTCGTGCAGTTTGCGCTTCGGCCAAAGTTCGCGCGGGCGAAAGTCGACCATCGTCTCGATCATGTCGATCGGCGCCGGATCGGACGGAGTTTCGGCTCGGCCCGCCTTGCCCACGACCATCGCCACTTCGGGAAAACGGCAGAGCACCATGTCGCGGGCCTTCAGGTCGTCGGCGGCCTCGGCGATCGAGGCCCGTGGCACGGTGATCGGCATATCCATCACCATGCCTTCGTTCAAGGGCGGCATTTTTTGCCAACTGAGCGGACGCATGCCACGCTCGGCGGCCAGCGCCGCCGCGGTGAGCGTGAGCGTGCAGGCCAGCGTGCCGCGCCAGGTGCGCGTAAGCGCGGCCGTCAGCGCCAGAAACAGCAGCAGCATCGCCAGCAACACCGCGCGGTGGCCCAGCGGCGCGCAGCCGACCAGAAAAGTCAGTCCCAACAGCCAGACGAGCGGCGCCGGGCGATGGAGCAGATATTCGAGCACCGGGCGATAGACGTCGGTCACCGTACGCACCAGCCAGCTTCGGCGTTCGTCGCGCAGCCGGCCGCGAATGAAAATCGTACACAACGCCGGAACAAGCGTAATCGCGAGCACGGCCACCGACAGCATCGCCAACGACTTCGTAAAGGCCAGCGGCCGGAACATCTTGCCCTGAATGCCGCCCAGGCAAAAGACAGGCAGAAACGAAACGAGCATGATCGCGACCGAAAAGAAAATCGGTCGGCCCACGGTGCGGCAGGCCGGCAGCACCAGCCGCCGCACGTCGCCCCGGACCGGCCGATCGCCGAAGCGGCCGTGCAGCACGTACATCACGTTTTCGGCCATCACGATCGACGAATCGACCAGCACGCCGATCGACACGACGATACCGGCCAACGACATGATGTTTGTCTGAATGTCGGCGATGCCCAGCCGGCGCAGCGCCCACATGGCCACAAAGGCCGAGAGGGCCGCCCAGGGCAGCGTGACTGCGATCACCAGCGACGTGCGAAAGTGCATGAGCACGATCAGCACGCAGATGGTGGCGGTGGCGATGGCCTCAAAGAGCGTGGCGGTGACGGTGGTCACGGCGCCGCGGCTGAGCGGCGTGCGATCATAGACGGGCACGACGCGCACGCCCGGCGGCAGCCCAGCCGAAAGCTCATGGATTTTCTGGTGAATGCGGCGGGTGACTTCGAGCGGGTTCTCGCCATAACGCATCAGCACGACGCCGCCGACCGCCTCATTGCCGTGCAGTTCGAGCACGCCGCGGCGAAACGCCGGTCCGATGGAAACCGTGGCCACGTCGCTGAGCAAGATGGGCCGGTCGTCGGCCTCGCCGAGCACCAACTGCTCCAGATCACGGACGATTTTCCGCGGGTCGGGCGGAGCGTCTTCGGCGCCAGCGCCCAGCAGCGTGACGCCGCGCACCAGATATTCGGCGTTCGGTTTTTGCATCACATAGCCGCCGGCCGACGCATTGGCCTCGGCAATGGCTCGCGATACCATGCCCGGTGTCAGATCGAACTCGGCTACGCGTTGCGGATCGAGATCGACTTGATACTCGACTACGTGCCCGCCCACGCTGGCCACCTCGGCCACGCCGGGCACGCCGGCCAATTGGCCGCGCACGTACCAATCTTGGATCGACCGCAGCCGGCCGAGATCGTAGTCGCGCCCCTCGACCACGTACCAGAAGATCTGCCCGGTCGCCACGCCATCGGGCGCCAGATAGGCATGCGCGCCGCTGGGCAGCGTCTCGGCGGCGCGGGCCAACCGCTCGCTGACCTGCTGCCGGGCAAAATAAAAATCGACCGAATCGTCGAGAATGACGCTCAGCGACGTAAAGTTGAATTCGCTCGACGAACGCACCACCCGCACGCCGGCCAGCCCCTGCAACTCGACCGACAACGGATAGGTGACCTGCTCGTCGATCTCGCGCGGGCTATGGCCAGGCCAATCGGCAAAGACGATCAGTTGGTTTTCCGACGCATTGGGAATGGCGTCGATTGGCGTTTGATAGACCGCATAGACGCCCCAGACGGCCAGCACGATGCCCGCCGCGATCACCAGCGCACGATTGCGGATCGAGAATTCGATGACGCGGTCGATCACGGTGGAAGGGTTCAGGGTTCAGGGTTCAGGCGAGTCGCACGCAATCCAAAATCCAAAATCTAAAATCCAAAATCGAAGCGCCTACGGCATCTCACGCGCTTTCTTCCTGCAGCCTTCGCAACAAATCCATACCGTGCGGCCGCCGACTTCGATCTTCAACGGCACGCCCATCGAACCAAGCGCCAGACCTGTGATGGGACAAGTCTTTTGAAGTCCGACCGAACGGCGGTCGGCGGGCGATAACTCGGCCAGCGCCTCGCGGATGGCGGCGGCCTCTTCCTCAGAAGTATCTGTGGCAGCCGCTGGCGCGGTGGACGAAGTAGAAGTGTCGGTGGCCCGGGCGGCGCCGAAGTAGCCGGCCGCGACGCTGGGGTTTAACCGCGTCTCGGCATCGAGCAAAAAGGCGCCCGTGGCCGCCACGCGCTCTCCCGGCTCGAGGCCGCCAATTACCGGATAATGAGTTCCGCACCGCGGCGCCAGGGCAACCTCCACGCCGTCGAACATGCCCGGCATCCGTTCGACGTAGACCACGCGCCGGTCTCCCAATTCGATGACCGCCGATTCAGGAACGGCCAACACCTGTCCTCTGGGCCGATACCGCAGGACGCGGGGCACGAGCTTCATGCCGCCGCATTCATCGCAAACTTGTCCCGGCTCGAGGGCCGTTACGGTGGGATGCATCGGGCACCACCAGGTGACGCGCTCCAACTCGGTCAGGCGACGCTCGACGAGCGAGCTTTTGTCTTCGGGGCAAGTGCCGCGATTCTCGCGTAAGACGTGCGGATGATCGAGGCAGGTGTAGAGCTTACGCAGTTCGCCCTTGGCCAGCGGCGGCGGACCGGCCGGCTGCGAGCAGAATGGCTCCAGCTCGTCAACGGGCCGCGCCATGCGCACGCTCACGTTCATGCCCGGCCACAATTCTTCGCGCGGATCATCGACGGTAATCTGGATCTTCACTCGTCGACTGCGCGGCGCCACCTCGTGCTCCATCGCCGACACCCGGCCGGGCCACGGATCATGGCCGACATGCATGTCGCTGGTCGCCGCCGCGGTCGCCCCCACGACTACATAGGGAATCTCGTCTTCGTGGATCTCGGCATTCACGACAACGCTTGTGCGATCGCCGTCGTTACGTTGTTCGCCGTTTTCGCGTTGCGCGACTTTGCCATCTGCAACGACTTCATAGACCAATGGGCGATACTCCAACGCCGCGGTACGGATGCCCGCCAATTGCACGCGATAGGGCGAAAGTTGCATGCGCGCCACCACGCCGTCGGGCAAGTGAACCGCTTCGCCCCGTTTGCGGCGGACCAGCGGCATGTTGCACACCGAGCACTTGCTCGGCCAATCGGAGATCACGCCGGGACACATTGGGCAAAAATACTCGGTGTCGGACGAAACGCCGCGGGCCGTCGGATGGGCGGGCGCGATCCACGTATCCCAGGCATTCCGCAGCACGTGCCATTTGCCGACGATCAAAAACGCCGCCACCAGCACGATGGGAAATCGCAACCGCACCTGGGCCACGCGCAGGCCCCACGCCAGCCGCCGCAAGCGGCCGTGTGGGGGCGGCGAGGGCCGGCGCTCGGTCGGTTCGGTAGGACGTGCAGGACTCGAGAGACTCATGGCGCCACTATTTCGTTACATTCCCGTGGTCACGCCGGAGGTTTGACGGTAACTATCCGCACTGAAAACCCAGAGAGGATCTTTGCCGACCACGATGTACGTGGTTTCCTTGGGCGCGGCTTCGCCGGCCAGCGTCAACTTGACGGCGAACCGTTGGTTCTGATCCTCCCCCGGCGCGGGACCGATGATTTCATAGTCGGCAAGCTTTTTTCCGCCGCGCCACTGGGGATCCTCCGCGTTCACGGCCGGGTTGGAGGCTCCGATTTGATCGGGACTTTTGCCCGACTTCCAGGCATCGAGCGCGGCGCCCAAGGCCGTTCGCGCGGCTTGCTCAGCCGGCACGTAGTCTTTCACATCGGCCTTGTGACAGCCCGTCGCGTAAAGAGCGGTCGCGGTAAAACAGAGAACGAGCGAGTAGCGATGCATGAATTCTCCTGGACTATTTTGCTGATTCACGTGTTTTATGAATCTCGAAGTTATTCTTCGTCGGCTGCCAACGCCTCCGGCTGGCTTTCGTCGTCCGGGGCGCAGGCCGCCCAGTGCATGACGGCCTCAAAGTCTTCTTGGCGAAAAACCCACAGGGGGTCGATGCCGACCAGGTAATAGCGCACCACGAGCTGGTCGGTCGGGTTGGCAAGCTTCAGCCGCACGACAAAGGTCCGCGGCCCGTCGCCGGAAATTTCTCCGAGCAGTTCGTAGTCGACCAGCCGCTGGCCGGGCTTACGCCTCGAATCGGCCACCTGGATCGTAACGGGCTCGAACTTGGAGGCGAGCGGACCCGCCGGCCGGCCGTCCTTCCAAGCCGACAAGACTTGTTCGAGTGCATCCTGCGCCCGAGCGGCCGAGGGAACATAGCGCGCGTAATCCGGCAAAGACCGGCCGCATCCCGAAAAACCGACCAGGGCCAGCGCCGCAGCGAGCCATCGGCACGAAAAAATCCGACCTGCCATGTTGTGCTCTCCCGATGCGAATCTACTCAGCGGGCAGGTTCATGGCTTCCGCGCCACGGCGCGTGCCCAGCGCTCGCCAGGTCAGCAGGTCGATGTTTTCGCGCACAAAACGCACTGAACCGTCGCCCATGCAAACATTGACTCCGGACGGATGGTTGCTGCTGGGGGCGACTTGCATCGCCATGTTGCTCATCGTTCCCGGAAACCCCGTGCCGCCGCAACTGGGGGCGTTGGGCACGGCCACGTGGTTGTATTGCGTGCAACAGTTCTCACCCATCACCCAACTCCAGCCCCACTTGCTCGTGAGCGGCGTCGCGGTCAGCGGGATATTGGTGCATGTCGTCCAGGTGGCCAGCAGTGACGTTTGTGCCGGAATCACGAACATGTCGGTGCGGGGATTCGGCGCGCCCGTGCCGCGCAGCTTCTCGCTGAAGAACGCCGTGGTGCTCACCCCGTCGAGTACGTCGGCAAACGTGACCGCGCTCAGATAGAAAAAGATGCCGGGTTGTGTTTCGGTGGGTGCCACAATCGCATTCGGGTCGATGGCCTGCGTGCGGTCGCAGAGCCAGCTTCCTTGGTTGCCGGCATAGTTGTTCTGGCCGGGCCAGGCCGGATCGACCTGCGTGCCGTCGGAGGGGCACAAAAAGCCGGGCACCCGGATTGTGCAAGGAGCATTGTTCTGCCCGCCCGGGTTGGCATAGGCGGGCATAAACGGCAAGCCGCCGCCCATGCCCGGCGTCGCCGGCGGCCACCGGAAATCGAGCGAGTTGTACAACGCCTGTTGCTCCAAATACGGCAGCAACAGCGCATGTTGCGACCAACGCGCGTAGACCGGCGCGCCAGGGTAACTGGCGCCCTTGCCAAAAGGCAGCACGCTATATACGTCGTGATAACCATTGAAAGCGATGCCGATCTGTTTGAGGTTGTTGACGCACTGACTGCGGCGCGCCGATTCGCGGGCGGCCTGAACGGCCGGCAACAGCAGCGCGATGAGAATGCCAATGATGGCGATCACCACCAACAACTCGACCAGCGTGAACGCCTGGCGAGGGGACCTAGGATGACACATGAGATGAATCCTGAAAATCGTTTGAGAAAGTAGAACGTAATGGATGCCCCTTGCGTAAAACGGAATTTATTCCGTTTCTGAACGTAGCACGGAGCCTGACTCTGGTTGCGAACGGAATGAATTCCGTCCCACGACGGCCGAGGTCACATCAGCGCGCCGCTGCTCTCGCGAAGAAGTTGCTTGCCGCCGGGCGACCTGATCGCCCGTGCTGGTCCGATCGCACAGCGCGCCGAAACATGTTACGGCGTTCGGTCTTGCTCGAGGAGCATGACAGACGATCCACCGCACCAGGCGCGCAATCGCACGAGAGCAAGTTAGGCCAACCGGGGAGGCCGAAAGACGCTGCCGGCATGCAACAGATCGTGGAGCGGTTCGTCGATCGACGCGTCGCCCGACGCTTGCGGCCCAACCAAGGCCAGGGGTGTCGCCGACAAGCCCCACTGTGGCGCGGGGCCAGAAGTGAGCGTCAACGGCAACCGTTCGGGCTCGGGCGACTGCCGCGAACACTCAGGCCCGCTGCAAGGCCGACGAGAGGTATCGGATGACAACTGGGGCGCCGAACGGGTGGAGTGGTTCTGACCATGCGCCGAGATGCCGGCATGATCGCCATGCCCGCCGATCATGACATAGTCGCCGCAGCTCGCCTGTGCCGACGAAGCGACCGCGCTTGCGATCAAGCCGATCGCAAGCGTGCAGGCGCCGAGCCGCCAAAACAGTCGTGGGCCAACGGTCGTCATTCGCCCGATGCCATGCCAAGCCAAAAATAGGGGAGACTTCCAGCAGATCAGCATACAGCGCCCGGCGGTGCGAGGCAAGGAAAAAGCGTACCGGAGGATGGCCTTCCCAGGCCGACCAATCCCGCGAAAAGGGGGCAAACAATCTGTTCCGCAGGGAGCTCTTTTATTGATTTTCACCGCGGCTTAGCAGCACCATCAGGGCGATCCAAGCCGCCAGGAAGGCGATCATGCCGGCCATCACGGCGATCGTCATGGCCATACTTCCACTCGCCCGCTCGCGGAGTTGTTTCGCAAGCGAACTCATGGCCCGTGGGTCGCCGTTGCCAGTTACTTCTGCTTCGATGTGCCACCGTCCTGGCCGTCCTTAAGTTCCTCCTCTTTTTGGCTCAGCATAAGCTGCAGCTCGCCGGTGAAGTCCATGTTGTTGATCGCCAACGACAGCGGGCCCTTGATCTTCACTTCGCTCTCCGACGACACTGTTCGGCCCGACTCTCGATCGAAGAGCAGCGTGTGCTTCGACGATTCGACGGTCAGCTCGCTTTTCTTCACGTTGATCAGGCCGGCGTTGCCTTTGGTCGAGTAATCGACCGAGGTGTCCGTGGCCGTCACCTTGTCGAGCTTTCGGCTGCCGGCGACCGTGGGAAACTCGGCGACCTGACCGACGTATTCATAATCGCGTTCAAACGTAAAGACCTGCCCTTGCCCCAGGTCTTGCTTGACGGTCCGCTTCCATTTGTCGCCGGGCTTGATCGGCTCGGCCGGAAACCGATCGATCTCGTGTTGGTACTGTTCCTTGATGCTTTCGGGATCGACCTGCGATCCTTCTTGAATGCCCTCGACCGAGACCACTGTGTTGCCGGGGCCAAGCGTGATCGTCGTCGTGTTGCCCACCAGCTTCCGGAAAATATCGAGCACGGCTTCGAGATTCGGGTTCGACGCTTTCTCATCGGGCTTGGCCGAGTCGAAATGCACCGTCAAATTACCGGGCAGCGTAAGATCGGCGACCAGCGACTCGATTTTGGTCGTGATCGGCAGGTTGCCCTTTTCGTCTTTCTTGCCGAAGGTCACCACAGCCACCGCGGTGTTTTCTGACTTCGTCGGCAGCGGCATGCCGTTGAGCGTCAGCACCTGGTCGGCGGTGGTTTTTTCGCGAACTTTGAACGACGTGCCTTCCTTGAATTTCGATTTGAGAACCACCTGCGCGGAGGCGGGCGCGGCCAACAGGCATACGGCGACAAACGATCCGAGTGATTTGAGGCGCGACATGGCACATCTCCTTGACAGCGGGGCTGGAACTGGCTCATTATCGCCGTGGGTGCAGTCGAAGTCCAGCAACCGCGCGGGACGATTTTTTGATGAATGCCGCGAAATATTACGACTGGTGGAACTTTTCAGGCACCGCGGTCGGCGCTACGACGCCCGGAGAGAAGTATCGACAAATCGCTCGCAAGCTGTCACCGGCCGGCGTCCATGTTGTCGTGGTCACCGAGTTTTTGCAGCAAAACCCCGCCGCGATTGACCTGGCTCGCTGGCGCGCCGGACTGTTCGAGTATGAGCCGCTCAAATTCACGATCGAAGCCCTCGACGCCATCGGGGCGAGCAAAACAGCAACGGCGCTGCGCAATGGCGAGGGCGCCCGGCGTCCCTTGCCGACGGCCGCCGAAGTGCGGCGCGGGATCGCATGGGACGACGCTTCGACGACGGCAGCGATGGGCGAATTGCGGACGCATATCTTCGCCATGTCAGAAGCGGCCGGCTTGCTTCCCGCAGATTTGCGCGACAATATTTCGTCGGCAAAGCAGTCTCAGAACGCCGAAACGCGCGGTGAAATTGCGCAGCTCCTCGAGGCCTATGTTGCGCAACATCAGGACGAATTGGCTGGCGATGCTGCAAAGCATGGCGATCCGCGACAATCGCCTGATTTTGACGAGCAACGATTTCATGAAGAACAAAGGCACCAACATCAACGGTTGCTGGATCATCGCCAGCAACGCAACCAACTGCCGCTCCTGCAGGAGAGGCTCACCACCGTCCGGCGGATGCTCGCCAAGGAAGCTGCGAACTCGCGGCGGTTATTAAAGGAATGCCAATTACTGACGCGAGAGTACCGCGAGTGCGCGAAGCGACGTGGCCTCTTACCTGGCATGCAAGCTTGGCTTCGCGAAGTCGAGCAACTGCGAGACCAGCATCTCGACGTATTCCAGCCGAAGGCCACCGACAATGAAGGGATTAACCAAGGGCTTGCTGCGATCGGTGACTACGAGATAGTTTATCATGGCGACATTCCGGGACTGAGTTGGAGCAACCCCGCGGGCATCCGGTGCGATTGGTTGCACTTCCATTTGAGCTTGTCGGTGGAGTTGAACAAAGATGCGAGTCGCGAGCAGGTACTCGCTGGATATCGCGAGTTGCTCCGCTCGTATGAGCGAATTGTCTCAAAGTTTGCTGCGTTGCAAGCCGACCTGAAAAAATACCTAATCGAGGTATCCGGACAGGTTTCGACTTGCGAAATCAATCAAGTGGACACGGCCAAGGAGGAAGCGGTCCTACAGCAGGTCGAGTCAGGACAGATCGGTCTGACCTATTATGAAGGGCGCCCCGTCGAACAATCGGCGTACTTCCATGTCGAGTGGGATGCAGAGCACGGTGTGGAGGTACAACTCAACGATGATGGCCAAGTCGTTCGGCAGAGCATGGACGAGAGTTAGTGGCCGAATTTCTATCTTGGAAATTATGGAGCGTACAATTTAGCAAGCTGCCCAGTGCGCGAGGTGCTAAGCGCAGTCGATCATCACCGCCCTGATTTCCCCCACTCCCCGTAGGGCCACACGGGGCTTCGTCTCGCAGAAGCCAAAATATACGGTGGTTGACCGCCGCGGCGGACTTCGGCTAAGCTCGCCGGATGCCTCTCCGCCTGCTGCGCTTCGGACTAAGCTCGCACTACCCGGAACCGCGGATGTTCCGCCAGCATGAACGGCTGGCGGATAGCTACGACGCGGTCATTATTGGGGCCGGCGGGCATGGCCTGGCCGCGGCTTATTATTTGGCCCGCGACTACGGGATGACGCGCGTCGCCGTGCTCGACAAGGGATACCTCGGCGGGGGAAACACGGGCCGCAACACCGCCATCGTGCGGGCAAACTATCTTACGCCCGAAGGCGTGCGGTTCTATCAAGAGAGCCTGCGGCTGTTTCGCGAGCTCTCGCAAGAGCTCGACTACAACCTGTTCTATTCCGAGCGGGGCCACTTTACGCTCGCCCATACCGACGCCACGCTACGCACCATGCGCTGGCGGGCCGAAGTCAACCAGCACCTGGGCGTCGATAGCCGGGTGATCGGCCCCGACGAGATCAAACGCATCTGCCCGTATATCGATCTCGAGTGCGGCCACATGCCGATCGTCGGGGCGCTCTACCATCCGCCGGGCGCGATCGTGCGGCACGACGCCGTCGCCTGGGCCTACGCCCGCGCGGCTGACCGGCGTGGCGTCGAAATCCACCAGAAGACGACCGTCACCGGCATCGACGTGCGCGACGGCCAGGTGGTGGGCGTGAGCACCGATCGCGGCTACATTCGCACCCGCCGCGTGCTCTCGGCGGTGGCGGGCTACACGCCGCGGATCACGCGAATGGTGGGCCTGCGCACGCCGCTGGTCATTCAGCCGCTGCAAGCCTGCGTGACCGAGCCGCTCAAACCGTGGCTCGACCAGATTGTCGTCTCAGCCAGTTTGCATTTGTACGTAAGCCAGTCGTCGCGCGGCGAGCTGGTAATGGGCGCCTCGCTCGATCCGTATGAGCTGCATTCCGAGCGATCGACGCTCGATTTTGTCGAAGGGCTGGCCGGGCACTTGCTCGATCTGTTTCCGTTTTTGTCGGACATCAAGGTGAACCGCCAGTGGGCCGGCATGTCGGACATGACGCCCGACTTTTCGCCGATCATGGGCAAGACGCCGATCCGCGGGTTTTATCTCGACAGCGGTTGGGGCACGTGGGGCTTCAAGGCGACGCCTGTCTGCGGGACGACGATGGCGTACACCCTGGCCCACGATGAAGATCACGAGTTGATTCGGCCGTTTCGATTGTCGAGGTTCGCCGAGTACGAACTCGTCGGCGAGAAAGGGGCGGCCTCGGTGGGGCATTGAGATTTTGGATTTTGGATTTTCGATTTTGGTTGATGATGAGGCAAAGCGTGTAGGGTGGGACGAGTGAAACGAGTCTCACCATCCGCCGCATTGCCGGCTTATCGGTAGCGCCGCCCAATGGTGGGACTCGTTTCACTCGTCCCACCCGACGATTCGTCCCACCCGCCGGTTCGGACCGCTCATTACAAGGTGGGCGGCGGTGTTCCAAGGTTTTTTGGCGCGCCCATTTGCAATCTCCCCGCCAACGATTACTTTCAACCTCGATGAAACTGCTTACGTGCCCGATCAACGGCCCGCGGCCGCTGCAAGAGTTCGCCTTCGGCGGCGAAATGCGGACCATGCCTGACTGCCAAACCGCCAGCGACGCGGCTTGGGCCGATTACGTCTTCAACCGCACGGGCGAACCGGGTGTGCGCCGCGAATGGTGGTATCACGTGCCCAGCGGCACTTGGTTCGTCGCCGAACGTGACAACCTGAACGACGTCTTTTTGCGCACCTATCTCTACGGCGCGGAAGGAGCCGAGGCGTGACCGCGACCCACGAGCCGCCACCGCCGCAGGCCGGCCGCGCGCCCGCCGCGTGCCGCTTGCCGCCGCAGCCGGGCGAATGGATCGACCGTGGCCGACCGGTGCGATTTCGCTTCGAGGGTCACACCTATTACGGCTTTCAAGGCGACGCCATCTCCAGCGCGCTGGCGGCCTGCGGCGTGCGGTTGCTCGGACGCAGCTTCAAATATCACCGCCCCCGCGGCATTCATAGCCTGGCCAACCACGATGTGAACGTGCTGATGGCCGATGGCCGGCGCACCAATCTCCGCGCCGACATCACGCCGCTCTGGGAAGGCGCCGACCTGGTCGCCGTCAACACTTTCGGTGGGTTGGAGCACGACCAGGCCCGGCACATCAACCGCTTCGGCCGCTTCCTGCCGGTCGGCTTTTACTACAAGACGTTTCATCAGCCGCGCCGGTTGTTTGCGTTTTGGGAGCGGCAGATGCGGGCCATGGCCGGGCTGGGGGCCATCGATCCGAAATCGCCCCGTCGGCGCACCACGAAGCGATACGATTGGTGCGATCTGCTCGTCGTCGGCGCGGGGGCGAGCGGCCTGTCGGCGGCCATCGCCGCCGCCGAACAGCAACTGCGTGTGATCGTGGTGGACGAACAGCCGCACGCAGGCGGCGCGTTGCTGTATCAGGCCGATTCAATTTCCGCAGCTCCTGACCGGCCTGTAGCTGACTTCGTGAGAAGTCAGGCAGCCAGCACGAATCACGGCCAGAATTCTCACGAATTCTGCTACCGCGCGGCTGACTTGCTGCACGATTTACTTACCCGCGCGGCGGCCTTTCCCAATCTCGACCTGCGCACCGGCACGGTCGCCGCCGGCTATTACGCCGATCATTGGCTGGCGCTGGTCGACGAACAGCGAATGACCAAGCTGAGAGCGCATGCCGTCGTGTTGGCCACCGGCGCCTTGGAACAGCCGGCCGTGTTTGGCAACAACGACCTGCCCGGCGTGATGCTCGCCTCGGCGGCCCAGCGGCTGGTGCGGCTCTATGCAGTGAAACCGTTCGAGCGCCCCGTGGTGTTAACCGTCAATGCCGAAGGTTACCGCGCGGCCCTGGCTTGGCAGCGGCTGGGCATCGACGTGCGTTTGATTGTCGATCTGCGGCCGACGGGCGAGCCGAGCGAGCTGGCCAAACAAGCGGCCGCGGCGGGCATTCCCATCCGGCGTGGTCAGGCAATTTATGGGGCGACCAGCGGCGGCGAGGCTTTGGGTGTCACTGGCGTCACGGTTTCTCCACTCGGCGCTGACGGCCAGCCCGATGTTCGCCAAGCGCAGCACATCGAGTGCGACGGCGTGGCGATGAGCGTCGGCTGGTCGCCGGCTGACGCGCTGTTTTGCCAGGCCCGCGGCAAAATGAAGTATTCGCACGAGCTCGCGCAATTTGTGCCCGACGTCTCGCCCTCCGGCGTCTTCACGGCCGGGCGAATGAACGGCGTCTATGAGCTCGATGCACGACTTGCCGACGGTCGCCGCGCCGGCCTGGCTGCCGTGGCCCACTTGGGGCGATACGCAGGGGCAATGCCCGAGGTATCGCGATCGACCGTTGCGCCGTCACATCCCTATCCCGTGGTCGAGCAGTCGCGCGGCAAGGCATTCGTCGATCTGGATGAAGATGTGCAGCTCAAAGACATCAAGCACGCGGTGCAAGAAGGCTTTGATGGCATCGAGTTGCTCAAGCGGTATTCGACCTTCGGCATGGGCCCCAGCCAGGGGAAAACCGCCAACACCAACACCATTCGCGTGCTGGCGCGGTTGCGCGGCCAGGGCATGGATGAGATCGGCTCGCCCACGGCGCGGCCATTTTATCATCCCGTGCCACTGGGGCACCTTGCCGGCCGCGGCTTTCATCCGCACCGCCAGACCGCGCTCGACGCGCGCCATCGCGCCGCCGGTGCGCTGTTCATGCCCGCCGGCGATTGGCGGCGGCCGGCGTACTATGCGGTGCCCGGCCTGAGCCGCGAACAAGCCATCGCCGCCGAAGTCGAGGCGGTCCGCACGCGGGTCGGCCTGATCGACGTGGGCACACTCGGCAAGATTGAGATCTACGGCGCAGACGCCGCCGAGTTTTTGGAACGGATTTATACCGGCCGCTTCGCCAAGATGAAAATCGGCACGACTCGTTACGGACTGATGTGCGACGAGTCGGGCGTGGTGATCGACGACGGCGTGGTGGCGCGGCTGGCCGACGACCGCTTTTACGTCACCACCACCACGACCGCCTCGGCCAACGTCTACCGCGAGATGCAGCGGTGGGCAATCGTGTGGAAGATGCAGGTTGTCCTGGCCAACCTGACCGGCAGCATGGCGGCCATGAATGTCGCCGGACCGAACGCCCGCTCGATCGTGGACGAGTTGAGCGACGTCGATGTGAGCGAGGCGAGCTTTCCGTATCTGGGCGTGCGCGAGGGATCGGTGCTGGGCGTGCCCGCCCGATTGCTGCGCACCGGATTCGTCGGCGAGGTGGGCTATGAGATTCATCTTCCCTCCTTTTACGCCGCGAGCGTTTGGGACGGCATCATCGCTGCCGGTGCGCGGCACGGCATTCGGCCCTTTGGCGTCGAGGCCCAGCGCGTGCTGCGGCTGGAAAAAGCCCACGTCATCATCGGGCAAGACACCGACGGCCTGACCACGCCCGACGAAGCCGGCCTGGGCTGGGCTGTGAAGCACGACAAGCCGTTTTTTGTCGGCGGCCGAAGCTTGCAGATCGTAGCTCGCAAACCGCTCAAGCGGCGGCTCGTTGGTTTTGTTTTGCCGCGCGGGTACACGGGGCCGCTGCCCAGCGAATGTCATCTGGTCATCGATCGCGGCGAGATTGCCGGCCGAGTGACAAGCATTGCCCGCAGCCCAACCTTGCGACAAGCGATCGGCCTGGCTTACGTGCGCCCTTCGCAAGTGGCGCCCGGCACGCAGATTCAAATTCGCGTTGACGGCAAGTTGATCGGGGCGACCGTCGTGGAATTGCCGTTTTACGATCGGCCTATGTTGCGGCAGGCAATAGGCTCGCCGGAAAGCGGCGGCCGAGAATCCGGTGGCGGCGAGCCGCGCGCGATACTGCGAACCAGCCCGGTGCACGAGGAGCTTGAGCAATTGCATCCGCGCTGGGAGAGCGTGGGCGGACTGCCGGTGGCGACAAACATTGGGGATGTGGCAGCGCAGCGGGCCGCCGCGGCGAAGCTCGGCCTGTGCGATCTCAGCGCGCTTGCTCGGTTGCTGCTCAAGGGCCCGGCCGCCGCCGAATTTTTGGCGGTCAATGGCATTGCCGTGCCGCGACAGATTTATGAGCATCACTGGCTCGATGACGGCAGTCTGTGTATACGTACCGGCGGCGCGGAGTTTTTCCTCGAAGACGGCTCGGAAGAAAACACCCTCAATCGGCTTCGAGAGGCGCTCGCACGGCACATTGCCGGCGTGCTGCCGGTCTGGCGGCAAGACGTATCGTTGGCAGTCACGGGCAGCGAGGCGACGGCGCTCTTCGCACAGGTGTGCAGTTTCAATTTCGCCGAGGCGGGCGAGCAATTCGTGATGACGCAGATCGCCGGCGTTTCGTGTTCGGTGTTGCCTTACAAGCTGGCGGGCGAACCGGCTTGGCGGATTTGGGCCGATGGCACGTATGGCGCCTATCTCTGGCACACACTGCTCGGCATCGCCCATGAGTTGGGCGGCGATGCGGTTGGAACTTCCATCCTTCGCGGGAATGTGGAATGACCTGCATCGTACTCAATTAAGCATGAGTTGGGATCAACGCATGCGACAGGGTGCCACGGCATCCGTCGCAGCGCGAGCGACCTCAATGCGTACAAGCGCCGTCGCTGCGACGGACGCCGTGCGGATCTGCTTTTCGGCCCGACTCGGGGGATGCGTGCGCACGCCCCCGCCGGCCACAAGGGCCGGGGCTACCGGCAACAGGAACAGCCGCCATTGACCCGGCTCATGATAAACGTGCCGCGGTCGTTGTCGCTGGTATAATCGGCGTAAAACTCGCTTTCGGTAGCGTGGCCTTGAAAGCGATAGACGCCCCCAGCCAGTTTGCCCAGATTCTTTTGCCCGGAGAGCACATATTGCCCCTCCTGGCGCACCGCGGTGAGCGTCATCTCGTAGCCGAACGGAATGACTTTGAAGAAGGTGCCGTGGAAGCGAGCGCGATAATGGGTGTCGTCGCAGCGGGTGATGATGGCTCGCACTTTGCCGTGATGCCCAGTGCAGCGGCTTTCCCAGCAGCCGTCCCAGCAACCGGTGATGTCGCCCTGCGAGGCGCAGCAGCACGACCGCCAATCGCGATGGAAACCCGAAAGCGCCGCGCAGCCGGTCTGCGAAACGAGCGCCAGCGCCATCAGCGCGCCGAAAACTCTCATGGGCAAGCGAATAGGCTGGGCCGAAATCGTATGCGGGCAGGCACGTGCGCAGCGGCAGCGGCGCAAGATCGCCTATATAGAGTGTTTATCGGTACGCAAGGCGCCGGGAGTTTGGGCTTTTTGTGGCTCGGTGGATTTTGCCCGACCGGCACGTCCGTCCGTAGCGTGGTTCTCTGTTCTTTTTTGATGGCGCAGCCTGCGGTGGTTGAGGCCG
>DATFDL010000607.1:0-4822 GCA_035252155.1 Pirellulales bacterium | reverse complement strand
GGCCTGCCCTCCAGGTGTCCTCATGCACGACGATGCCGGCAGATGGCGGATACGCATATCTCTCGTGCGCGTGCCAGCACACATTGCCTTGGCATACGATGGCGGCAGACGCACCGACGCTTGTGACCGCAAGCAGGCCCGCGCCCACGGCGGCACCAAGGATGGTTCTTCCGAGCGTCATTTACGCATCTCCTTTTGCGCTTTCGGTACGCGACAACGCTCCCAGGGGGGAGTCGTTCCGGCGAATTGAATTGGCGTGGGGCACAAATGTCGGTAGGCCCACAACCGGATGGACGGTCGCTGAACGGGAGAACGGTCAGAGCCTCGCCGCCTGACGCTCGTTGGCGCGCCCTACGGGAATCGAACCCGTGTTTCCGCCGTGAAAGGGCGGCGTCCTAGACCGCTAGACGAAGGGCGCGTGGCCGCGGGAACATGCGGCATCGACGGCGCGCGACATATAAAGTGGTTCGCCCCGGCCAGCAAGCAAGCGGGCTAGTGGTCCGATTCTAACATTCGCATCCCGTTTCGGCAGCCTATCATGCGAATGTTAGAATCAAAGGACCACTAGCAACTATAAGTGCTAGTGGAGCTTTTGGATTTGACATTCGCTGCCAGCGTTGGCGGCTGGGTGGGTAGCGAACGTCAAATCCGCTCCACTTAGGAGCGCGGCCCCCGGCTGCTGAAGCCGCGTAGCTGCTACCAATGCCCGACATTGGGCATCGAGGTCCACGGCTCCTTCGGCGGCAGCGGCCCGTTCTTTTGTAGCAGCTCGATCGAATGCTTGTCGGGCGAGCGCACGAACGCCATCATGCCGTCTCGCGGCGGCCGGTTGATGGTCACGCCGGCCTTCATCAGCCGGTCGCATAGCGCATAGATGTCGTCGACTTCGTAGGCAAGGTGGCCGAAATAGCGCGCCTCGCCATAATCCTCGGTGTTCCAATTGTAAGTCAGCTCGACCAGCGGCGCCTGGCGGCCCGCCGGCCCTTTGGCGACCAGGGCGTCGTCCGCGGTCGCCGCCAGGAACACCAGCGTGAACTTGGCCTTGTCGTCGACCCGCCGGCGAATCTCGGTCAGCCCGAGCTTGTTGCAGTAGAAGTCGAGCGCCGCGTCAAGATCGCGCACGCGCAGCATAGTGTGCAGGTATCGCATGAAAAAAATCCTCCGCTGCTGCAGGTCCCCCGGTTTTCGGTTAGGCTCGGGAGCGTAATCGAACGCGTTTGCTTCCGAAAGTGACGAGCATGATCGCTCCAGACCTCGATACCGCAACGACGCGTCTCGGCACGATGATAAATGACGCCCAAGCCGTCGTGCCATTCACCGGCGCCGGGATATCGACCGAGTGCGGCATCCCGGACTTCCGTTCGCCCGGCGGACTGTGGACCAAGAACGCGCCGATCATGTTCGACGAGTTTTTGGCGAGCCAGGAAGCGCGCAACGAATCATGGCGCCGGCGCTTCGCCATGAGTGACCAGTTCGGCGATGCCCGGCCGGGCCGCGGGCATCGGGCGCTGGCGAGCCTCTATCGCGCCCGTAAGGTGCCGGGCGTGATCACGCAGAACATTGACAACCTGCATCAAGCCTCTGGCATTCTTCCCGAACACGTCGTCGAACTCCACGGCAACACGACTTATGCCGCCTGTCTCGATTGCGCCACGCGCTACGAACTCTCCTGGGTTCGCCAGCGCATGGACTCGGCCAATGGCTGCGCGCCGGATTGCCCGTCATGCGGCGGCTTCATCAAGACCGCGACAGTTTCGTTCGGTCAGGCGATGCCGGAAGACGCCATGGCGCGTGCCGAGGCGCTCACGCTCGGCTGCGACCTCTTCGTTGCCATCGGTTCGTCACTCGTGGTGTGGCCCGCCGCCGGCTTTCCGCTCATGGCCAAACGCAACGGCGCTCGCCTTGTGATCATCAATCGGGAAGCGACCGAATTCGATTCTGCGGCCGATCTGGTCGTGCGCCAGGACATTGGCACGGTGCTCGAACCCTTCATTGTCCATTGAAATCGCGGTTCATCCACTCTTGTGCACAGGCTCCTGAGGCTTTTCGCCCGCCGATGCATTTTCCCTCTTTTCGGATGGATGTTGGGTGTTATCCTCGATTGTAGAGATTCGTGAAGCGCCCGGGGGGCGCCAGCAAAAGAGCGGCGGCGGCCACGGCGTCATGGCGTCGGACGGTTTCGAAACAAAATCCACTGGACCGGGACTCCGACCCGAGGTCGATCTCGCTGGCGAATCGGCCGCGAACGTCATTGAGATGTCCGGCGTTATCAAGTGGTTCGATGTCGCCAAGGGCTACGGCTTCATCGTTCCGGATAACGGCATGGCCGACGTGCTCCTGCACGTGACGTGTCTGCGCCGCGACGGCTTTCAGACTGCGTATGAAGGCGCGCGAGTGGTGTGCGAAGTGCTGGCCCGGCCGAAAGGCCTGCAAGTGTTCCGCATCATCTCCATGGACGAATCGACGGCCATTCATCCGGCGCAGCTTCCGCCGCCACGAACTCATGTTACTGTGGTCCCGACCAGCGGTCTCGAACGGGCACAGGTGAAATGGTTCAATCGGCTTCGCGGTTTCGGCTTCCTCACGCGCGGCGAGGGCACGCCGGATATATTCGTGCACATGGAGACGCTGCGCCGATTCGGCATCACCGAATTGCGGCCGGGTCAGTTTGTGCTGGTGCGCTTCGGCCCCGGTCCGAAGGGCATGATGGCGGCGGAGGTTCGCCCCGAGGGCGGCTCGCTCGGTCCGGCGTCGCATTAGCGGCACTGGCCGCATCCCGTTCATCGCCTAAGATGTGGTTTGGACGCTTGGCTGTGGCGTTGCTGATGGCTGCGTGTACGGGCGTTGCCATGGCGGCGCCGGCGCTTGCTGCCGGCAAGGCGACGATTGAGATCGTATCCTCAACCGGCGTCCATGCCTTCGACGTGACGCTTGCTACCAATGAAAAGGAACGCGAGCGCGGCCTGATGTTCGTCAAGCATTTGCCCGAGGGGCAGGGCATGCTGTTCGACTTCAAGACCGATCAACCGGTGTCGTTCTGGATGCACAATACTTACATCTCGCTGGACATGTTCTTTATCCGCAGCGACGGAACCATTACCCACATTGCCGAGAACGCCAAACCGCTTTCGGATGCACTGATCCCGTCGGGAGGGCCGGTCCGTGCCGTGCTCGAAGTGATCGCCGGCACGGCGGACAAGCTGGGCATCAAGCCCGGAGACCATGTCGCCGGGGCGTTCTTCGGACATTAGCCCCGTTGCTTTGCGCTGGGATCGCTTGCTGGCCGGGAACGAACCGTGTATCCGAAGGCTGAGCCAGGCGGGGTATAGCGCAGCCTGGTAGCGCGGCAGTTTTGGGTACTGCAGGTCGCAGGTTCAAATCCTGCTGCCCCGACCAGCTTCCGCTCTTCGAGCTTCGGCTCGGCGAGCATTGCGTTGTAGGTGACTCTCATGGCCGCCCGCATCTACAGACCGGCACGCACCGCGATGCAGTCCGGCAATGCCAAGACCAAGGAGTGGGTGCTCGACTACGAGCCGGAACAACCGCGCGCCGTCGAGCCGCTCATGGGTTGGACCAGTTCGGGGGACATGAAGCAGCAGCTATTGCTGCGCTTTGCCACCAAGGAAGAAGCAATCGCCTATTGCGAGCGCGAAGGCATCGCCTACCAGGCGTTTGACAGCGCGCCGCGCAAGCGCGCCCGCATATCCTATTCCGATAACTTTGCCGTCGGACGGCGCGGCGCCTGGACGCATTGAGGCATAACGCACTAAACAAGCGCGAAGCTATGCCGAGAGAACCCGCATAGCGGGCTTGTCGGGAGCCGAATTTGCTTTGCGCGCGCCCGCACGCTGGCGCAACAGCGACAAGAACCGCTCTTCCGGCATCGGCTGGCCGAGCAAGAAGCCCTGACCGCAATCGCATCCCATGCTGACGAGCGCCATCGCGTCCGCCGCCTTTTCGATGCCGATGGCGACGGCTATTGAGCCGAAATTGTGCGCCAGATCGATGACCGTCTTGCACAGCGGCGCGTTGACCTTGTCGGTGCCGCAGTCCGCAACAAAGTTGCGGTCGAGCTTGAGCTCTGCAAACGGCAGTTCCTTCAACCGCGCCAGCGAGGAATAACCGCGGCCGAAATCGTCGATTGCAAGCTTGACGTTCAGAGGGGCGAGCCTCTTCGTGATCTCGCTGGCAAGCTTCAAATCGGTGACGATCTGTTCCTCGGTGACGTCGATGATCAGTCCCGGCCATTTTTCATAATGCGGCCGGTATTTCTGCACGATCTCGGCGACATCGATCTTGACCAGCGCGCTGACCGGGATGTTGACGGCGAGGCGCAGGCTCACGCCAACCTTGGCGAAGTTGAGTCCGGTGCGCAGCGCCTGCGTGAGCGCGAGTTCGGATAACTTGATCAGAGCCGGCTCCAATGCGCCAGGCATGAACGCGCCGGGCATCAACACGCCGTAAGTCGGGTGGCGCGCGCGGGCGAACGCCTCGGCGCCGACGAGCTGCTTTTTGCGCAAGTCGATCTTCGGCTGGTACCAGAACTCGATCCAATTGTTCTTGAGCGCTTCTTCGAGATCGACGCGTCCGGCAGCCGCCGGTGGATCGCCCAACCTCAGGTCCTGGAGAATTTTTACAATAGCGCCGGTTTCGAACGGCTTCTTCAGCGGCGGCAGCACCAGGAGCCGGTGCTGGTCGCCGATACCCTTGACGTGGGCAAGTACCGCGGCTCCGCGGTTCGACATCAACTGAACGTAGCCGCTGTAGCCGCGCTGGCCAAGCGCCACGACAGAAGCGATGGCTTCGGCCGATTCCAATGCGA
>DATFDL010000606.1:0-3654 GCA_035252155.1 Pirellulales bacterium | reverse complement strand
GCAACAACCCGCTTGCGAAATGCCAAAGGGTAAGGCTTGCCCATCCATGCTGGCCTCCATTCCAGCCAGCATGGTGAATCAGAAACCGGCTGATTTGGGAATCCCAAATCGATTCAAACTAAACTCATCCCGCTCTAGGAGATCGTTAACGATACCTGTTCGATACCTCCGCGCCTGAAGGAGGAGCTTGCGATGACCGTCAAAGAGCTGATCGCCGAGTTGCAGAGTAAAGACCCGGATGCGCGCGTCCATTTTTGGGGTCGGGGGAAGGTGGCCGCAAGGCGCGTCGAACAGGTCGACCAAGTCACGGTCACCGGCAAGCGCGGCGACGAACCTGGCATCTTACTTGGGTAGTCGGCGCAGCCGCTCGATGCGCCGCCACGTCGGGGGGTGCGACGCGAACAGCGCGCCGATCCAGGAGTGCCGCGCGGGATTGATAATGCACACGCTGGCAAGAGCCGGCTCATACGACAAGACATCGCTTTCAACCCGCCGGGCTGCCGCTTCGAGTTTCTGAAGCGCGGCAATCAATGCCGCGGGGCCGCCGCACCACTCGGCCGCCTGCCTGTCAGCGCGATACTCAGTCGCCCGCCCGCGCGCCAGGTGCAGAATCACCGCGATCAGCGGCGCGAGCAGCGCCAGGGCGACCATGAAGCCACCGCCGTGCCGGCGCACCGCCAAGCCGAACACTCCAAGGAGCATCGCAAGGCCAGCTATCGCCGACGCCAAGGCCAGCCCAACGGCTGCGGTCAGGTTATCGCGGTGGCGAACGTGGGATAGCTCATGCGCCATCACCGCCTGCAATTCGCCCCGGCTGAGCAGCCGACGAAGTGGTCCTGTCATGATGATGACCGACTCCCTCGGGCTGGGGCCGATCACGAAACAATTCGGCTGCGCGTCCGAGATTTGGAATATCCGCGGCGGGAAGATACCCGCGCGGGCGGCGAGCTCGCCCACCATGGAGACGATCTTAGCGTCCGTGACTTCGACGGCGCCGAGCTGGTGAAGAAGGCGTTTGACGTGCCAGTGCCACCAGAATGCGCCGATGAGCGTGCCCGCGAGCACCCAGCCCGCAACGGCAACGCCGAGCAGTGAGCCCACACCGACAAATAGGACGAGCAGCGCGACCAACCCGACCATGCGCCCAGGGTAGCGCTGCCCGCGCTCACCAGCAACGCCGACGCGCCCCACAGCCGGCGTCTCTCAAAGCCGCACCAGCGGCGCGCTCTGGCCATTTCCTCGCACTCCAAATTGGAAGCACCATGCACAACTACTGCACCCGCGATCTCCATTGGGACGGCAACCGGCTTCGCCTTGGCCGTACTGGCCGCGTGCTGGCAACGATCGAGCCAGACGCGGCGTGGTTGGGACTGTGGCGCGTCCGCGTCCCGGGTGGCCGGCTCAGCGACTTGGTGAACCGGACGCGCGCCAAGGATGCGGCATTGGCGCTCGCACTGGCCGCGCTCAACAGCCGGATGGCTGAGGCGGCATGAATGGCGTGTCCGTATGGGTAAACCCATGCGAACACAAAAACGTGAACAGGAATGGCGTCCGTAAGGGTTGCTTTCGGCCTACGGACAGACGACTATGCGGACATGACCCTACCGGACGGGAGCATGGCCCATGGCGACGATCCTCTACGGCCGCGTGAGCACGATCGAGCAGACCAGCGAACACCAGCTTAGCCAGGCCAAGGCGGCCGGCTTCAAGATCGACGATGCGGTGTTCGATAATGGCACCAGCGGGGTCAGCACGCGGCTGGTCGAGCGCAAGGAAGGACGCCGTTTATTCGACAAGTTGCGGCGCGGTGACGTGCTCGTTGTCCGCTGGGTCGATCGCCTCGGCCGCAACTATGACGACGTCTGCGAAACTATCCGGGAGTTCATGAAGCGGGGTGTCGTCATCAAGACGGTCATCAACGCGATGACCTTCGACGGCGCCACCAAGGACCCGGTGCAAAAGGCTGTGCGCGACGCATTGATCGCGTTCATGGCGGCGACAGCACAGGCGCAAGCCGAGGCCACGAAAGCCGCCCAGCGCGCCGGGATCGAGCACGCTAGGCAATCCGGCAGTCGCGCCTATCTTGGTCGCAAACCGAGCTTCACCCAAGACCAATTCAAGGCCGCGCGCGAGATGCTGGCTAACGAGACCATGGGCGTTGCGCAGATCGCCAAAGCAACCGGACTGAGCCGGCAGACCGTCTATCGCATCAAGGCCGACCCTGCCGCGTGCGAGGCTATGCTGACGGCCTGGGATGAGCGACACGCAGCGTAAATTCCGGCAGGGAGACTTTGGAGTTGGCGGCAGCGATAACGCCTCAGCGGCCGTCTGCACCGGGGTTCTAGGCAGTTGAGGCGGGACCGGATTTCCATGTGGTTATGGTTCGCCCCTCGTTCATCAGCACGATGTGTCGGTCAGGAAACTCGCGCGTAGCGGCATAAAAGGCGGCGTAACCTATGCTCGCACTCGCCGCCACCGCAAGCAGCCTCTCGACCCGCTCTTTCTTGTTGTCCCATAGCAGCACGCGGTACGATAGGGCGGCCCGCTGCGCGGCTTTTTCGGCGTCACTGTCCATGCCGCCGGATGAATGTTCGTGTGGTGGAAGGTCAGGGTGAAATCGGCGAAGTGGGACTATGCCGCGCACGAGGCCCTCAATCTCTGCTGTCGCAGCCTAGCAGGCCCGGCCATAGTCGCAACACTGCACTGGGAAGCCGAAAAGCGCGCCCAAGCCTTTGCCAACGTTTTTGCCGAGCTGTCGGCACTCGGGGCAAGGAAGGCCCGAATCCGCGTAGGTGCGAGCACGTCGTGCGCACCTTAAAGAACACGGCGACCCTAGCCGCTTCCGCTTTTACTCGGCGGGCGCCATGGCCGGGCGGTGCACGCGGACGTTTTCGGTACGAAACACCACCCAAGCGAATATGATCATCGCCACAAGGGCAATCACCGAACCAATACCAGCGAGCGGCTCAGCCCCAGGGTGGCTTGTAAAAATGAGCCCGACGCCAGTGACTAATACCGCGGTGCCAAGAATCCACGTCCAGACTTGCACCAGGGCGAGCCGATTGCTCTCAAGAGCAGGATGCAAACGATAGTAGACGCCGAACAAGAACAGCGAGACCCAACCGAGCAGGTTTAGATGAGCGTGCGCGGGCATCGCGGCGTGGTTTTCCGAAACCGCCATGATGATTCCCCAGACCATGCCCGCGATGACGAACAAGACGGCCGCCTGGAAACACAGTGATGATGCCTTCATAGTTAGTTCCCCTCCTCACATTGCCTGCCTGGGCACGCCAACCTCAACAGAATGGCCGTATACGGGCAAGCGAGGCTCTGTGCAATCGCGCGCGCCAGTTCAAGCGCCGCGGACTCACCGGTGGAAACCACCGCGACCTCGAAACGGTGCCAGGATTCGCCGAGGTATTGCTTGATGGCGTTCACATCGAGCCGGCCGGCGATCTGCTCGGTGGCCGTGACGGTGAACTCGTCACCGGCAACTTCGGGCCTTGCAGTCGGCTTCCGCGCCCTTCAGCACCGCGTCGGCATAGCCGAGCGCGTCGGCGAGAGCGGCATCAGAAAGATTGTGGAAGCGGGATGTGGTAAGATTCGAAACAGCCTGAACCATGGGTCACGTCCTTGGTTTGGGTTAGGGCCGTC